>CAMKOU010000067.1 GCA_946414505.1 uncultured Clostridia bacterium | reverse complement strand
AAAAGCGCGGGAAATAAACCATTGTGA
Source organism: uncultured Clostridia bacterium (assembly GCA_946414505.1). Classification (GTDB taxonomy): domain Bacteria; phylum Bacillota; class Clostridia; order Oscillospirales; family Acutalibacteraceae; genus Ruminococcoides. The sequence continues at coordinate 9,282 of CAMKOU010000067.1, read as the reverse complement.
ATACTCCAACCTTTCACGCGCGGATTGGCTCCCGCGACACGCGGGTGACCGCTCTTATCACTTATGACTAAAAACAGAGATAAAATTTTGTGGGATAAAACAGCTGACTTTTATTGCATTTTACAAAAATTTATGGTAATATAATTCAGAGGTAGTATAATATGGACAATGTCATTGTTGTTGCGTCGGGAAAAGGCGGCACGGGAAAATCGACCGTGTGCATCTGCCTTTCCGTTGCGCTCGTCAAAAAAGGGAAAAAAGTGCTGCTGATCGACTGCGACTGCGGAATGCGCGGTTTGGACATCATGCTGGACGTTGAGCAGGACATCCTTTTCGACGCGTCCGACGCCGTTTGCGGCAATTGCAGCTTTGGCGAGGCGATTTACAAAAGCCCCCATAACCCCAACCTGTATTTGATGGCAGCGCCGTTTGATGCGGAAAATGAACTCAGCCCGTCGGTGTTCCGGCAGCTGGTCGACTCGGTGCGCAACAATTTTGATTATATTATCATTGATTCACCCGCCGGCATCGGCTCCGGCTTTGTCACGGCGTCGGCGCCTGCCGATAAAGCCCTGATCGTCACCAATGCCGAGCCGACAAGCGTGCGCGGCGGCTTGAAGGTGCGCCGAAAGCTGGAGGCGCTGGGCGTTGAAAACCAGCGGCTGGTGATCAACCGCTTCGACAGAAAAATGTTTCGCAAGCTCCGTTTTTATGAAGATTTGGACGCCGTGATCGACGCGGCGCAAACGCAGCTGATCGCACTGGTGCCGTTTTCCTATGACATCTCCGTGATCATGCAGCGCGGCGCGGCAGGGTTGGAGGACAGCGCGGCACTGCAGGTATTTGACCGTTTGGCGGACAGGCTCGACGGCAGACGCGTGCCCTTGCTGATACATTGATCGAATTCGTTTTTACTTTGAAAATACTGTGAATTGTTTGGAGGAAAGAGTATGAATATCGCACTTATCGCACACGACGAGAAAAAAGAGCTCATGGTTCAGTTTTGTATCGCTTACTGCGGCGTACTCAGCCGCAATGCCCTTTGTGCCACCGGCACCACCGGCAAAATGGTGTCTGAGGCAACCGGCCTGACCATTCAAAAATTCCTCTCGGGCGCACAGGGCGGCAGCCAGCAGATCGCGGCGCGCATCGCCTGCAACGAAATCGACATGCTTTTGTTCTTCCGCGATCCGCTCAACCAAAAGCCCAACGAGGCAAATGATATGGACATGCTGCGCCTGTGCGACATGCACAACATCCCCGTCGCCACCAACATCGCCACCGCCGAGGTGCTCATCCACGGCTTGGAGCGCGGCGACCTCGACTGGCGCAATATCATCAAATGACCCACAAAACGGCGGGCGTGCTGCGGCACGCCCTTTTTGTTTTGTGACGGAAACTTTCACCTTGAATGAAAAACAGGCAAAAAACCCTTGCTTTTTTGTCAAAAAAATATTATGATAGTGATAATACGGGTATTCGTATCTGTTGCAGCCCGTACACAAATTTTTTTTGCAAAGGAGAAAATCACTATGGGTATTATCAGAGCGGCGATCAACGCCGTAACAGGCGGACTTGCCGACACTTGGCTGGAAGTCATCGAACCGTCGCCCATGGGCGAGCACACCGTGATCGCTCCGGGCCAGCTCGTGACGCAAAACGGCAAGAACCAAAATAAAAAGGGTTCGTCCAACATCGTTTCCAACGGCTCCATCATTCACGTATACGACAACCAAATGATGATTTTGGTAGACGGCGGCAAGGTCGTCGATTACACCGCTGACCCCGGCTACTTTAAGGTGGACAACAGCTCCATGCCCTCTCTGTTCAACGGACAGTTCGGCGATGCCATCAAGGAGAGCTTTTCCCGTATCAAATACGGCGGCGTTTCTTCTCAGTCGCAGCACGTATTCTACATCAACCTCAAGGAGATCAAAAACCTGAAATTCGGCACCACCACCCCGGTGCAGTATTACGACAGCTATTACGAGGCGGAGCTGTTCATGCGTTTGCACGGCTCATACTCGATCAAAATCACCGACCCCTTCAAGTTCTATCAGGAGGTCATCCCCACCGAGATCATCACCGAAAACCGCGCGCTCGATTTTGAGGGCGAGTTTATCCGCCAGTACAACGAGGAATTCGTGACCGAGCTGGGCACCGCGTTCAACCAGTATTCGGCGGACGGCAACCGCATCAGCTTCATCACCTCCAAGTCCAAGGAGATGGCGAAGTACATGCGCGACGCCCTCGACGACGAGTGGCGCGAGATGCGCGGCTTTGAGGTGCACGCCGTTTCCATGGGTCTGCCCTCCTACGCCGACAAAAGCCAGGAGATCATCGACAAGCGTGCCGAAATGGGCGCTTCCGTCAGCTTCCTGCGCGACGGCGCCAACCAGCAGGCGTACATGGCGAAGAATATTGCCGAAGGCATCAACGCGGCAGGCCACAACGAGGGCAGCGGCGGCGCGATGGGCGCGTTTTTCGGCATGGGCATGGCGCAAAACATGGGCAGCAACGTGATGGGCGGCTATATGCAAAATCCCCAGTACGGTCCGCAGAACGGAGCACCGCAGCAGCCCCAGCAGCAGCAGGCAGCTCCGCAGCAGGCAGCGCCCGCCGACGGCTGGACATGCAGCTGCGGCGCGGTCAACACCGGCAAATTCTGCTCCGAGTGCGGCAGCCCCAAGCCCGCAGCGCCCAAAAAGCGTTTCTGCGGCAACTGCGGCGCACAGCTGACCGAAGGTCAAAAATTCTGCCCGGAGTGCGGAACGAAACAATAATCATGCGCAATAGTAGGGGAGACCCCTGCGGTCTCCCTTCCTTTCCCAATAAACCAACAACAGGAGCAGCTATATGGCTACTATGAACTATAAGTGTCCGAATTGTGACGGACCGTTAACGTTTAATCCCGACAAGCAGCGGTTCACCTGCGAATATTGCCTGGGCGAGTTTGAACCCGCACAGGTGCAGCAGATGAACGAACAAAAGGAACAGCGTGAAACCTACGACGAGCGCGAGGTCAGAAGCGCGGAAGCCAAACAGCAGCAGACGCAGGCTGCGGACGAGGGCAGCGGCGAATATGCCGTGTCCTACACCTGCCCGAGCTGCGGCGCCGAGATCGTCACCACCTCCACCACCGCTGCCACCACCTGCTTCTACTGCTACAACCCCGTTGTGCTCGGCAGCCGTTTGTCGGGTGAGTTTAATCCCGACAGGGTGATCCCCTTTGAGCTGTCCAAGGAAAAGGCGATCGAGCGCTTTTTGGAGATGTGCGGCAAAAAGTGGTTTTTACCCAAGGGCTTTGCGGGCAAGGAGCAGTTTGAAAAGCTCAACGGCGTGTATTTCCCCTACTGGTTCGCCGACGAGCAAAAAACCGCCCACATGACCGCCACGGGCAAAAAGATCCGCACATGGACGACGGGCAACAAGGAATGCACCGAAACCCGCATTTATCACGTGGCGCGCGGCGGCAACGTGCAGATCCGCAACGTGTTTGAACGTGCGCTGAAAAGCGAAAGCCGTGACATGCTGCAAAGCGTGCACCCCTACGACATGGGCAAGGCGGTGCCCTTTGCCATGAGTTACCTGTCGGGCTTCCAGGCGGAAAAACGCGATTTGGAAAAGAAGGACGTGGAGCCTGTCATCGAGCAAAAAATGCACGAATACACCGAGCAGGTGCTCAAAAACACCATGGAGGGCTACGACATCATCGAAACAGACAGCTTTAACGAGCACACCGATCTGGCGGCGTACACCTACAATCTCCTGCCCGTGTGGATGGTTACCTACAAATACAACGGCGAGATCATCCCCTTTGCCATCAACGGTCAAACCGGCAAGGCATACGGCCATTTGCCGGTGGCGGCAGGCAAGCTGGCGGCAGGCGCCGCGATCGTGGCGGTGCTGGTGTTTGTGTTGGGCGTGTTAGGAGGTATGTTGTTCTTATGATACAAAAAGTGACCATGAGAGCTGCGGCACTCCTGTTTGCACTGCTGCTGATCGGCGCGGCGGTGTTCAGTGCCTTTGCCGCAGGTTCCGCTACCTATGCGCTCACCGACGACGCAGGGGTTTTTGACGCAAGCCAAACCGCCGAGCTGAAGGCGGCGTTGGACAACGCAGGAAAAACCACCGGCTGGCAATTTATCGTTCACACCTCCAACGACGGCATCGTGTCCGACGAGGATTTGGAAAGTCACTATAACGCGTACTACGACAGGCAGGGCTTTCAATATGATGCGATCATGCTGGTTATTGACCGCGGTTCCAATAAGCGCGACATACTGACCTACGGCGACGTCAGAGCGTATTTTAAGGATTCTTCCCGCTATGATATCATCAAGCAGGCGATGCGCCCGTATCTCAACAAGGACGATATGTATGGCGCGACGATGCAGTTTATCAATAAAGCGGTGGAAGTTCACGACATGGGAAAAACCAGTCCCATCTTGCTTTCACTGCAAAAGTATGGATGGATCGCAGGGCTTCTTTCGGTTGCGGCAGGCTTGATATTCTTCTTTGTGAACAAGTCGCGCTATAAAAATATGGGCAAGTCCGGCACCTACGACCTGGCTGCCAACAGCAGCGTGCAGCTCACCGAGGCGCAGGATGACTTTGTCACCCAGCACACCACCGTGCGCACCATCCAGCGGAGCAGCGACAGCTCCTCGGGCGGCAGCAGTCACTCCGGCGGAGGCAACAGCAGCGGCGGATTTTAAATAACAGAATAGCAATAAGCTCAACGCGGAAATTTCATTGACGCCGAGACCTTGTTTCACACACCCGGATATCCGGGTGCGTCAGCATGGCTGTTTTCGGCGGCGGAAATTTCGGTTTCCGCCGCTTATTTTACTATAGGCAACACCGCACAATTCGCGGTGCACGCCTTGCTTGCATCTTATTCCGTCATAGTGTCCAAAAATCAGCACGCATACGTCAGTATGCGCACTGATTATTTGTACACTCTGACGAAAAATCTGGCTGCGCAATCCGCACACCTGAATTGTGCGGTATTGCCTATAAAAGAAGGGATTCCATGAACACACCCCCGGCAGACACGCGCGTAGCGGTGATCTCCGTTATTGTGGAGGAGCCGTCCTGCGTGCCCGCTATCAACGAGATCTTACATGCCGCCGCCGGCAGCATCATCGGCAGGATGGGCATACCCTACCGCGAAAAGAACATCAGCATCATCAGCGTGGTGGTGGACGCGGAGCTGAACGTCATCAACAACATTTCCGGGCGGCTCGGCAGACTGCCCGGCGCCACGGTGAAAACCGCCTATTCCAAAAAATGAACAACCAAGATATTATTCAAAAACTGACAACCGAACACACCGCCGCGCGTGACGAGCTGATTTTTTTGCTCGACAACCTCACGGACAGCGACCGCGAGGCGCTGCGAAAAGCGGCGCAGGCAACGGCGCGGACGCAGTTCGGCAACCGCATTTTTATCCGCGGCTTGATCGAGCTGTCGAGCGTGTGCAAAAATGACTGTTACTACTGCGGTCTGCGGCGCTCCAACCAAAACGCCGTGCGTTACCGCCTCACGCCCGAACAGATTTTGTCCTGCTGCGAACAGGGCTACGCCCTCGGCTTTCGCACCTTTGTGTTGCAGGGCGGCGAGGACGGATACTTTACCGACGCGGTCATGACCGCTATCGTGCGTAGCATCAAGCAGGCATATCCCGACTGCGCCGTCACCCTTTCGCTCGGCGAGCGCGGCGAGGCGAGCTTTCAACGGCTGCGCGAAGCCGGCGCCGACCGCTACCTGCTGCGCCACGAAACCGCCGACGCCGCCCACTACGCGCGGCTGCACCCGGCAACTATGCGCGCGGAAGAGCGGCAGCGGCAGCTGTTCGCCCTGAAACGGCTGGGCTTTCAAACCGGCGCGGGCTTTATGGTCGGCTCGCCCTACCAAACGACCGCCAACTTGGCGGACGACCTGCTGTTTTTGCAGCGCTTGCAGCCGCAAATGTGCGGCATCGGCCCGTTCATTCCGCACAAGGACACGCCGTTTCGCGATCGTCCCGCGGGCAGCTTGGAGCTGACGCTGACGCTGCTTTCTGTCATCCGCCTCATGCACCCGCAGATCCTGCTGCCTGCCACCACGGCGCTCGGCACCATCCATCCCAAGGGCAGGGAAATGGGCATTTTGCACGGCGCCAACGTCGTCATGCCCAATTTGTCGCCGGAGGAGCACCGCAAGGACTATTCGCTGTACGACAACAAGATCTGCACGGGCGACGAAGCCGCCGCGTGCATCCGCTGTTTGGCGGCGCGTATGCGCGGCATCGGCTATCAAATCGTCACCGACCGCGGAGACTACCCTGACCGTTAACACGTAACACATAGAAGGAGAACGAAACCATGGCTATTTACGAACCAAAATCCCTCAAGGCGGAGGAATTTATCAACGACGAAGAAATTCAGGCGACCCTGCGCTACGCCGACGAAAACAAGGACAACCTTGCCCTGATCGACGCGATCATCGAAAAGGCGAAGCTGCGCAAGGGCATTTCGCACCGCGAGGCAAGCGTGCTGCTCGCGTGTGAGGACGAGACGAAACTACAGGAGATCTACGCGCTCGCCGAGCAGATCAAAAAGGATTTTTACGGCGACCGCATCGTCATGTTTGCGCCGCTGTACCTGTCCAACTACTGCGTCAACGGCTGCGTCTACTGCCCCTATCACGCCAAAAACAAGCACATCTGCCGCAAAAAGCTGACGCAGGAGGAGGTCAGGGCGGAGGTCATCGCCCTGCAGGACATGGGGCATAAGCGCCTTGCCATCGAGTCAGGCGAGGATCCCGTCCACAACCCGATCGAGTATATCCTCGAATGCATCGACACCATCTATTCCATCAAGCACAAAAACGGCGCCATCCGCCGCGTCAACGTCAACATTGCCGCCACCACGGTGGAAAACTACAAAAAGCTGCACGACGCGGGCATCGGCACCTATATCCTGTTTCAGGAGACCTACCACAAAAAGAGCTACGAGCAGCTGCATCCCACCGGCCCCAAGCACAACTACAACTACCACACCGAGGCGATGGACCGCGCGATGGAGGGCGGCATCGACGACGTGGGCTTGGGCGTGCTGTTCGGCCTGGAGCTGTACCGCTACGAGCTGGCAGGCCTGCTGATGCACGCTGAGCATCTGGAGGCCGTCCACGGCGTAGGCCCCCACACCATCAGCGTGCCGCGCATCCAGCCTGCCGACGACATCGACCCCGGCGACTTTGACAACGGCATCGACGACGACACCTTTGCCAAGCTGATCGCCATCATCCGCATCGCCGTGCCGTATACGGGCATGATCATCTCCACCCGCGAAAGCGCCAAGGTGCGCGAAAAGGCGCTGCGCCTCGGCATTTCGCAGATCAGCGGCGGTTCGCGCACCAGCGTCGGCGGCTATGTGGAGGAGGAAAAGGAAGAGGACAACTCCGCGCAGTTCGACGTCTCCGACCGCCGCACGCTCGACGAGGTCGTGCGCTGGCTGATGGAGCTGGGCTACATCCCGTCGTTCTGCACCGCCTGCTACCGCGAGGGACGCACGGGCGACCGCTTTATGGCGCTGTGCAAAAGCGGCCAGATCCAAAACTGCTGCCATCCGAACGCCCTCATGACCTTGGAGGAATACTTAGTGGACTACGCCTCGCCCGAAACCCGCGCCATCGGCGAAAAGGTGATCGCCGAGCAGCTGCACAATATCCCGAAGGAAAAGGTCAGACAAATCGCCGCCCGGTATATTGAGGAAATCAAAAACGACGGCAAGCGCGATTTTAGATTTTAAGAGTGGAGAGTGGAGAGTTAAGAGTGGAATATTTCAGATTGTCAGTTTTTTACTGCCGTCATTTAACGCTTCACACTCCACACTCAACTCTATAATAATAAGAAGGTGATTGTATGTCCCTCAATGCCACGCCCTCGGGCGAGCGCATCCATATCGGCTTTTTTGGCAGGCGCAACGCCGGCAAGTCGAGCCTGGTGAACGCCTTTACCGGGCAAAGGCTTTCGGTCGTGTCCGACGTCAAGGGCACCACCACCGACCCGGTGTCCAAGGCGATGGAGCTGTTGCCGCTCGGTCCCGTGATGATCATCGACACCCCCGGCTTTGACGACGAGGGTGCGCTGGGCGCAGAACGCGTGCGCCGCGCCAAGGAGGTGCTGCGCCGCGTGGATATCGCGGTGCTGGTGGTGGACGGCACCGCCGGCAAGACCGCCGCGGACGAACAGCTGCTCGCGCTGTTTCGCGAAAAAAATATCCCCTGCGTCATCGCCTACAACAAAAGCGATCTGACAGGGGCGGCATATCCCGACGGCATTGCCGTCAGCGCGCTGCACGGCACCAATATCCATGTATTAAAAGAGACCGTCGCGCATTTGGTGAAAGGCGGCGAAGAAAAGCCCATCTGCGCCGATTTGGTGCAGACGGGCGATGTGGCGGTGCTGGTGGTGCCGATCGACAAGGCGGCGCCCAAGGGCAGGCTGATCCTGCCCCAGCAGCAGACCATCCGCGACCTGCTCGACGCGGGCGCGGTGCCGGTCGTTTGCCGCGACGCCGAGCTGGCGCTCACGCTGCAAAAGCTCGGCGCGCCGCTGCGGCTCGTCATCACCGACAGCCAGGCGTTCGGCAAGGTCAAGGACATCGTGCCCGCAACCGTGCCGCTGACGTCGTTTTCGATTTTGATGGCGCGCTACAAGGGCTTTTTGGAAACCGCCGTTTTGGGCGCGGCGGCAATTGAAACGCTGCAAAACGGCAGCCGCGTGCTGATCGCGGAGGGCTGCACCCACCACCGCCAGTGCGACGACATCGGCACCGTCAAGCTGCCGCGGTTGCTCAAAGCCTACACCCAAAAAGACATTATAATAGAAACCGCCTCGGGCAGGGGCTTTCCCGACGATTTGTCGCCGTTTGATTTGGTGATCCACTGCGGCGGCTGTATGCTCAACGAGCGCGAGGTCGCCTATCGCCGCCGCTTTGCCGCCGACAGCGGCGTGCCGTTCACCAACTACGGCACCGCGCTGGCGTATATGCAGGGCATCCTGCGGCGCACGCTTGCGGTGTTTCCGAAGCTGCTGGAGAAGCTATGAGCGGTGGGGGCGAGCATCGCTCGCCCGAGCCGCGCTGACCTATCAAACCGTATTTATCTAGGAAACGAATGATTTCCTATCCGCGGGTCTGGCTCAAAACGTTGCAGACAGCACCATAAGCCTTCCTCCGAGGGCAATGACAACAACTTAACGCGGACAGGAGTCGTTCGTGACCTTACGCTGTC
>CAMKOU010000066.1 GCA_946414505.1 uncultured Clostridia bacterium | reverse complement strand
GACGAAAAATCTGGCTGTGCAATCCGCACACCTGAATTATGCGGTATTGCCTTTATTCCACTCTCCACTCTCCACTCTCCACTCTACAATAAAGGTGATGTCATGGACGAAAAAATGACGCTCGAGCAGGCAAACACCCTGCTCGAACAGGCGATACATCAACTGGAAAACGACGCTTTGCCCATGAGCGAGTGCGTGCAGGTTTATGCGCGTGCGTGCGAGCTGCTGGCGTATTGTATGCAGATGCTGGACGGCTACCGGGACAAAGTCAATGACGCCAACGAAACGCTGGCACGGTTTATGACGGAGGCAGGCAATGAATAACCGATTTTTACAACCGATCGAAGAAGCGCTCTACGACTATCTTCCCTCTGCCGATTGCCGCGAGCGCAAGCTCGTGGAAGCCATGCGCTACAGCCTGGAGGCCGGCGGAAAGCGCGTGCGGCCGATGCTGGTCATGGAGTTTAACGCCCTGTGCGGCGGCAAGCCCGAAACGGCGCTGCCCTTTGCCTGTGCGGTAGAGATGGTGCACACCTACTCGCTGATCCACGACGATCTGCCGTGCATGGACGACGACGATCTGCGCCGCGGCAAGCCCTCCAACCACAAGATGTTCGGTGAGGACACGGCGCTGCTGGCCGGCGACGCGCTGCTCACCCTCGCGTTTGACATTCTCACCAGCGACGACACCGCTGCATTGGTGGGCGACAAGACATGTCGCCGCGCTGCCGCTGTTTTGGCGCGTTATGCCGGTGCGTCGGGCATGGTCGGCGGTCAGGTGATCGACCTGCAAAGTGAAAACCAACGCGTTACCTACGATGTGCTCAACGATTTGGTCGGCAAAAAAACCGCCTGCCTGATCCAGGCGGCGTGCGAGCTGGGCTGTTTGGCGGCACATGCCGACGAAGGAAAAATCCGCGCGGCGTCCGAATACGGCGAATGCATCGGCTTTGCGTTTCAAATCCAGGACGATATTCTCGACTGCACCTCCACCGACGAGGTGCTCGGCAAGCCCGTCGGCAGCGACGAAGAAAACCAAAAATCCACCTTCGTGTCGCTGCTCGGCTTGCAGCGCAGCAAGCAGATGGTGGACAATTACACCGCGCAGGCGGTGGGGGCGCTGCGCCGTTTTATGGGCGACACACAACCGCTGACGGATCTGGCATTGGCGCTGGCACAGCGGAAAAACTGAGAATATACGTTTGTGTAAAATTGTTTTAGGAATTGGTAGTATGAGTGAATATCCCATTCTCTCGACAATTAAATTTTCGCACGACGTCAAGCGTGTGGACGAGCGGCAGATGGACGCGCTTTGCAGTGAGATCAGGGACAAGCTGGTGGAGGTGGTTTCCGTTAACGGCGGTCACCTTTCGCCGAATCTGGGCGTGGTGGAGCTGACGGTCGCCATGCACCGCGTGTTTGATTTTCCCAAGGACAGCGTGGTGTGGGACGTCGGCCACCAAAGCTATACCCACAAGCTGCTCACGGGGCGGTTTGACAGCTTTGACACTCTGCGGCAAAAGGACGGCGTGTCGGGCTTTCCCAAAAAAGAGGAGAGTCCCTACGACGACTTCAACACCGGCCACAGCAGCACCTCTATTTCGGCAGCGTTTGGCATTGCCAACGCCAAGGCGATGCGCGGCGAGAACAGTCACACCATCGCCGTGATCGGCGACGGGTCGCTGACGGGCGGTCTGGCGTTCGAGGCGATGAACAATGCGGGACGCTTCAATAAAAACTTTATTGTGGTGCTCAACGACAACAAGATGTCGATTTCCAAAAATGTGGGCGCCATTCCGCGTTACCTCACCACCGTGCGCATCCAACCGTGGTACATTCGCGTCAAAAAGGTGACCGAGCGCGGCTTGTCGCACATCCCGCTGCTGGGCCGGCTGATGAAGGGCCTTTTGCGGCGCAGCAAGTCGAAAATAAAAAATATCGTTTATAAAAATACCTTATTTGACTGCTTCGGCTTCACCTATCTGGGACCGATCGACGGGCACAATGTGGAGGAGCTGGAAAACGCGTTTTTGGCAGCGAAAAAGGTGAATTCTCCCGTTTTGCTGCATGTTGTCACCAAAAAGGGCAAGGGGTATCGCCCTGCCGAGGACAAACCGGGCGAGTTTCACGGTATCGGGCAGTTTGATATTGATTCGGGCGAGCCGATGTCGAGCCACAAGGGCTTTTCCGCGGAGTTCGGCAAGGCGCTGTGTACGTTTGCCGACAAGGACGACAAGATTTGCGCGATCACGGCGGCGATGGCGACCGGTACGGGGTTGTCGGACTTTGCGAAAACGCATAAAAACCGCTTTTTTGACGTGGGCATTGCCGAGGAGCACGCCGTCACCTTTGGCTGCGGACTCGCTTCCAAGGGGTACCGCCCCGTGTTTGCCGTGTATTCCACCTTTTTGCAGCGCGCCTACGACCAGCTGATCCACGACGCCGCGCTCGGCGACAACCATCTGGTGCTTGCCATCGACCGCGCCGGCATCGTCGGCAGCGACGGCGAGACCCACCAGGGCGTGTTTGATGTGAGTATGCTCAATACCATTCCGGGCGCCGTGATCTATTCACCGTGCTACTTTGAAGGGATGCGCAAGTCGCTGCACACGGCGCTGTATCTGCAAAAGGGCTTGGCGGCGGTGCGCTATCCGCGCGGCGGCGAGCTATACCGTCCCAAAGATTTCGGCGAGGAGAGCATCGACTACAACATCTACGGCAACCCCAACGCGCACTATTTGATCGTGACCTACGGCAGACTGTTTTCCTATGCCTGCAAGGCGCGTACCATTTTGGCGGAGCAGGGCTTGGACATCTGTATTTTAAAGCTGTGCAAAATCAAGCCCGTCAGCCGCGAGGCGGTGTTTTTCGCGTCGCGCTTCCGCGAGATCTGGTTTTTTGAGGAAGGCGTCAAAAACGGCGGTATTGCCCGTAATTTTTCGGATTTGGTGGGTTTTCGCGGCTTTAAAGGGCGCTACCACATCAAGGCGATCGGCGACGAATTTGTGAAGCAAATGTCGGTTGACGAGGCGCTTGCCATGCTCAAGCTCGACAGCGACGGCATGGCGGAGGTTATCACAAGGGATTTACAGGATGAAGAAACGACTGGATATTTTAATACATGAAAAGGGCTTTGCCGAAAGCCGTGAAAAAGCCAAGGCGATCATCATGGCGGGGCAGGTGTATGTGGACAACCAAAAGGCTGACAAGCCCGGCACGTCCTACGACGAAAACGCCGCGATCGAGGTGCGCGGCAGCGGCTTGAAATATGTCAGCCGCGGCGGATTAAAGCTCGAAAAGGCAATGGATCAGTTCAACCTTCATTTGCAGGGCAAAACGACCATGGACATCGGCGCGTCCACCGGCGGCTTTACCGACTGTATGCTGCAAAACGGCGCCAAAAGGGTGTACGCGATCGACGTCGGCTACGGACAGCTGGCGTGGAAGCTGCGCAACGATGAACGCGTGGTCAATCTCGAGCGCACCAACATGCGCCATGTCACGCGCGAGCAGGTGCCCGACCCGATCGACTTTTTCTCGATCGACGTATCCTTCATTTCGCTCCGGCTGCTGCTGCCCGTGGCGCGTGAGCTGCTCGCGGACAACGCGCAGGCGGTGTGCCTGATCAAGCCGCAGTTTGAGGCAGGCAGGGACAAGGTCGGCAAAAAGGGCGTTGTCCGTGATCCGGCGGTGCATGTGGAGGTGGTGCAGGGCATTTACGATTTTTGCCTGCAAAACGGTTACGATGTGCTGCATCTCGACTATTCGCCCATCAAAGGACCCGAGGGCAATATCGAATACCTGATCCACCTGCAAAAGTCCGACGCACCCAAGTCGTATACCGACGTCACGCCGGCGGACTTAGTCCGCCGTTCGCATGAAGCGCTGGATGGATAAAATTGTAGGGGCGAGCATGGCTCGCCCGCAGATAGAATATGACGGTATCACGGGCGAGCCATGCTCGCCCCTACACAGAGGTAACTATGAAAATAGCCATTATCGTCAACCTGAGTAAAGAAAAGGCGATCGTTTGCGCGGCACAAATGACGCAAATGCTGCGGCAGGAGGGCGCGCAGGTGCTCATGCCGCCCGATTGTGCGCAGATATTCTGCGACAGCAGCGTTGTTTTTGCCAAAACACCGGAGCAGCTGTTTGAAGCGGCGGACATGGCCGTCACCGTCGGCGGCGACGGCACCATCATCCATGCCGCCAAATACGCTGCCTGTACCGGTACGCCGCTCATCGGTGTCAACGTCGGCAGACTCGGCTTTGCCGCCGATGTGGAGATCGACGAAATCGGCGATTTGAAAAAGCTGATTTCCGGCGGTTACACGACCGAGCAGCGGCTCGTGCTCGAGGTCGAGGTGCGCAAGCCGGGCGGTTCCAAGCGCTTTTTAGCGGTCAACGACGCGGTCGTGACACATTCCGCGCTTTCCAAAATCGTCGATTTTACCCTCAGCGTCGGCGGTGAGGAGGTGTCGCGCTACCGCGCCGACGGACTGCTGTTTTCCACGCCCACCGGCTCCACTGCCTATTCCCTGTCGGCAGGCGGTCCCATTGTGGCGCCGGGCATGGAATGTATTTTGATGACGCCCGTATGTCCGCATTCGCTGTTTTCCCGTTCGGTGGTGTTCGACGCGGCAAGCGAGCTCAGCGTGACCGTCAAGATCCCGCCGGGCTGCGGCTGCGTGCTGAGCATCGACGGCGACACCAATATCAACATCACCGAAGCCGACACGGTGCTGGTGCGCCGTGCCAAACAGCAGCTGACCATGCTTTCGGTGAAACAGCGCAATTTCTATCAGAAATTAAACGAAAAGCTGAAAGAGAGGGAACTATGATGAAAAGCGGAAGACATGCCAAAATTCTGGAAATTGTTTCCGAATATCCTGTGGAAACGCAGGACGAAATCATTGCCCGTCTCAAGGAAGCCGGCTACAAGGCGACGCAGGCGACGATCTCGCGCGACATCAAGGATCTGCGGCTCGTCAAAACCCTGGGCAGCGACGGTAAGTATCGCTATTTGTCCGCCGCCAACCGCAACGCCGATCTGCGCACAGGCTTTACGCGGTTGTTTACCACCTCGGTCATTTCTGTGGAAACCGCGCAAAATTTGGTGGTCATCAAAACCCTCAGCGGCATGGCAAACGCCGTTTGCGCGGCGATGGATTCCACCGAGAACGCCGCGATCGTCGGCACCATCGCGGGCGACGACACCATTTTTGTCGCCTGCCGCACAGGTGACAGCGCGGCGGCGCTGACGGAGTCATTAAAGCAATATATCATGAAATCATAAAGGTTGGGAGCAGCGTATGCTAAAGCTTTTATACATCGAAAACATCGCGGTCATCGAAAAAACATCCATCGACTTTGAAGACGGACTCAATGTGCTGACAGGTGAGACCGGCGCCGGTAAAAGTATCATCATCGACGCCATCAACGCCATCATGGGGCAGCGCACTTCCAAGGACATCATCCGCACGGGGGAGACCAGCGCCTTTGTCAGCGCGCAGTTTGAGGATGTGAATGCTTCTGTCGAAAATAAACTGACCGAGCTGGGCTACACGCTTGACGACGGCGTGCTGCTGTTGCAGCGCACGCTCAGCGCGAGCGGCAAGGGCAGCTGCAAAATCAACGGCAGACCTGCCACGTTGTCGATGCTGCGCACGCTGTCGCCGTATCTCATCAACATCCACGGTCAGCACGAAAGCTACGAGCTGTTTTCCGTCGATTCGCACCTCGGCTACATCGACAGCTTTGGCGGCTTGCAGGCGCTGAAGGCGCAGTATGCCGACAAATACCACGCCTATAAAATTCTTCAAAAGAAATTAAACGAAGCAAATTCCGACGAGAGCGAACGCCTGCGCGAGATTGACTTGCTGCAGTTTCAGGCTGCGGAGCTGTTTGACGCAGACGTTCAACCCGGCGAGGAGGAGCAGCTGGAGGAGGAGCGCGGTGCGCTGCTGAACTTTGAAAAAATCTTTTCTCTGCTGCACAAGGCGAAGCAAATGCTCGAGGGCGAGGATGCCGACGGCGGCGCCGAAGCGGTGGATATTGCCGCGACCGCGCTGCAAAATGCCGCCGCCTACAACCAAAGCTACGTGGATTTGAGCAGCCGTCTGACCGATATCTACTATAATCTGCGCGACTGCGCCGAGGAAATCAATGACGCGATCGACAATTTGGAAAGCGACCCGCAGCGGTTGGAGGAAATTGAAGAACGGCTCGACCTGCTGGGCAGGCTGACGCGCAAATACAACTGCGCCGCCGACGAGCTGCCGGCTTTGGCGGAGCAGATGCAGACGCGGCTGGAGACGCTGTTAAACTATGATAAAAACCGCGACGCGCTGGAAACCGCCTGCGCACAGGCAAAAGAGGAAGCGCTGGCGCTGGCAACGGAGCTGCGGCAGCAGCGCCGTGCCGCCGCCGCCGATTTTGCCGCCAAGGTCAAAAAAGAAATGCAGTTTTTAAATATGCCCAATGTGGAACTGGTGCCGCAGTTTGAAGAAACCGCACTCGGCGCCGAGGGCATTGACAAGGCGGAGCTGCTGATATCCGCCAATCCCGGCGAAACGCCGCGCCCGGTGGCAAAAATCGCCTCCGGCGGTGAGCTGTCGCGCATGATGCTCGCCATCAAAACCGTTCTCGCCGCCACCGACGACGTGGGCACCCTGATTTTTGACGAGGTGGACACGGGCATTTCCGGCTCTGCCGCCGAAAAGGTCGGCTTGAAGCTGCGCGAGGTGTCGCGCGACAGCCAGGTGCTGTGCGTCACCCATCAGGCGCAGATCGCGGCGCTGGCGGATCATCACTATCTCATCGAAAAGCGCGTGGAGCAGGGCAGAACCTTCACCGTGGTCAATCCCCTTGACCGAGACGCACGGGTGCACGAGCTGGCGCGTATTATCGGCGGCGTCAACATCACCGAGGCGGCGCTGTCGCACGCAAGGGATATGCTCGATAATGCGTAATGCGTAATGTATGATTGGCGGAGCCAATCATTTCATGTTGCCTGCAACAATTCATGTTTCTTTGAAACAATTCATGAACCGCAAGGTTCCATTCATTCCTGCTCCAACGGTTACAGTATGTGCAGCGTTTGCCGTTATGACTTAACTTTTATGCAAGAATGAATAGCGCTTACGCGCATGAATTGGCTGTGCCATAAATTGTTCCTGCGGAACATGAATTGCGGCGAAGCCGCATGACTGACGACTGATTACTGATACAGAAAGGATGCGACGAGTTGAAGCTTTGGACAATTGCCCCGTTCGACCGCAATGCGGCAAACAAATTGCAAAATCAATATGGGCTTCCGGGCATTATTGCCATGTTGCTCCAAATCAGACATATTACATCACAGGAGGACATTGTCGATTTTTTGAACAACGACTGTGAAATCGACGATCCCTTTACCATCAAGGATATGGACAAGGCGTGTAAACGCGTGCAGGCTGCCATCGACAACGGCGAGTTTATTTGTGTGTACGGCGACTATGACGCCGACGGCGTCACCTCCACCGCGCTGCTGTACTCTTATCTGGAAGCCGCCGGTGCCCGGGTGATGTATTACATCCCCTCGCGCGAGGCGGAGGGCTACGGCATGAACATGGCGGCGGTGGATGCGCTGCACCAAAAGGGCGTGCAGCTGATCGTCACGGTGGACAACGGTGTTGCCGCCGTGGAGGAGATCCGCTATGCCAAGTCGCTCGGCATCGACACCGTGGTGACCGACCACCACCAACCGCAGGAGGTGCTTCCCGACGCGTGCGCCGTGGTAGATCTGCACCGCGCCGACTGTCCCGCCCGTTTTAAGCAGCTGTCGGGCGTGGGTGTGGCGTTTAAGCTGATGATGGCGCTCGAGGGAGCCTATTGCGACGTCGATGTGCTGCTCGACAATTACGCCGATCTGCTCAGTTTGGGCACTATCGGCGACATCGTGGACTTAAAAAGTGAAAACCGCGTGTTTGTCAAACGCGGTCTGCAAAGCCTGATGCACACCGACCGCGCCGGTATCGAGGCGCTGATCCGCACCTCCGGTCTCGCCAACCGGCAACTGACCGCCGGCAACGTGTCCTATACGCTGGTGCCGCGCATCAATGCGGTCGGCAGGCTGGGACTTTCGGGAAAATCCGTGGAGCTGCTGCTGACCGAGGACAGGGAGGAAGCGGAAAAAATCGCCGTTGCCATGGATTATGACAACACCGAGCGGCGGCAGATCGAAAGTACGATCATCGAAAAAATCGACGAGCGCGTGCGGCGCGATCCGTCACTGGTGATGGACAAGGTGCTGGTCATCGACGGCGAAAGCTGGCACCAGGGCGTGGTGGGCATCGTCGCGGCGCGGATTCGTGAAATATACGGAAAGCCGACCATCATTCTGTCGCGCGACGGCGACCGGGCAAAGGCGTCCGGCAGAAGCGTCGAGGGCTTTTCCCTGGTGGACGCCGTGGCGGCGTGTGCCGATTTACTGGATCACTACGGCGGACACCCCATGGCGGTGGGGCTGTCGATACCGTCTCAAAATATAGATGTATTCCGAAAACGAATCAACGAGGTAGCGGACGCCATGGACGATATGCCGTTTGACTGCCTGCATATCGACTGCAAGCTCAATCCCTCCGCCATCAGTGTGGAGCTGGTGGAGGAGCTTGCCGTGCTGCAGCCCTACGGCGCCGGCAATCCCACGCCGGTCTTTGGCTTTTATAACATGGTGCTCACCAACATAGTACCGCTGTCGAACAACAAACACCTGCGGCTGGTGCTGACACGCGGTGGAGTGACCATGTCGGCGATGTTGTTTTTTACCTCCACCGACGAATTTCCCTATGAAAAGGGCGAGCTGCTCGACATTGCCGCCACGCTGGATATCAACGAGTACAACAACAAGCGCTCGGTGTCCGTGATCATAAAGGACGTCAAGGCGCACAGCGAAAACCCGCAGGAGATCCTCACCGGCAAGCGCGTGTTTGAATGCTTTTGCCGCGGCGGCAGTCTCAGCCGGAAACAGCTGCGGGACCTTTTGCCTGACCGCAACGACTTTGCGCTGCTGTATCGCTTTTTGCGCGAGCATAACGGCTACCGCCACGCGGCGGAAACCCTGGTCAGCCGCCTGCAAAACCGCATTTCCTACGGCAGGATCCGCGTCGCGCTCGAGGCGATGAACGAGCTGGGGCTGATCCGCATCGAGGAAGGGCTGAAAAGCGCCCGGATCCTTCTCAACCCCGTCAGCGGCAAGGTGGATCTGGAAACGGCAACCATCATCAAAAAACTCAGAGAGGTGACATAATGGGCAGATTTTCTCATGTGGCGCACTATCAGGACTTTAACGAGCTGTTAAATATACTGGATAAATCAGGAAACAGCTACGATATCCGGAAGATCAGCGAAGCCTATCAATTTGCGGAAAAAAGCCACGGTGACCAGCGCCGCGTGTCGGGCATTCCGTATATTTTGCATCCCACCTCGGTGGCGTGTATCGTCGCCGAGCTGGGCTTGGACACCGACAGCATCTGCGGCGCGCTGCTGCACGACGTGGTGGAGGACACCATTGTCTCTCTCGACGAGATCCGCAAGCGCTTTGGCAACGACGTCGCCAAGCTGATCGACGGCGTGACCAAAATTTCCAAAATCCCCTACTCCACGCGTGAGGAGCAGCAGGCGGAAAACATCCGCAAAATGCTGATCGCCATGGCGGACG
>CAMKOU010000065.1 GCA_946414505.1 uncultured Clostridia bacterium | reverse complement strand
AGCCAGCAAGCCAGCAAGCCAGCAAGCCAGCAAGCCAGCAAGCCAGCAAGCCAGCAAGCCAGCCAGCCAGCCAGCCAGCCAGCCAGCCAGCCAGCCAGCCAGCAAGCAAGCAAGGAGTAACTGCGTCCTTTTTCTGCGTTTATTATCACGATTTGTATAAAGCCAACTGACAAACAAGCACGGTGTGTCCATCTGTGCTGTTTTTTGGCGTGCAAATCGTGTTTTTTTTTATAATTTTTTATGACAGGAGGTTGTTCTATGAAGAAAACAGTTGGTTTGCTTTCTTTGTTGCTGGCGCTCTTGACCGGCTGCAACACGCTGACGCCGCTTTTATCGGACACGATCCGAAATGTGATGACGACAGCGCAGGTTGCCTCGGTGCAGCAGACAGTCGGTGACAATGCCGGTACCGGCGCCGGTGATGCGTCGTCTTCCGACAAGAAAGCAGCATACGCCAACGGAAAAATCCAAATCTATACCTATGCACAGCTGTCAGCGATCGGCAGCGGAAAAAGCTTTACCTATGATGACGGTGTAACGGCAAAGTATGCCCCGGACGCCGCGTATCAAATAGCTGCGGATATCCCGCTTCCGCGTCACACGCAGTGGCAGCTTCCCGACGGTTTCAAAGGAACCGTCACAGGCACCAGGCAGGAAAAGGCACCGCTGTATGAAAATGCCGGCGACAGCATTTTTCTGTATAACCCCTATCAGCTGGCAGTCACGGCAATGGACAACGCCGCGCAGCAGACAGTATTGTCCGGCGATGCGGATGCAAAAACCTTCGGCTCCGGAAAACCGGTTCCGGTTGACGAGGACTGCAAGGTGCTGTTGACTTACAGCGACGATCACAACTATGTGGTTTCCACACAGTTCAGCTCACAGGTGCCCGAAAAGCCGGTATCTGTCCGCGCCGACAAACAGGTAGAAGCGGTCGGCGCAAAAGCAGACAGCGCAGTCGGTGCTCCGGCTGCCTACGACGGACGTGATTTCGCCGGTCAGGTGATCAAGAAAATCGGCGGTAAAACCTATATCCTGATCGGAAACGACGCGCAGCTGCGCGCGATCGGCTCGGGGCAAAAGGTCTGGACGCCGGTCTATCGGATCCAGGACGACAAGCCCACCACGCTGCTGTACGGCGGCGACGCGGATCTGACACAAACGCAAAATGGTTCCGGCAATTTCACCTTCCATCAGATCCACTCCGGTTATGGACGTGCCGGCGTGAATCAGGAAACAGGCAAAGCGTATACCGATGACCTGCATGTTGACGCGACTGTGTTAGGAACTGCGCACAGTTGGGAAACCAACGCAACGTATTCAGCAAACGCAAACTACATCATTTTCCGTGACATTGACCTCGGCGACAGCGCAAACCCGTGGACGCCGCTGATGTTCACCGGAAATATGTACGGCGTCAAGAGCATCAACAATGAAAAGCTGTGGAACGGCAATGCTGTCGGTGACGCGACGGCGCTGAATGCCCGTACCACGGACAATCGTCCGGTCATTTCCAATGTTTATGTCAACAACAACAGCCCGATCGAGGTCAATAAATATATGGGTATCGGCTTCTTCGCGACGGTTACCAATGAAATCAACACAGCCAATATCGGCGTCAGCGGCGGCACGGTCCATGTGGAGAACCTCGAGCTCAGTCAGGTAGAGGTACATAACACCGCCACCACCGCAAAAAGCACGCAGTCGATCCTCGGCGGCCTGACAAGCGGTTTGGGCTGGATCGTCGGCGGTTTGGTAGATTTGCTGACCACGGCGCTGTCCTTTGGCTCAATGGATCTTTCGCTGCGCGATACGCTCAGTAATCTGCTGAACGCCCGCGCCAAGGATTCCTCGATTTTCGCCACCGGTGCTTTCGCGGGCAGGGTGATCGGCGACGTGGATATCTTCAACTGTGCCGTCACCGGTTCGGTCACGGTAGAAAACGTCAAGGACTATACAGGCGGTTTCATCGGCTACAGCGAAGGCGTTACGGAATACAGCGGACTGTCGCAGGCGTTGGACATCACGGTCGACGCACTGTCCTCCGTGCTCAATGTTATTCCGGCGGTGGGTCTGGGTGATCTGATCACGATCCTGCTCGATAATGCGCTGCCTGTCGGTCAGCTGATCCCCACCGGCTATTATAATCCGCAGATCAGAAACTGCACGGTGGACGGACTGAGCGGACAGATCGGCCATTCCGCGAACAATGCAGCGGATACCGATTTTATCGGCGGCTTTATCGGCTGTCAAATCGGTTCGCATATCACAGACTCCAAAGTGATCAACAGCAACTACACCGTTGTGGCGGAAAACTACGGCGGCGGTTTTGCGGGTCTGGAGCGCGACGCGATCATCAAGGGAACCTTGGACGGCGTCGGTGTGGATCTCTCCTCGCTGATGGACAACATCCATCCGCAAAGCGAGTTGATCAACTGCGTCATAAAAGACAGCACCTATCAGGTCACGGGCGAAAACTGCCTCGGTGGCTTTGTGGGCGCCATGACCAGCAGCTACGCGGTCGACTGCACCATCGACTGTCCGCAAGATCCCGTCAGCGTGCACGGCACGGGTGATTATGCCGGCGGCTTTGCAGGCTACTCGACGGTTGGCTGGCAGTCGAATCTCGGCGAAAACGAGAACGACGAAAAAAGCCTGCTCGGAACCGTCAGACAGCTGTTGACAGGCGCTTTGTCCGAAAATCCTTCGGCACAGCAGCAGTTGTTGTCCCTGATGGGCGTTTCGCCCTCGGCGCTTCTCGGTTGTCAGATCTACAGCAGCCAGCTGGAGGTCGAGGCGAACGGCAGTTTTGCGGGCGGCATTGTCGGCAAGGGCGACGGTATCTACCTCGTTAAATCCAATCAGGCGGCGTATGATGCGCTGGCGGATTGGAATGCAGATGTACTGAAAGAAACGCCGGAGAATAAGCCCATCATTCTCAGCGGCTTAAAGAGCGTGCGTGCGCACGAAAACTACGCGGGCGGCGTCGCCGGCTATTTGGGTTCGGCGGATTACCAGGGTCTGTTGAATGCAACGGTTGGTCTTGGCAGGTTTATCAGCTTTAACGCCGGCGACATCACCGTAACCGGTGTTGAGGGCGGATACACCGTCAAGGCGGACAACTACGACGCAGGCGGCGGCTTCGGCACCGCCATCGGCGGCACCATCACCAACGTAAAACTCAACCGGTTGCAGCGCGTGGAGGCGTTCAACCGCGCGGCAGGCTTTGTCGGCATCGCCGGACCCGGAGAGCTGGCAGGCACCGGCGGCTTGACGGTCAATCTTCTCGGACTTGACAGACTGCTGACCGTCAATAACCTGTTGAATATCGGCGAGGGCGTTGAGGTAAAGATCAACGACTGCGACGTCACCGGTATTGACAGCGGTTACACGGTGGAAGCAACGGGCGCCAACACCGCCGGTTCGGAAAATATATTTGACTTTACGGCGGCGGGCTTTATCGCCGACAGCAACAGCACCAAGATAACCGATTCCCACTGCTACAAGCTGTTGTCCGTCACTGCGACCGACACCAACGGCTTTGCGGGCGGTTTCATCGGCACCTCCCAAACGGGCGGCCTTGCCGAAGCGGCAAACAACGACGCGACACAGGTAAAATCGCTGCTCCAAGCCAATGGACTGATCCGCGCGATCGAATACCTCATCCCCACATACACCAACTGCACGACCAACTTTATGGACGGCGGTCTGGTTGACGCGGATATCGCGGGCGGCTTTGTCGCGGACTTTGAAAGCGGCACGGTGGATAACGCTACTATCGCTTCGGTGGATGATGCGCAAAACCCGAAGTGGACGCATACCATGAAGGAGCTTTACGATTCGTATGCAGACAAACCCACCGGCGATCCGGACAAGCAATTTGCCGTCATCAATATTGATCAGGTACACGGCAGAACCTATGGCGGCGGCTTCGGCGGCAAGCTCCGTTCAGGCGCGTTGGCGAATGCCGGCGGCGGTGTTTCCGTTCTCGGCAGCACGGGACTGAATATCAACATTTTGTCCTTGCTTGACGTCATGAGCGCCTATGTACCCACGGTGAAAAATGCGGGTGTTTACTCCGCCAACGGCTTCACCGTTGTTGCCGATGTGATTCGCGCCGGCGATCCCGATTCGGGCAGCGCGGGCGGCTTCGGCGGCTATATGAGCGGCGCGCAGGTTTCAAACTGCGACGTATACACCTTAAAGCATACCAATGTGACGCCTCCCGATGACTTGGAGGCGGCAGACGGCTCGTCTTACTTTGGCAATCAAAGCGCTTACGCCGTCAAAGGCGGACACTTCGCCGGCGGCTATGTCGGTATCGCGGATATCGGCGACGCGGCGAGCATCGGTCATGGCCTGGGTGTGCTCGGCGATGCGCTGGATTTGACCAATGTGGCTTCGGCGCTCAGCGTGGTCGTCACCACCATCGAGCACTCGGATGTGCAGGGCGCGGCAGGCGGCTTTTCGGTCATTGCCGACGGCACCGACAGCAACGGAACGGTCGGTAAATCGGGTGGCTTTGCCGGAGAGATCGACGGTGCGCATATCCAAAACTCACATTGTAAAAACTTCTATTATATCATCGGTCAGGAAGCGGCAGGCGGTTACGTCGGCAACATGAAGCCCGGCGACGCTGCAAAGCTTCTTGACAACGCAAGTGTGATCGGCACACTTGTCAATGTCAACGGCTCGCTGCTTTCGCTTGTCAATGATTTTGTGCCGACCATCCGCAACAGCACCACCTCCTGTGTGCCCTGCGGCGGCGCGGTGCGCGCACAGGCTGCATCCGACAGCGGCTTCCAAAGAGGCTGCGCGGGCGGCTACTGCGGTCACAACGAGGGCGGTCATATCTGGGGTCTTGACACCCACACCTGGCAGGATCAAAACGACGGCGTGGTCGCAGATAGATACTTCGGCCACGACAGAGAGGGCGAATACACCGGCGAGCAGCACATCGCTGCGGCTTGGCGCATCCGTTCTGTCTACGGTCATGAATACGCGGGCGGCTTTACGGGCTTCATGGAAGCGGCAGACACTGCCGGTACAGGCAACATCAGTCTGCTCAGCGGACTGGTCAAGGTCGATAATCTGCTCACGGCACTGTCGGTGGTATATCCCACCGAAACCAACACAGCGGTTTACGGTCCGCTGCAAAATCTCGATGCAGCTACCTGGAGCGCGTGGGTCACCTATGTCGGTAAATTCGGCGGCTACGGCATGGAGCTGGCGTCCTTGGACAGCGCAGACATTGCCGCTGCCCAGGCTCCCAAATATTACTACGGCTGCAACGTCGTAGCGGGCAGAAGCACCGTGTGGGATACCGTTGGAAACGAAACGGTTTGGCCCATTACCGAGGGCGCTGACGCCGGCGGTTATGTCGGTCTGATGCGTTCGGGCGTTATCACCAACGGCCAGTCCTACGATATGAAAGAGATCCGCGCGATGCGCAGTGCAGGCGGCTATGCCGGCAGTATGCAGACCGGCGGTATCGCGGAATTGGGACAGGCAGGCGTCAGCCTTTTCGGATTGGATCTCAGTGCGAATCTCGGCACACTGGTCCAGGCGCTCGGCGACGTATTTGTTCCGGTCATCAAAAGCGGTTCGGTACGCGGCTGGCAGTCCGGCCTGACGGTTATCGGCAGTGGCTTGGATCGCGACAACAACAACGATCAATACTTTGACAATAACAATGATGTTTCGCAGCGCTGCGGCTACGCGGGCGGCTACGTCGGCTCCGCTTACGGCGCGCAGATCTGGGGCGATCAAAATGTCGGCAACACAGCAGGCACCGGTTGCAACGTCAGCAACCTGCGCTATGTACGCGGCAATAACGCAGCAGGCGGTTATGCCGGTATCGCGACGGCGGCTTCCGTGGCGGAGGTCAATACCCACGCCTCCAAGTCGGGCGTGCTGCAGGGCATTTTGGACACCGTTATCAACCATGACGGCGATCTTGCCTCTGTCCTTCAGGCAACCGTTACAAAGATCAAGCAGGCGCAGGTCGATCCCGACAACGCCACCTTCGGCTTTATCGTTGAGGGTGCCAACAGCACACCGCCGCGCTACGCGGGCGGCTTCGCAGGCGTTTTGGAAGCGGCATTTGTCGGCGTGGACATCGGCGATGTCACCGACACACCTGCCGCGAATACCGCGATCGAAAGCAACATTGCGGTCAACGGCTTGCGCAGTGTGAACGGTATTTACTACGCGGGCGGCTTCTTTGGACTTGCCGACGTCACGGGCGTTGCAAAGGTTTCCGGCAACAGCGATTCCAATGTGCTGGGCTCCACGCTTTCGGTCGGCGAAGTCAATGCGCTGGATGCGTTTAGATCGTATGTATACTACAGCGAGGTCAACGGCGTTGACGAAGGCATCATCGTCCGCGCACATGGCGAAAACAGCGAGGCGATGCTCGGAGAAACCAGAGTCTCCGGCTGCGCAGGCGGTTTTGGCGGCGCCATGATGAACGGAACTGCCAAATACAGCAAGGTTACCAACCTCAACACCGTTTACGGTAAAAACTACACCGGCGGCTTTATCGGTCACATGGGCAAATCGGGTGTGGTCAATGCGAATAACGCGAACGTCGCCGATCTCGTCGGCTTGACGGCAGGTGTGTTCGATGTGTTCAGCACCCACACCGATGGCTGTTATGTCTATGGCATTCCCGCAGGCGCTGTTGTGATGGCAACGGGCGGCACCGAGCCCATCGCGGGCGGCTTTGTCGGATACGCGGATGTATCCAAAATCAAAAACTGTCACGTTGAAAGCCTAAAGCAGGTTTACAGCGACCAGATCGCAGGCGGCTTTGTCGGTAAGACCGATATGCATTACCTGATCAGCGTCGAGGCAAATTCACCGCTCGTAACGGCAGTGGAGGGTGTTCTCGATCTGGTATTGAAGGCGTTGCTGGTCAATGAGTTAGAGCAGATCGACCTTCTCGACCTGAATATCGGCATTGCCCAACTGGATCTGCTGCAGGACGGCGACCTGTTGTATGTCAATCTGCTGGGATTGCCCATCGGCGTTTCCCTTGTCAAAGACAGTGAGGGCAACCCGACAGACACCGCACTGGTGAACATCGGTGATTCCTACATCGAGCTTCCTTACAATAACGACGGCTTTATTTACGACAACAACAAAACGGCGGCTGTTATCAACCTGATCAAGGGCAACCGCACGCGCATCGAGGACAGCTCTGTCAAGGGCATCGACATCGGCTATGATGTTTACGGCGGCGGTGCCGGCAATGATCATGACGGTTCTCATGAAAACGGCAAGACAGGCGGCTTCGTCGGCTTTAACAACGAAGGCCATCTGCTCAACAATTCGATGGAATACTGCGACGTTGTGCGCGGTACCGTGCGGCTGACCGGACCTTTCAGCGGCAACACTTCGCTGCAGTCGGTTTACAGCTTCAACACGCTGGCTTCCATCGAGGGAGAAAACAACACGTATTCGGTTTACAGAATGTCCGGCCGCACTTACGCGATGACCAGCAACAATACGCCGATCGGCGGTCAGGCGGTCACAGACAATGATTACAAGCGGTTTACGGTCACGCATCTTGCCGCGCCGATCACACCGGGCACCAACGAAGCGTACTATCTGATTTTTGAAAAGTGGAAGAACGCCAAGATCGCAGCGAATGCCGGCGGCGCCGACAGTAAGCCGATAGCGGTTTACGCGAACAACGGAGCCAAGGCGGTGCTGATGCTTGACACGCCCACGGAGCCGAACGTCAAGAGCCTGGTGCCGAATCCGGGTGAAAGCAAGGATCCGTGTGAAGAGACAATGAAACTCACCGTACAAAAGATTTGGAAGGATCACGACAACAGCTTCGGCGCACGTCCTGCTTCCATCCGCGTGCGGATTCTGCAGCATCAATTTGATCAGATGGATGCAAACGGTCATCCTGTTACGGACAGTTCGGCAGAGACGGTCGTTCCCTATACCGATACAACCGTCATTCCGGATGTTGACGCCAACGGCTGGTTCACCATCACTGTCGATAACGAACGCGCGGATTCCTCCACCTGGACAAGGGTGATCGACGGCTTGCCCGTATACACCTCCGATCCGGATACGTACTACACCTATACCGTGGAAGAGGAAGCGGTTCCGGGATACACCATCGAGATCACCTATGATGAAACCGATTCCACATCGGTAGCCACGACCGCGACCATTGTCAACTCCAAGAAGTTGGAGATCCAGTTCAAATACTACGACCGTTATGAGATCGACGGCAAACCGGCGGGCATCAGTTCCGAGCCAACCACGTACACGGTGTCTGTCGACGCGATCCCCAAGGAGTATCTCACCTTGGATGACAACACGCATTTTGTATCTTCTATCAACTTCGACGGTCTGATCGGCGCCAAGGCGACCGAGTTCTCCGAAAGTGAGTTCGGGGTCAACAACGTCATGTGCGACTATGACCTTTGGACGAATCAGCGCGCGGCGGTGATCGGAATTACGTTTAAGCATTACTTTGTCAACGGTGTGGAGACCGCGTATCCTGACGGTACGATCTATCACACGAATTATCTCGGTCAGCCGCAGAGCTCGGGCGAGAGATGGGTCAGCTATTACGATACCGAAGGCAATGAGCTGCTTGAAACCGACAAGCTGAATGTGTATGAAACCTTCGAGGATGATGCCGATTACGTGCGCGTCAGCAAGATCGTCGTTTGGTGCTACAATTATCCCAAGCAGTACAATGTGGATATTTACGGCGCGAACAGTGCGGACGATCTAAATCCGATCGCCATTGCAGGCAATCAGCAGGCATATATCGCGACTCCGTGGAGTGCGGATGAGGATGTCAAGTGGCTGAACGGCAAGTTCTATTATAACCAGCGCTTTGGCGAAGCGACCGGCAACGCAAACCAGGACGACGAGGGCTTCATCAAAAACTACGGTATTCCGGGTTACTCCAACGTCAAGCCGGCGGACTATGCCGCAGAATCCTTTGATGACTACACCTTTGCCTATTGGGCTTACGACGAAGATGGAACACAGATCGCTTCCGTGGAACGGGATTTCAAGTATCGTGTCACGACCGATACCAAGCTGTATGCCGTATATACCAACGCTTCGATCGCTCCCGGTATTTCGATCTCTGCCAACACAAACGATACCTTTGTGGATTCCACCGGTGTATCCAGAACGCGGCTGAATATTCTCGGAAGCGTGTACGGCGCAGCGGATTACGATCCTAAGGTTGAAAAACTGTCGTTTGTGAACATTTCCCTGAGCAGTCAAATCAGAAGTCATCCCGAGATCTATACGCCCCAAAAGGTCAACGCGCTGTTTGAGCAGTACAAGGATCAGCTGAAACAGCTTATCCAAGACCATGACGATACGAATGGCAGCAAAGCGTTTAATTCCAACGTAACGTATCAGGGAGGTGTTGACGAAGAAACCGGTAATGTCGTGGCAACCCTGAATCTGACGCTGACGACCAAGGGTTACGTCTATACCGTTGTTTCTAACGGAAACACGCCTGCTGCGGGCGATGAGACCATTCAGTTGTCCAACAAAAACAGGGTGCAGTTCACCATTGATTACAAAACATCCGCTCTGAACATCAATAATACCAATCCAAACGGCAATACCTGTCTGATGTACTGCGGAGCGGTCAAGTATGACGGCGCATGGAGTGTCAGCACCAACTGTTTGCTTTATTACAACGGCGAAGTGATCAAAAACACCGCCGCTAAATGGGAATGAGGGTTGTTTTTGAAAAAAACATATCATTCACCTGAGTTTGATTACGTGTGCATTTTTCTTGAAAACGTCATTTGTGTTTCCGCGGAGACCCC
>CAMKOU010000064.1 GCA_946414505.1 uncultured Clostridia bacterium | reverse complement strand
CGCATCACCACGGCAGCTCGGAGCACCACTCGCACCATCACAGCAGCAGCGGCGAGCAGGCGGCGCCGGAAAACGAGAGCGACAACCTTGTGCTGATGTCCGAACGCAGCAACGATAAAGGCAAGCGCCACTCGCATCACCACGGCAGCTCGGAGCACCACTCGCACCATCACAGCAGCAGCGGCGAACAGGCGACGCCGGAAAACGGCAGCGACAACCTGGTGCTGATGTCCCACCGCAGCAACGATAAGGGCAAGCGCCGCTCGCATCACAAGCGCAGGCGCAAAAAAATGAAGCGATGGAAAAAAATACTGCTCATCGTTGTCAGCGTGATGTTGGCGCTGGTGATCGCGCTGGGCGGCACCTTTTTATGTCTGCGCTTCATGGGACAAAACGCGCTGTTGGGCGATCCCGTCGATTTGATGTTGTCGGACGCCGTCAATGCGAATGTGCAGGATGACGGCGAGTCCATCGTCTATAAGGGACAGACCTACCACTACAACAAAAACATCACCACCATGCTGTTCATGGGTGTGGACAGGCGCAGCGATAACAAGCTGACCGAAGAGGGCTTGAGCGGTCAGGCGGACGTGCTTGTCATGATCGCCATTGATATGAAAACGCACAACATGAAAATGGTGGCACTGCCGCGCGACACCTTTACCGAGGTGGCAACCTACACGCCCGAGGGCAAATACAGCGGCATGATGAACGGGCAGGTATGTCTGGCGTATGCGTATGGCGACGGAAAGGAAAAAAGCTGCGAAAACACAGTGGCGTCGGTGCGCCGTGTGTTTTACAACATTCCCATCAAAACGTATTATTCGCTGGATTTGGACGGCATCGCGGCGATGAACGACAGCGTCGGCGGTGTGGACGTCACCTCGCCAGAAACCATTGGTTCGTTCACAGAGGGCGGGCGTTACCATTTGCAGGGCGCGCTTGCCGAGTCGTTTGTACGCACCAGACGGCAAGACCGTGTAGATGCGAACATGCTGCGTTTGACCCGGCAAAAGGAATATGCCCGGGGCTTCATGGCGCAAATGCTGTCCGCCGTCAAAAAGGACGTATTTTCGTCGGTGAACATTTTTAATGAATCCGCTCCCTATTCCTGCACCAATCTCAATGCGGCGCACGTCACCTATTTGGCAACCGAGTTTGCGTTTGCGGGAAGTCCCGACATGGAGATCCTGACGGTGCCCGGCGAGATGATATTCGATAATGATGTGCCGCGGTACAAGGTGGATGAAGAGAAGTTTTTTGAGCAGTTTTTAAACGTCTATTACGAAAAAGCATAAAGTAGCGCTAAAGGGAGAATATTCCCGGCAGCGGCAATAGGGCAGCAGCCCGGTACAGTATGGGTACCGGGCTGCTTTTTTTAGGTGAAAGGCAACATTTTATAGGGAAACCGTCATAGGAACACGCCAATTATTTATCAAAAAACAGGCAAAAAATGGCTGAATTAGTCAAAATGAAAGGATAACCGCTGCCTTAATTCTAAAATTTAATTAAAAAGTTTCAAAAAATGAGTTGTTTTTAGATGAGTTATATGCTATAATTTAATCGTATATTTATATGTTTTTACATTTGCGCGCAAGGCGCCGCCAAGGCAGGCGGCTGCCGCGGCAAAGCAGGGAGGTGACAGTATCATGCGCTATCAAACAATTCCATATGATAAACACCTCTCTGTGGAGATCAGACTGAGAGACGGACCCGTTGACAGGGTCAGGGGCAGACCGTCCCCTGACAGACGGCGGGAATAGTACCCGCAGCGCCCAAGGGCAGACGGCAGGCGGTCATCCTGCCGACGAGATACCGCACAAGGTATTTTCGTGAAAGCAATCAAACGGCGCCGTGACATGCATCGGCACATCCTTTCGGCGAAAGATGTGTCACAACGCGGGAAGGATGGTTCGCACATTTCGGACGTCCGCCGCGCGGATTGTGTCAGCGTCACGCCGGCGTTTGTTAATATAAATAAGTATATAAAATCCATTTTATATAAAAGAAAGAGAGGTAAAATAATGAAATCAAAGATCAAACGGCATTCACGTTCCGTTATCTCTGTCGTTTTGGCACTGTGTATGCTGCTGTCCTGCATGACAGCCGGCATCATCATGACCGATGCGGCAAAGATAGACAGCGAGAGCGTAGGCTACAGCGGCGCCAGAGTCAAGGGCAGCTGGGACAGCTGGACGTTGCACAACATCTCCAGCACCGCCTATTCTGTCAACCTTGCCGGCAATTCAACTTATTCGTTTGTATTTTTGGCGGGGGACAATAACGACCAGTTCTCGTCGAATGCCACCATCAGTGGCACAACGAACTACAATTTCTCGAGAAACGACAACGACGCCATCACGCTGCGCACGGCGGCGGCAGGCAGCTACAAATTCTCATTCACCGGCTATGACGGCGGTCAGACCTCCATGTCGGTTCGCATCGAGTTCCCTGCTGAAGCTACATGGACGGTAGTCGGTGAGTGCGGCAAGTCTGCCAATACCACCAACCTGTTTGGCACCGCGTGGGCGCCGACCCTGAACAGCAACAGATTGCAAAAGGTTTCCGGCACTTCCAGATGGGAGTGGACGAAGAAAAATGTCTATCTTACTGCGACCGATACGATCAGCTACAAGATAGCGCAAAACAGCGAATGGGACGTTGTCTATCCCGCCTCTGCCAATGCGACCAAATCGGTCTCTACCTCGGGATACTATGACGTTATTGTTACGTATGACGAAAATACGCACGCTGTCGGCATGACGCTGACGCCCTCGACACTGTATACGTTGACAGTTCCCACCGTTGCGAACGCGGTCGTTACGGCGTCCTACGGCACAGCAACGGCGCAGGAGGGCGGCACGCTGTCCAACCTGCCCCCGGGGGCAAAGGTGAATGTCAGCATTACACCTTCCACAGGTTACATGGCAAGCTCGGTTACGGCGTCCGGCTGTACGGTCAACGGCTCCAACAGTGCGTGGACGATCACCCTGCCTACGGCTTCGGCGACCAGTTCCACCAAGGACAAGACCTTCGCTGTTTCGATGACCACAGTGGGCACCAAAAAAATCTATTTCAACAACAATGCGTCCGAATACAACATGGTTTCGGCATATGTTCGGCGTTCTTCCGACGGATATGAGCCCTTCGGCGTTTATCCCGGCGCGACGATGACCAGGTTGCCCAACTCCGACATCTGGGAAATCGAGATCCCCGGAGACTGCGATCAGGTTAGATTCACCGGCGACAACGGTCAGAACACCGGTACGACGATGCTGACGATCGGAAGCTCCAATCCTCCCATGTACACCGCCGGTCCCAACAAGGCAAGCCCGCAAAGCAACGGCTCATGGGGAAAATACTATCCGCGTACCAATGAGTATACGGTTTCAAAGGGTTCTACTCTGAACAACAACGATCTGTTTACCGGTATCAAAGCCAC
This sequence comes from uncultured Clostridia bacterium, assembly GCA_946414505.1. GTDB lineage: Bacteria > Bacillota > Clostridia > Oscillospirales > Acutalibacteraceae > Ruminococcoides. The sequence goes on along the minus strand of CAMKOU010000064.1, from coordinate 6,413 downwards.
CTTCTACGATTACTATGTTGACAGTGAGTTGAGCGGCATCGCAGTCGGCGGCAACGACACATCCACTTCAGCCGGCTGGCTCACAGGCATCGCGAACGATGAATTCTCATGGCGCAACAACGGCTGGAAGTGGAACCCGTATACGGTTTTGAACAGTGCTTTGTCCGAATACAACAAAAATATTTCCAATTCCAGTACCTACAACAATACAACCTACGGCTTGTATTTCGGTAACCTGAATGTTACCACCGGCAGCAATCCGCTGGATATGGATAATAGTGCTATAGGCAAAGGCAACTCTACCACGATCAAGAACTACACAGGCTGGTTACAAAACGCGAACGGTTCGGTCGCCCTGGGCAATGCGCATAACGCGGCGACAGGTTTGTCCGGTCTGACGCTTGCCCGCAACCAGATCCATCACTACAAGAACGGTAACACCAATCAGAACGGTATGGACATGGGTATGTTCAACGAGGACTTCCTCTCCGGCTGGAACAATGTGAGCAAGCCGCTGGCAACCATCCTGCGTTCGCCGGTTTTCCCGGTTGCGACGAGATCGCAAAAGACGCTTGTTTTGGATATAAGTTCGGCGTCAAATACATGGGGTTCATCAAATGCGGTCATGGCAGCAAACTTCCATAATGGCAATACAACTTCCGGTAATTTGCGTGTTACAATGACTTCACTGGGAAATGGGTTGTGGTCAGTTGCAGTGCCTGCAGGATACTCGCAGGTTGAATGGTTAAGACTGAACCCGAGTGATGGAAATGCATGGAACTATTATAACGCAGGTTCAATTGGAGATAATAATAAATATAAGTTTAATAGTGTGGGCACTGACTGGAACACTGTTACCGGTACTTGGTCAAATGACACAAATTATCCCAGTCATACTTACTACGAATATGACAGCACAGACGGCAAGGACAATGCCTATATCACCAATATTGACAAATCAGGCAAAACCGCACAGTTGAATTACTACAACAACAGTAATAAAGTGTATTCTGCGGAAAATACTGCCGGTTTCTTCCCGTTCGATTATAATAATCTTAACAGCCATACTGACACAAACAGCACCTCCGGTGATGTTTCGCACGACCTCGGCTTCGGCATGAAGCTGGAGATCCCCTTCACCCTCGAAGCAGGCGGCGCATTCAGCGACGGTATGCATCAGGTGTTTGAATTCTCCGGAGACGACGACCTTTGGGTGTTCATTGACGGTCAGCTCGTACTCGACCTCGGCGGCGCACACGCCAGAACCGAAGGCAAGATCGACTTTGCGACCAGAACAGTGACTGCTACACAGGCACAGGCGGTTGGCGCTTCCTCCAGAAACAGCGCCTTCACATGGTTTGACAATAACGATCCCGACGCGATCCATACCATGACCCTCTACTATCTGGAGCGCGGTATGTATCAATCCAACCTGAAGTTCGGCTTCTCGTTCCACGCGATCCCCAACCAGCTCAAGACCGAGAAAAAGGTTAGAACCGCGAACATCAACCAGGGCTTCTTTGTAACCAATTCTACAACGCAGTCTAATTTGTGGATCGACGACCATCAGAGAGTAACATGGTTTGAACAAGCTTTCCGCAACGATGATTTCATCATCACACACAAGGAGGGCGGCACCAATATCACCAATAAAGCTTACACGCTGACTTCTAACGGCGCCAACAGTGCGACAGCCACCACTACCAGGACGACCACAGGAACGGTGACCAACGGTACGTATAAGCTGCACAACGATGACATCGCGTATTTCAAGGGGCAGTTTACCAGCAACTCCCTGATGACGATCAGTGAAAGCGATGACAATACGAGCGGACATATCAACCAGTTCAGTTATGACAAGTCTGTTGATGTTTACGATGACGCGAACGTGGATTCCAACAACAACAGCTACAGGTTTACCACAGTCAGCGGCACGCCGACAGCTGCCGGAACAGTGAGCGGAAACGCGGACAGCGGCGCGTCCTTCCTGTTTAAGGAAACAGCGCCTACCGGACTTGAGAACCTGAACATCCGTACGCGCTTCACCAACCAAATGAAGTCGCACGACTTGAAACTCATTAAAACCACCAATGTTCCCAACGACACTACCGATTTTACCATCAACGTCAAGTTTAACTTTGACAATGAGGAAGCCGGTGTGCAGAAGGGATATGTCGCTTATCCGCTGTGGTGCGAAAAGACAGACGCAAACGGTACCAAGACCTCAGTGCAGATGAGCACATCGGGTGACGTTACCCTGAAGCCCGGCGAAGTACTGCTGATCCCCAAGGTTCCCGAAAACGCACGTGTTCAAGTTTCGGAAAGACTTGCTACTTCCTCTGAATATGCTTGCACCGGTATTAAGATCTACGACGCAAGCGGAAATGAAGAAGACTGGTCGATCGGCGCTTCGTCAAGTACATCCGGCGGATATGTAACCAAAACACAATCCTTTACCATGGCAGCCTATGATATGGTTGCCGAGGTAAACAATGAGAAAGCGGATCCCGTAACGATTACGCACAGACTCCACCCGGATTCTATCGGTACAGGTACCTGCACCGTATCGGTTCAGGTCAAGAATTCCAGCAATGCCACGCTGGCTACCTATCCTTCTTCCGGAACAACGGATTCTGTTACGGTTCCCAACACCTTTATCAAGAGAGGTTCTACCGACAAGCTCGTCATCACACTCACAACTGTGCCGACCGGTCCTTCGGTAATGGAGCACTTCTATGAGGCGATCGAACATGTGATCACGCGTCTTGCGGCAAGCGGAACGCCTTATACGGCGACGATCACGGAAAATAGCACCGGAACCTCAACTGCTACCGTGACCATCAATATTTCCGCGCTGTTTGACAGCACGACAAACAAGCAAAAATACACAACGCTTCCGTTCTATTCCAAGTTGGATTTGCCGAAGTATGATCTTACGATCACCAAGTTCGCCGACGCAACAACAAGTGAGACGTTTGATTTTGAGGTTTACAAGAAAACCGGTTATGTCTACGAGAAAATCACCACCGATCCCGGATTTATCTTTTTAGGCACAGGTACCGGCACATTTGCAAACGAAAAGTTGACGCTTTCCAGCGGAATGGACGCGAAATTGCGTGTTACCTACGGTGAAATCTATAGGGTTATCGAGATTCCGAAATCCGGCTCTGTGTTTGAGTATGACGAAGTTGATTCTTCGGTTACACCCACAAGCGAGTCGATTGCAATTGAAAATGGTTTTGAAAACATTATCATTACCGATGACACAACAGTTGAAATCGACAACAAGCAACAGTACAAGAGCCTGACGATCACCAAAAAGCTGACCACCGGAACAGACAGCACCACCAACTTTACAGTGACCGTTACCAAAAACGGCTCGGCGTATACCGGTGCATATACCGATGTTGCGGGCGTTGATCAAACAACATCTACAGGTACCTTTACCTTAAAGCAGGATCAGTCGATCACACTGAATGAATTGATGGCTGGCGACACAGTTGTAGTTACCGAAACCAACATTCCGTTCAACTATGAGTTCAGCAAGGCTACGCTTGGCTCCGCTGTTAACACGGATGTTTCCGGAACACCGGCAACCGGCTATACCTATACTGTCGCCGATAACACCGATCTCAAGATCTGGAACGCACCGATCACCTATCATTATGAGGTGTGGTACCACTACAGCTCCTACAGAAATCTGCATCAAGAGCAACAGTATAAGGTGACAGGCGACTTTGATAAGAACACCCCGAAGGTTACGGACTATCTGACAATTTCGGATGCAGTTGAGGACTGGGATTCCACCACGAACCCGCGCGAAACCGTTACGGCTTACTGGTTCAAGGGTGACCAGGAACGCTCTAACTTCATCAACATTCTGGGACCGTATGAGAACAACTTCATGAAGACGATCTCGTGGAATACCGCCATGCGTTCCGATGGCAATCCCTCCGGTATGACCATCCGTTACCAATCCAGCAGCCACAAATACGTCATCGACGTTTATGCACTGGTTGCAGAACATAGCGGTGTTGATTTGAGATTTAATTTCCCGTATTCGCATGGCAATGAGGCCCAATCCTTCAGTGCGGTTTCCGATTCCGACGGAAAAGTTCATTTTAATCCTACGCAGACGTTTGTTGAAATTCCCAACCTGAACTTCGGCACCTGGTTCTCCACCAACGGCGCTAAGTTCGGCGATGGCACTACTCCGACGTTCGTCACTGCGCCGATGGTCATCTATAACGGCGACCAGGCGATGGGCTTCAAGTACTGGACGGTCAAAACGTATGGAACGGATTTGTATCCCTCGACCGAGTACACCAAGTGCTATTTCCGTGACTTCAACCTGTCCATCTATCAGGATTCTATTGTGGAACCGCACTATGAGAACATCACCGCGGAACAGGCGGCAAATTACCATCCGAATCCGCACGATGTGGCAATTGCGGACGGCAACGCCAACGGCGCAGTCGTGACATTCCTCGAGAATTCCCGTAACCAGTATAATGTGTTTAACGACAACATTAGCCAATCAACCAGAAAGTACATGGGCGACAGAATCTACACCGATTTCGTGCTCTCCTATGCTTCCGCAGACGACCTGAAATTCCAGGATTATGCCGACGACGAGTACACTGCGGGTCTTGCGATCCAAAAAGTAGCGGCGCTTGAAAGCGACGGTACAAACGTCAACACCAGCAGCACCTACTATGCGAACAAGTACGGCGACTCGCTCACGAACATGACCTACAACGGCGCGGCATTCTCGCAGGCTTCGCTTGTAGACTTCATTAAAGGAACGCCTTCCTACGATGATTCCATTGGTCTTGAGCGCTCGGAGTTTGACGCGAACAAGCTGGATAATAAGAACCGCATTCAGTATTATTACAGCTATTCCGTCAGAAGCCATAGCGACCTGACAGACAACCACAACAAGGATTATGTTTACAGAGCGTTTGCCTATATGAAGGACAAGAACGACAACGTGACCATGGTCAGCCAGCCGCTGTACTTCACGTTCTATGACATGGCTTCCATTAAAAATGCACAAGACGGCGCCGGTCAATGATCAAGTTTATCTGTCCCTGTAAAGGAGGTAATCTGAACACATGAAAAAATCTTATGAAGCTCCCGATTTTGAGCTGACACGACTCAGCTTTGAATCCGTTTTGGAGGAGCATCTGATCGAACACAGCTTCGGCGAAGGTTTTGCCGAGGGCGGTAACGAAGGCAGAGACTAAGTCATTCTAACAATTTGTATGCAGGCAGTGCGTTTTCGTGCTGCCTGTATGCGCATGGACAAATGGTGATCATATGAAAAAATCAGCCATAAAAATAACCGCGGCAGTCATCGCGCTGTTTTGCATGTGCCTGTCTGTTTTCGGCGCATATGCAGATATGATTTTGGTGTATGACGGCTACAGCTATTCCATTTTTAACAACACATCCATTTCATTAGAAGGCTGGGATAACCGCACGTCCGATTTGGTTATTCCCGAAACCATTGGCGGAAGATATTTTATTTCTGTTGCCAACAACGGATTAAGAAATAACACATTCATCACCTCTGTGGATTTTTCACAGACCTCGCGCCTGAGACGCATTGGCGTGAGCGCGTTTCAGGGCTGCACGGGCATCAATCAGCCCGTGGTGCTGCCCGAATCGCTGACGCAGATGAATGACAGCGCGTTTCAGGAATGCACGGCGCTGCCCGCGGTTACCGTCAACGCGGCGTTGACCGTAATCCCCGAGCAGGCTTTTTACGGTTGTTCTTCGATGACCACGGTCAACTTTTCCGAAGGCTTGCAGACAATCGGCCGGATCGCCTTTGCAAACTGCACGGCGCTGGAATATGTCAATATTCCGCGAAGTGTAACGGAAATCAATACAACTGCCTTTTACAACGACCAAAACCTCACCCTCGGGGTGTGGTACGGCTCCTATGGCTACGAGTTCGCCAAAGCACAGAATATTTCCTATGTTCTTCTTGACGGCGTTAAGCTCGGCGACGCAAACGGCGACGGCAACATCAACATCAATGATGTGACGGCGATCCAGCGTCATTTGGCGGAGTTGGGTACCTTGGAAGGCATTTACCGTTACGCTGCCGATTCCAATCAGGACAGCGTGTTGAACATCTCCGATGCGACCCATCTGCAATCGTATCTTGCAGAGTATATCGTGGAAAATCCCATCGGTGAAGTACTCACAACATAAAATCATAAAACACTAAAAGCTTCGGCAGATCCCCGTCTGCCGAAGCTTTTTTATGGGAGAAACAAGGGAATAGCACCATAAAACTTTGACGAAAACACTATAAATTGAAAATTGTTACTTCATGGTCTGCGATTCACACTATAATAAGAAAAGACAACAAATAAAGCAAAAAATAGAAAATAATAAAACAA
>CAMKOU010000063.1 GCA_946414505.1 uncultured Clostridia bacterium | reverse complement strand
AGTTCAAAGCCGCCGCCGTAGAAAAGTCCGGTCAGCGTTTTGCCTGCCGCGTTTGCAATAGAATAGCCGGGAGCGGAATCGGTTGCGAACAGACCAACCGCGAGCGTGCCCCAGATACCGTTGAGCATATGCACCGCAACCGCGCCCACCGGATCGTCGATGTGCAGCTTGTAGTCGAGCAGCCATACGCCGAAGCATACCAGCAGTCCGGAAACCGCGCCGATGACGATCGCGCCGAAGGCGTCGGTGACGTCACAGCCTGCGGTAATGGCAACCAAGCCGGCAAGGGAGGCGTTCAGACACATACTGACGTCGGGTTTGCCGTATTTCAGCCATGTAAAAACCATGCAGACGACCGTCGCGATCGCGGGCGAAACCGTTGTCGTCAGGAAGATGGAACCGAGCTGCTCCACGGAGGTCGCCGCGGCGCCGTTGAAGCCGTACCAGCCGAGCCAGAGGATGAACACGCCGAGCGCGCCGAGCGCGATATTATGACCGGGAAACGCGCCAACCTTGACGCTGCCGTCCTTCTGCTTTTTGAATTTGCCGATACGCGCACCGAGAATCTTCGCTCCGATCAACGCGGAGATGCCGCCGACCATATGGATCGCGCAGGATCCGGCAAAATCGTGGAAGCCGAGCTGACTGAGCCAGCCGCCGCCCCAAATCCAGTGCGCTTCAATAGGATAAATCACGGCGGAAATAATGCCGGAATACACGCAGTAGGACAAAAACTTGGTGCGCTCCGCCATGGCGCCCGAAACGATCGTGGCGGTCGTGGCGCAGAAAACGAGGTTGAATACAAAGCTTGAAAAATCAAAATTGGCATAGGCGGTAAACAGGTCAAAGCCGGGTTTTCCGATAAAGCCGACTAAATCCTCGCCCATCAGCAAACCGAAGCCGATGAGGATAAAGGTGACGGTGCCGATACAAAAATCCATCAGGTTTTTCATGATGATGTTGCCGGTGTTTTTGGCGCGGGTAAAGCCTGCCTCTACCATGGCAAAGCCTGCCTGCATCCAAAACACCAGCGCCGCGCCGATCAAAAACCAGACGGCGAAAAGCTGTTCGTTTGTCATCTGTGTGACAAGTTCCTTGATTGTTTCATTCATAAATATTCCTCCTTAAACATGACACAACGGCACGTCTCCTTTCGGAAAACGCGCCGTTGCGTTGTCATATGTTAGCCTATCGGAAGATAGCATGTTCAGAGCCGAGCCTTAAGATCACAGAGCCGAATCACCTAATCTCAACCGTATGATACCGCCGTTTTGGATGTTTTCAGATAGCATGGAAAGTTTCAAAAGGCGGATGGGATGCAACGTCACGTTGCCGCCGTTGCGTTGTCAACTGTCAGCCTATCGGAAGATAGCATAGTTTGTCATAACGATCTCTCCTGACGTCTTAAAATAAACAAAAAAGGCGTCAACGGTTTTCGGAACCGTCAACACCTTTGTTGTCGTTGTGGCTATTATAGCACCTTGTTACGTGTTTGTCAACAGTTTTGCAGGATAAAAAAATATTCTTGCAATTATTACTACAATATCGCTTAATTATTGGGGAAATTCTATACTTTGTGAATATTTACGATGAGTTTATTTCATTCCGGCACTTGTTATATTGACGGCTTTGGCGGAATACCGGCAAGGATATTGGGCTTCACGCGGTTTTTCTCCGCAGCCGATTCATGACAAAGCCGGTTCGGACAGCACAAGGCAGCGGTATCAAAAGCCTCAGGTGTATCTCTTCCGCAATATGCCGAGTGTTTTTTAGGCAACTGCCGGTTGCTTGCATTTTCTTCTGTAATATATTACAATAGAGTCAAGGGAGGTGTTTTGATGAACACAAAGGATATTATCCATGAACTGCGGACAAAGAACGGGCTGTCGCAGGACGAGCTTGCCGAAAAGGTATTTGTCACACGGCAGGCAGTGTCGCGCTGGGAAAACGGCGATACGGTTCCGAATACCGAAACGCTCAAGCTGCTTTCCCGGTTATTCAATGTTTCTATTAATACGCTGCTCGGTTCTCCGCGTCAGCTTATCTGCCAGTGCTGCGGTATGCCGCTGGAGGATGCGATCATCGGCAAAAACAAAGACGGTACGCCGAACGAAGACTACTGTAAGTGGTGCTACGCCGACGGACAGTATACCTACAGCGATATGGACGAGCTGATTAGCGTATGTATACCGCATATGGTGGCGCAGGGCTTTTCAGAGGAACAGGCGCGCGCTTATATGAAGCAGAATTTGCCGCAGCTCGATTATTGGAAACGATACGAGGAGCTGAGCGACAACGGAGAGTTTGAGGCATTTAAAAAGCAGTTGATCAACGAGATCAACGAACTGCATATCGACGGATTGCCAAAGGTGGAGCAGCTGAACGCGCTTGTCGGCAGCTATGTCAATCTCGCCTATCCGCTGCCGAGTGGGGCGAGCGTGAAATTCCTCGACGATAATACGACGTATCTCGGGAATCAGCTTGCATCCGCGTTCGGGGGAGAACGCTGCTTCGGCGTTTTGGCGAATATGGATTTTATTTTGATCAGCACCTATGAAGCGGAGGGGAAGGATCCCGAGCTTGTACTGTATAAAAAAAGATAAACGGTGAGGTTGGCTCTCGCTCATTTTTATGAGTGTAAGAGCCAACCCGTTTTTTATTACAACTTTCTTCAAAGAAAATGCGGCTGTAAGCCTTTACAAACGCAATATATTGTGGTAAAATGTATTCTGTATAAGAATGCAAACAAATATTTGATGGAGGATGACTATGGAACAGTACAAACAGGAATTTATTGAATTTATGGTGGATTGCCAAGTGCTGAAATTCGGCGATTTTGTGACGAAAAGCGGCAGAAAAACCCCGTTTTTTGTCAACACGGGCTTTTACCGCACCGGCGCGCAGCTCAAGCGACTGGGCGCGTACTATGCCGAGGCGATCCACAAGGCGTTCGGCGTGGACTTTGACGTGCTGTTCGGCCCCGCCTACAAGGGCATTCCGCTCACCGTGGCGGCGACCATCGCCATCAGCGACAAATACGGCGCGGATATCCGCTATTGCTCCAACCGCAAGGAAGTCAAGGATCACGGTGACAAGGGCATTTTGCTCGGCAGCCCCATCTGCGACGGCGACAAGGTGGTCATCATCGAGGACGTTACCACCGCCGGCACGTCCATTGAGGAAACCCTGCCGATCATCAAGGCGCAGGGCGATGTGACGCCGGTCGGTCTGGCGGTGTCCGTGGACCGCATGGAGCGCGGCAAGGGCGACAAGAGCGCCTTAGCCGAGATCGAGGAAAAATACGGACTGAAAACCACCGCGATCGTCACCATGGCAGAGGTGGTGGAGCACCTGTACAACAGGGAATACAAGGGTAAGGTCATCATCGACGACAAGCTCAAGGCGGCGATCGACGCGTACTATGAGGAATATGGTGTAAAGTAAGCACAGCAAGAGGAGAACAGCATGGCGGACAAGCAGGAAAATGTGCACGCGGGGCACCGTGCGCGCATGAAAAAGCGGTTTATTGCGCATGGCTTTCAGGGCATGGAGCAGCATGAAATTTTGGAAATGCTGCTCTACTATGCCATTCCGCGCAAGGACACCAATATGCTCGCGCACCGTTTGCTCGACCGCTACGGCTGCTTTGCCAAGGTGTGCGACACGCCCGTGGATGTGCTGCAGCGCGATTTCGGACTGAGTGAATCCGCTGCCGTGCTGTTAAAAATGCTGCCCGAGTTGGCGCGCGTATATGTGGACAGCAAGTCTGATTTGAAATACATCGACATGTATGAGGCGGTGGAGATACTGCGCCCGAAATTTATCGGCGCCACGGTGGAAAAGCTTGCCGTTGCGCTCAGCAATTCCAACGATAAGCTGCTGCTGTGCGATATTATTATGGAAGGCTCCGTTACGGCAACCGAGACGCCCGTGCGCAAAATTGTCGATTTGGCGCTGCGCCACAACGCCAAGTACGTGTATCTCGCCCATAACCATCCCAGCGAGCTGTGTGTACCCTCGCGAAAGGATCTGGAAACGACGCATGTGATCTCCGAAACGCTCGACGGGATCGGCGTGGTGCTGGTGGATCATATCATCTTTACCTCCACCGAGCATTTTTCCATCCGCTCTCACAAACACTTTTCCAAGGTTTTTGTCAACAAATACTATGATCTTTAAAATCCATTCCAAATACAAGCCCACGGGCGACCAACCGCAGGCGATCGACACGCTGGTGCAGAGCATCAACGCCGGCAACAAGGAAACCACGCTGCTGGGTGTGACCGGCTCGGGCAAAACCTTTACCATGGCGAACGTCATCGAGCGCGTACAGCGCCCGACGCTGGTGCTGGCGCACAACAAGACGCTCGCCGCGCAGCTGTGCAGCGAGTTTAAGGAAATTTTCCCCGAAAACGCCGTGGAGTATTTTGTGTCCTACTACGACTATTACCAGCCGGAGGCGTATGTGGCGCAAACGGATACCTACATCGAAAAGGACAGCTCCATCAACGACGAGATCGACAAGCTGCGCCACAGCGCGACGCTCGCGCTGTCCGAGCGGCGCGACGTGATCATCGTCGCCTCGGTGTCCTGTATTTACAGCTTAGGCAACCCGATCGACTACCGCAACATGGTCATTTCGCTGCGACCGGGCATGGAAAAATCGCGCGACGAGCTGGTCAAAAAGCTCGTGGAGCTGCAATATGAGCGCAACGACGTCAATTTTATCCGCAACAAGTTCCGCGTCAGGGGCGACGTGGTGGAGATTTTCCCTGCCGCGTCGGGTGATTCGGTGATCCGCGTGGAATTTTTCGGCGACGAGATCGACCGCATTTCCGAAATCAATCCGCTGACGGGCGAGCTGAAGGCGCTGCTGAAGCACGCCGCCATCTATCCGGCGTCACACTATATCGTGTCGCGCGACAAAATGCAGACCGCGTTGGCGGAGATCGAGCGCGAGCTGGACGAACGGCTGGCGTATTTCCGCGAAAACGGCAAGCTGCTCGAAGCGCAGCGCATCGAACAGCGCACGCGCTACGACATGGAGATGCTGCAGGAGATCGGCTTTTGCACGGGCATCGAAAACTATTCGCGGATCTTGTCGGGCAGGGCGCCCGGCTCCAGTCCCTATACGCTGCTCGACTATTTCCCCGACGACTATCTGCTGTTTGTCGACGAAAGCCACGTCACGCTGCCGCAGGTGCGCGGCATGTACGCGGGCGACCACGCGCGGAAAAAAAGCCTGGTCGATTACGGCTTCCGTTTGCCGTCGGCGTTTGACAACCGTCCGCTCAATTTCGACGAGTTTTACGCGCATATCAACCAGGCGGTGTTCGTCAGCGCCACGCCCGGCGATTTGGAGCTGGAAAAAAGCAAGGTCGTCGCCGAGCAGATCATTCGTCCCACGGGCTTGCTCGACCCCGAGATCTCGGTGCGTCCCACCGAGGGACAGCTCGACGATCTGGTGTCGGAAATCAACCTGCGCGCCGCCAAGCAGCAGCGCGTGCTGGTGACGACGCTCACCAAAAAAATGGCGGAGGACTTGACCGCCTATCTCGAAACCATGGGCATCCGTGTGCGCTATATGCACCACGACATCGACACGGTGGAGCGCATGGAGATCGTGCGCGACCTGCGCCTCGGCGAATTTGACGTGCTGGTGGGCATCAACCTGCTGCGCGAGGGCTTGGATATCCCCGAGGTGTCGCTGGTGGCGGTGCTCGACGCGGACAAGGAGGGCTTTTTGCGCAGCGCCCGTTCGCTGATCCAGATCACCGGCCGCGCCGCGCGCAACAGCGAGGGCATGGTGATCATGTACGCCGACAGCGTGACCGATTCGATGGAAAAGACCATCACCGAAACCAACCGCCGCCGCGAGATCCAGCAGAAATATAACGAAGAGCACGGCATCGTGCCGCAGACCATCGTGAAAAAGGTCAGCGAGATCCTCGAGATCTCCACCCACAGCGAAAGCGAGTTTAAAAACACCAAAAAGCTGAGCAGGGCACAGCGGCAGCAGCTGATCGAAAGCCTGACCAAGGAAATGAAAGCCGCCGCAAGGCTGCTCGAATTTGAGCACGCGGCGTATTTGAGAGATAAGATCAAAAAGCTGCGAGGGGAGAAATAAGAGTGGAGAGTGGAGAGTGAAATTGTGGGCGGGCGCTGCCCGCACCCGTTTTGTATGCCGTTGTGCTGCACTTCATTTAACTCTTAACGCTCAACTCTCAACTCCGGCATAAAGGAAGTAGTATATGGCTAAAAAGAAACCACAGGAATACGGAAACGACAGTATCACCACCCTCAAGGGCGCCGACCGTGTGCGCAAGCGCCCGGCGGTTATTTTCGGCTCCGACGGCATCGACGGCTGTCAGCATTCCGTTTTTGAAATATTATCCAACTCCATCGACGAAGCGCGCGAGGGCTACGGCAAAAAAATCACCGTCACCCGTTTTGCCGACGGCTCCATCGAGGTGGAGGATCACGGCAGGGGCATTCCCGTCGATTACAACGAAAAGGAAGGCCGCTTCAACTGGGAGCTGGTGTTCTGCGAAATGTACGCCGGCGGCAAATACAACAACAACGAGGGCGAAAGCTACGAGTTTTCGCTCGGCATGAACGGACTGGGACTGTGCTCCACCCAGTACAGTTCCGCGTATATGGACGTCGATATCCGCCGCGACGGTATGCGCTATACGCTCCACTTTGAAAAGGGCGAAAACATCGGCGGCTTGCAAAAGGAGCCGTACAGCAAAAAGGACACCGGCACCAAGATCACATGGAAGCCCGACTTAGAGGTGTTTACCGATATCGACATTGCGCCCGACTATTATATGGACGTCATGAAGCGGCAGGCGATCGTCAACGCGGGCGTGGAGTTTGTGTTCCGCAACCAAAACGGCAGGAGCTTTGACGTCACCACCTTCCGATATGACAACGGCGTGGTCGATCATGTGGCGGAGCTCATTGGCGCGGACGGACTGACGGGCGTGCAGCACTGGGAAACCGAGGTCAAGACCCGCGACCGCGACGACAAGGACGAATACAAGCTCAAAATGAACATCGCCGTCGCCTTTTCCAACAAGGTCAGCACCACCGAATACTACCATAATTCCAGCTGGCTCGAATACGGCGGCGCGCCCGACAAGGCGGTGCGCAACGCCTTTGTCTATCAAATCGACAATTACCTGAAAAACAACAATAAATACAACAAAACCGAAAAGAAAATCAACTTTGACGACGTTGCCGACTGCTTGGTTTGCGTCATCTCGTCCTTTTCCAACGTGACCTCCTACGAAAACCAAACCAAAAAGGCGGTCACCAACAAGGGCATCCAGGACGCGATGACGGCGTTTTTGCGTCAGAGCCTGGAAATATATTTCATCGAAAATCCGCTGGAGGCGGAAAAGATCGGCGAGCAGGTGCTCATCAACAAGCGCAGCCGCGAAAACGCCGAAAAAACCCGCCTCAACATCAAAAAGAAGCTGTCCGGCAACCTCGACATGACCAACCGCGTGGAGAAATTTGCCGATTGCCGCAGCAAGGATATTTCTGTCAGAGAATTATTCATCGTGGAGGGCGACTCTGCAAAGGGCGCGTGCGTGCTTGCCCGTGACGCCGATTTTCAGGCGATCATGCCGATCCGCGGCAAGATCCTCAACTGTCTGAAGGTCGATTACGACCGCATTTTCAAAAGCGACATCATCACCGACCTGCTGCGCGTGCTGGGCTGCGGCGTCGAGGTCAAAAGCAAGGCGAACAAAAACCTTGCCACCTTCGACATCGACGCGCTGCGGTGGAACAAGGTCATCATCTGCACCGACGCCGACGTGGATGGCTTTCATATCCGCACCATGCTGCTGACGATGCTCTACCGCCTGACGCCCACGCTCATCCGCGAGGGAAAGGTGTTTATCGCCGAATCGCCGCTGTACGAGATCACGGCTAAAAATCAAGTGTATTTTGCCTATGACGAAGCCGAAAAGGAACAGTTCATCGCCCAAATCGGCGACGAAAAATACACCATCCAGCGCAGCAAGGGACTCGGTGAAAACGAGCCCGATATGATGAACTTCACCACCATGAATCCCAAAACCCGCCGCCTGATCAAGGTGATGCCGGACGACGCGGCGCAGACCGCCGCCATCTTCGACATCCTCATCGGCAACAATTTACAGGCACGCAAAGAATACATCGTCGAGCACGGCAGCGAGTATATCGACCAGCTCGACGTCAGCTAAGGAGGCAGCCATGGCACCCCGAAAAAAGAAAACGCCCAAGGCGGCGCCGTCCAAAACCCACGGCGTCATCAACGGCGCGGGCGAGGTGGTGGAGCAGCCGATCGTGTCCGCCATCCGCGAAAACTTCATGCCCTACGCCATGAGCGTCATCCTGTCGCGCGCGATTCCCGAGATCGACGGCTTCAAGCCCTCGCACCGCAAGCTGCTGTACACCATGTACAAAATGGGCTTGTTAAAGGGCAACCGCACCAAGTCCGCCAACATTGTCGGCGCGACCATGAAGCTGAATCCGCACGGCGACGCGGCGATCTACGACACCATGGTGCGCCTGTCGCGCGGCTATGAGGCGCTGCTGCACCCGTATGTGGACTCCAAGGGCAACTTCGGTAAGTTTTACAGCCGCGATATGGCATGGGCGGCGTCGCGATACACCGAGGCGAAGCTCGCGCCGATCTGCAACGAGCTGTTTTGCGATATCGACAAGGACACCGTGGATTTTGTCGATAACTACGACAACACCATGCAGGAGCCGACGCTGCTGCCGGCGACCTTTCCGTCGGTGCTCGTCAACACCAACACCGGCATCGCCGTCGGTATGGCGAGCAACATCTGCTCCTTTAACCTCAAGGAAATTTGCGAAACCACCGCCGCGCTGATCCGCGACCCCAACCACGACGTCAAGTCCACACTGCCCGCGCCCGATTTTATCGGCGGCTGTCAAATCATCTACGATGAAAAGGTCATCGAGCAGGTGTACGAAACGGGCAAGGGCAGCATCCGTCTGCGCGCGCGCTATCAATATGACAAAAGCCAAAACTGCATCGACATCCTCTCCATTCCGAGCACCACGACCAGCGAGGTGATCATCGAAAAGATCATCGACTTGGTGAAGCAGGGCAAGATAAAGGAGATCGCCGACATCCGCGACGAAACCGGCTTGGACGGCCTGAAAATCACCATCGACCTCAAGCGCGGCACCAATCCCGATCTGCTGATGGCAAAGCTGTTTAAAATGACGACGCTCGAGGACAGCTACGCCTGCAACTTCAACGTACTCATCGGCGGCGTGCCGATGGTGCTCGGCGTCAGGGCGCTGCTCGAGGAGTGGATCGCCTTCCGCATGGAGTGCGTCAAGCGCCGCACCTTCTTTGACCGCACCAAAAAGGCGGAGCGGCTGCACCTGCTGCAAGGCTTGGCAAAAATTTTGCTCGACATCGACAAGGCGATCAAGATCATCCGCGAAACCGACGAGGAGGTCGAGGTCGTCCCCAATTTGATGATCGGCTTCGGTATCGACCAAATTCAGGCGGAGTATGTGGCGGAAATCAAGCTGCGTCACCTCAACCGCGAGTATATTCTAAAGCGCACGCAGGATATCGAGCAGCTTGAAAAGGACATCGCCGAGCTGGACGATATCCTCAAAAGCAAGGCGCGCATCAAGACGATCATCGTCCGCGAGCTGAAGGCGGTCGCCGACAAATACGGCGAGCCGCGCCGCAGTATCATTATTTATGAGGACAATGTGCAGCAGTACCACGAGGAAAACGCTGCCGTGGACGACTACGCGTGCACCCTCTTCTTCACCAGGGAGGGCTACTTTAAGAAAATCACGCCGCAGTCGCTGCGCATGAGCAGTACGCACAAGCTCAAGGACGGCGACGAAATTTTGCAGGCGATCGAGTTTTCCAACGACTGCGACCTGCTGTTCTTTACCGACAAGGCGCAGGTGTACAAGGCGAAG
>CAMKOU010000062.1 GCA_946414505.1 uncultured Clostridia bacterium | reverse complement strand
TTTATGAGTAAGAGCCAAGCCCCTGTTTTTATCTCATTGTATGAGGCGCGTGTTCCTGTCAAACCGATTATGCATAGAAAAACATTGGTTTCCTATCCCGGGCGCACACGCTAACGCATGAATGCTGTGTTTATGCGGCGGATGTGGGGGCAGACTCCTCCAGGGTCAGCTCGAGGACGCCGGTGCTGCCGTTGCGCTCCAACGCAAAGCGGAGGGTGTCGCCGACGGCGTGCTCGGACAGTATCGCCTTTAAATCGCTGATGGAGGTCACGTCGGTGTCGTCCACCGAAAGAACGCGGTCGCCGGTGCGGAAGCCTGCCTTTTCCGCGTTGGAACCGGCTTTGACGGAAGCGACATACACTTCGCCGGAGGTATCGAAGTATTGCGCGAACAGCCCGTTGCCGCCCTCGCTGAATGCCATGCCGGTGGACGCCTTGCCGCGCACATAGCCGTATTGCTTCAGGTCGCCGAGGATCTCCAGCGCGTTGTTGATCGGGATGACAAAGCCGATGTTATCGATCGTGGAATCCGAGGATTTTGCCACCACGATGCCTGCCAGCTCTCCCTGTCCGTTGAACATGCCGCCGCCGGAGTTGCCGGGGTTGACGGCGGCGTCTGTCTGCATCAGGTGCATGGTCTTGCCGTCGATGTCAAGGGTGCGGTCGGCTGCCGAGACGATCCCTTCGGTCACGGAGCCGCCCAGGGTGCCCAGCGGATTGCCGATGATGACGGACTTATCGCCTGCCTTGATTGTGGACGAATCGCCTATCTTTGCCGCCGAAAGACCGCTTGCTTCGATTTTCACAAGGGCGATATCCAGATCCGGATCCGCACCGATCAGCTGCGCTGCATAGCTGTCGCCGGAGCGGAGGGTGACGGTGATGCCGGACGCGCCGTCAATGACGTGGTTGTTGGTGAGGATATACCCATCCTCGCTGATGATGACGCCCGAGCCGGCTGCCTCGCCTACGGACTGACCGTAAAAGGGATGGGACTGTACGACCTCGACCTTGATCTCCACGACCGAATCGGCGACCTCGCTGACGATCTGGTTGGTGCTTTTATCTGTCTGCTGTACCGACATATTGGACACACCGCTGTCCGTGTTGACTTTGTTGATTTGGACAGCAGGCGCGCTGCCCGACGGTGCGTTCAGCTTGGAAAACAGGTAGCTGCCGCCGAAGCCGGCAACGCCGGACAGCATGACACAGGCAGCCACCGCCGCGGCGACATAGCCTGCCGGTTTTTTGGATTTCTTTTGGCGTTTGCCCTTTGGTGCGGCATCGGAAGACGTGCGGTCAGGATAGTTGCTCTCAGGCGCTGCGGCGGTTTCCGTAGGCTGCGGCTCCTCCCAATACGCCGTCGCCTGCTCGCTTTCGCCGACGGTGTTGTTTTCGGTGTTTTCGTCAAATGTGTCATAGTAATGCTTATACATAATAGAACCTCCTCGATGGTGATGGTTGGTTGCGTGTTTGTTTGTACTTTCTTTGTACGACTATATCGTAATCCGGCAAGGTGAAAGAAAAATGATGATCTCTTTAACATTTTCGGAAAGGATTCGTAAGGAACTGTGAAGGCAACACCGCACAATTCAAAGCGCACGGCTTGCTTGAATATTATTCCGTCAGCTTGCCCAAAAAATCTCGGCAAGGCGACAGCCTTACCTCGATTTATTTGTACAATCTGACGAAAAATCTTGCTGCGCAATCCGCACACCTGAATTATGCGGTATTGCCTGAACACCGGCAACGGTGACATATTTGTCCGGCGGTGCCCATATAATAAGGCAACAGCTTTGATTCGGAGGTACAGCTATGAGCGAAATGCCAAACGGAAAAAAACACACGCTGGCACTCGACAGCCGCAGCCGGTTGGTGCTGACGGGCGCCGAGGACGTCAGCGGCTTTAATGAGGAGTCGGTATCGGTGAAAACATCGGCGGGCACGCTGCTGGTCAGGGGAAGCGGACTGCATATCGAGCGCCTGAATCTGGAAACGGGTGAGGTGACGGTCGAGGGCACCGTCAACGCGTTGCAATACAGCGGCTCCGGCGATAACCGCTCGCGTCTGGCGCGGCTGTTCCGCTGATATGGAGATGGAGCTGACCTTTGCGCAGCAGTCATTCGCGTTTTTGGCGTCGCTGGTGATGGGGGCGTGCCTGGGCGTGCTGTACGGACTGCTGCGGTTTTTTCGGTTTGCCTTTGCACCCGGCAGGGCAGTGGTGACGGTGCTGGATGTGCTGTTTATGCTGGTGTGGGCGCTGCTGGTTTTCTTCTTTTCGCTCGCCTTTTTGTCGGGGTATATTCGCCTGTATGTGTTTGCCGGGAGCTTTTTGGGCTTTTTGGCGTACCGCTTGACGGCCGGGCGGCTGCTGAGCTGCCTTTACCGCCCTGTTGTGCTTGCTGTGAAAAAATTGCTGCAAAAAATCTGTGAAAAATTAAAAATATTTGCGAAATACCTATTGAAAATTGCCGCTAAAGTATTGTATAATAGTTTCAGAGGAATAGGATGTTTGAGAAACCATTACCGCAGCCGCAGACAGGCTGCGACGGAAAAAAGGAAAAATCATGAGACATGCAGAACCGCAAAAAAGAAAAAAGACGACAAGCTCCGCCAAGCCGGAAAAAGCGTCGCGCGGTCCGAAGGTCATTGAACGACCGAAGAAAAAGAGCACGCTGCGCTATGTTTTGCTTTACCTTGCCGCCATCGGATTTGTGTTTTACGCCGTGATCACCATCATCAACCAAAATGTGAAGATCACCGAAAAGCGCGCAGAGCTAAGTGAACTGCAACAGCATATCAATGTTGTTGAAATTGAATCCGATTATCTCGAAAAGGTGCAGAACTTCCAGGGAGAAGAGCTTGCCGATTATATGGAAAAGATCGCCAAGGAGGATCTTGGCTATGTCAGCAACGGAGAGCGCATTTTTATCAACGTTGCAGGCGACTAATGAAAGCAATAAACAAAAATCTGCAAAAAAATCAAGGGGAAAGTTAAACATATGGCAATTGATGTCGGCGTTATTTTAGAAGGCAAGGTTTCCGGAATCACCAAATTCGGCGCATTTGTTGACCTGCCCGAGGGCAAAACAGGCATGGTGCATATTTCTGAGGTTGCACCAACATTCATCACGGAAATCAGCGATCATGTCAAGGTCGGTCAAACGGTCAAGGTCAAGGTGCTTGCCGTCAACGACGGAAAAATCAGCCTGTCCATGAAGCAGGCGCTGCCCAGGGAACAGCAAAAACGGCAGCAAAAGCCGCAGCAGCAAAGACAGCCAAAGTCCGGCAACCGTCAGCCGTACAAGCCGGCGCCGCCGGTCACTTCTCCCGGCGATTATGAGTGGCAAAGCTCACGCAAGGCGTCGCCTGCCACCTTTGAGGACATGATGTCGCGTTTCAAGCAAACCAGCGAGGACAAAATCTCTGACCTCAAGCGCGGTGAAAGCCGCGGCTACAGCCGTCGCGGCAACGGAAACGGCCGCCGCTGACCGTCCTCATTCCGCTTTGCCGAACACTGTGTTGCATCCATCTGCCTACCGTGCGTAGGCGGCAAATATACAGCAGAAGTTTTGAAATGCAGCCGTGCGCTGCGGGAGGATTACCATGAAAATTACGTATACGGCACGAAAGGTTACTTTACGGGATAACTTTAAAGAACGCGTGGAAAAAAAGCTGGCAAAGTTCAATAAAATCTTTTCCGACGACGCCAATGTTCATGTGGTGGTCACGGTGGAAAAAAACCGTCAAACGGTGGAGATCACCATCCGCGACAACCGTATGGTATACCGTGTGGAGAGCACCCAGCCTGAAATGAACGACGCGCTCGACCGCTGCGTGGATATTCTCACCCGACAGATCCGTAAAAACAAGACGCGCCTGGAAAAGCGCATCAAAACCGGCGGCACGCTGGACGATTTGGTTACCGAAGCGGCTGTGCCGGAAGAGCCGGAGGAAGAGGAGTACCGTGTAGTGCGCAAAAAGCAGGTGCTTCTCAAGCCCATCACGGTGGATGAGGCGATTTTGGAAATGAACATGGTCAACCACGACTTTTTCCTGTTTATGAACGCCGACACCAACGAAATGAACGTGGTATACAAGCGCGCCAACGGCGATTACGGCGTGCTGGAGCCCACGCAGGCTTAAAGGCAACACCGCACACCTGAATGATGCGGTATTGCCTAAACACATTATCAAAAGAATCGGGGCCGGTCTGCCGCAAGTCAGAGCCGGTCCCTCTGTTATGGAGGCAATATGAAGCTGACCTTTGTTGCACCGTGCATTTTCGGCATGGAGGGCATTTGCGCCAAGGAATTTCGGTTTTTGGGATTGGAAAATGTCCGCGCCGAAAACGGAAGGGTGTTGTTTGACGGCGACTTTTCCGCCATGGCGCGCGCCAACATCCAGGCGCACTATGCCGAGCGGATCCTGATTTTGCTCGACGAGTTTCGCGCCGTGAGCTATGAACAGCTGTACGAAGGCGTGCGCCGCATTCGCTGGGCGGATTTCATCGGCATGAGCGACGCCTTTCCCGTCAAGGGCAGCTGCCTGGATTCCCGGCTGATGAGCGTGCCCGACTGCCAGAAGATCATCAAAAAGGCGGTGGTGGACAGCCTTGCCGCACGCTATTTGCTGTCCTGGTTTGAGGAAACGGGCGCGGTGCATCAAATCCAGTTTTTGCTGCTGCACGACAGGGTCAGCGTGCTGCTCGACACCTCGGGCGCAGGGCTGCACAAGCGCGGCTACCGCGCACAGGCAAACGAAGCGCCCATCAAGGAAACGCTTGCGGCGGCGATGGCGGAGCTGTCGGGCGTGCGTGCCAATCATTTTGTGATCGACCCGATGTGCGGCAGCGGCACCATTTTGATCGAAGCCGCCATGAAAGCCATGAAAATCGCGCCCGGACTGAACCGCTGGTTTGCCGCCGAGCGCTGGAGCGGTGTGCCCGAGGGCGTCTTTGACCGGGAGCGCGCGGCGGCGCGTGCCCAAATCCGGCGTGACGTCGCGTTTCATGCCGAGGGCTATGACATCGACGAAAATGCGCTGGCGGTGGCAAAAAGCAACGCCGAAAAAGCGGGCGTTGCCGACAAAATCACCTTTGCTGTCCGCGACGTGCGCGATTTGACGCTGCCCGAGGGGTATTGCACCGTCATCACCAATCCGCCCTACGGCGAACGTCTGCTGGACGTGCGTGCCGCGGAGGAATTGTATAAGGTGCTCGGCGAAAAGCTGCCCCGCTGTCCGGGCAAGCGCTACACGGTGATCACCCCCGACGACGACTTTGAATCCCTCTTCGGCAGAAAAGCCGACAAGCGCCGCAAAACCTATAACGGCACCCTGAAATGCCAGATCTATCAGTATTTCAAAGGCTGAACACTGCCGGCAAAAGCCCTGCAACAATAACTTTTCCGATAATTCTTTTAAGTTATTGAAACCGCGGGGCTTTTTTTGTATAATATATAAGTTAAAAACTATGAAAAAAGGGTGTGACCCACTTATGAAAAAAGTTGCGATCATTATGGGTTCTGACAGCGATTTTCCCGTTGTGTCAAAAGCTGTCCTCAAATTAAAGGAATTCGGCGTACCGTATGAGGTGCATGTGATGAGCGCACACCGCACGCCCGACGCCGCCGTGCGGTTTGCTTCCAACGCTAAGCAAAACGGCTTTGGCGTCATCATTGCCGCCGCAGGCATGGCGGCGCATTTGGCAGGCGTGCTGGCAGCTAAAACCATTTTGCCCGTCATCGGCATTCCCTGCAAGTCCTCTCAGCTCGACGGCATGGACGCGCTGCTGGCGACCGTGATGATGCCCACCGGCATCCCTGTTGCCACCGTTGCGGTGGACGGCGCGGCAAACGCCGCGATCCTCGCCGTGGAAATGCTGGCGCTCTCCGACGACAAGCTCGCGGAGCAGCTCGTCAAAATGAAAGCGGACATGGAGCAGGGCGTCGCCAAAAAAGACGCCGCAATGCAGGCTAAGGTGGCGGAGCTGTAATGATAAAAACCGTAGACATTACGCCCGCGCTCGACAAGGCGAACGACGAGTGCGGCGTATTTGGAATTTATAAAAGCAACGACGACCTCGACGTCGTCAGCATCACCCACGATGCGCTGTACAGCCTCCAGCACAGGGGACACGTCAGCGCGGGCATCACCGTCAACGACAATACCCGGTTTACCACCGTGAAGGAGCTGGGCATGGTCAGCGAGGTGTTCACGCCCAAAACGCTCGCCAAGCTGCCCAACGGCGACATCGCCGTCGGTCACGTGCGCTACACGCTCAATCCCGCGCTTGACCGCGCCGCCAACCAGCCGCTGGTGCTGCGCTACAAGGAAGGCTCCATCGGCATCGCCAGCAACGGCTCGATCACGAATTTTCCCGAGATCCGGCAGGAGCTGGAGCGCGGCGGCTCCATTTTTCAGTCGAATGCCAATGCCGAGCTGATGGCGTATGTCATTGCCACCGAGCGCATCCACACCGGCAATCTGGAGGATGCGGTGCTGCGTGCCATGAAACGGCTCAAGGGCGCGTATTCCACCGTTATCTGCGCGCCGACGCGACTCATCGGCTTCCGCGACTGCAACGGCTTCCGTCCGCTGTGTATCGGCAAGCTCCGTGACAGTTATATTTTCACCTCAGAAAGCTGCGTGCTCGATACCCTCGGCGCCAAGTTGATCCGCGACGTCCGTCCGGGCGAGATGGTGGTGGTGGATGCGGACGGCTTCCACAGCTATCAACTGGACGCGCCTGCCAAAAAGACCTCCCTGTGTGTGTTTGAGTATGTATACGTCGCACGCCCCGACAGCATGATCGACGGTGTGAGTGTGTACCGGGCGCGCCAAAGGGCGGGCGAATTGTTATTCAAAGAATTTCCCATCGACGCCGACATGGTGTGCGGCGTGCCCGATTCGGGCATCATCGCCGCCGAGGGGTACGCCCGCGCGTCGGGCATTCCCTATGGTATGGGCTTCATCAAAAATAAATTCCTCGGCAGAAACGCCGGCACCGGCATGGACAAAAAGAAGCGCCTGCTGCACACCAAGCTCACGGCGCTGAAATGCAACGTGGAGGGCAAGCGCATCATCGTCATCGACGATTCCATTGTGCGCGGACAAACCTCACAGCATATCGTCAGCCTGCTGCGCGCGGCAGGCGCCAAGGAGATCCATATGCTCATCAGCTCGCCGCCGTTCGTGTTTCCGTGCTACTTCGGCATCGACATCAGCGACGAAAAGAGCCTGATCGCCAATAAAATGTCGATCGAGGAGATCCGCCGCGCCATCGGCGCGGATACGCTGGGCTATCTCAGCGTGGAAAGCCTGCGCAAAACCGCGCAGGGCTGCCACATCGACCTGTGCGACGGCTGCTTTACCAAGCAGTTTGCCGCCGAGGTGCCCACCACCTTCTTTGTCGATAAATACGCAACCAAGATTCATAAATAAGTACTTTGGAGGATTTGTATGGAAAGCTTTTCTGAAAGTTACAAGGCGGCGGGTGTGGATATCACCGCAGGCTACAAAAGCGTGGAGCTGATGAAAAAGCACGTGGCGCGCACCAGGATACCCGGCGTGGTGTCGGGCATCGGCGGCTTCGGCGGCTTGTTTGCGCCCGATTTCAAGGGCATGGAGGAGCCGGTGCTCATCAGCGGCACCGACGGCGTCGGCACCAAGATCAAGCTGGCGTTTTTGCTCGATCAGCACAATACCATCGGCATCGACGCGGTCGCCATGTGCGTCAACGACGTCATCTGCTGCGGCGCCAAGCCCCTGTTTTTCCTCGACTATATCGCCATCGGCAAAAACATCCCCGAAAAGGTCGCCTCCATCGTGGAGGGCATCGCCGAGGGCTGCGTGCAGTCCGGCTGTGCGCTCATCGGCGGCGAAACCGCCGAGCATCCCGGCATGATGCCCGAGGACGAATACGACGTGGCAGGCTTTTGCGTCGGTTTGGCGGACAAGCCCAAAATGATCGACGGCTCCAAGCTAAAGGCAGGCGACGTGCTGCTGGGCTTGCGCTCGTCAGGCGTGCATTCCAACGGCTTTTCACTTGTCCGCAAGATTTTTGATATCAACGAAACCACCGTGCACAACACCTATCCCGAGCTCGACAAGCCGCTCGGCGAGGCGCTGCTGACGCCGACCAAAATCTACGTCAAGCCGGTGCTCGCGCTGATGGAGCAGGTAGAGGTGAAGGCGGTGTCCCACATCACCGGCGGCGGTTTTTACGAAAACATCCCGCGTATGCTCACCGAAGGACTCTCCGCGAAGATCGACAAGGCGGCGATCCCCGTGCTGCCGGTATTCACGCTCATGCAGCGCGTCGGCAACATCAGCGAGCATGACATGTTCAACACCTTTAACATGGGCGTCGGCATGGTGATCGCCGTTGCCAAGGAAGAAGCGGATAAGGCGCTTGCCGTCCTGCAGGAAAACGGCGAGGACGCCGTGGTACTCGGTGAAGTGATCGAGGGCGTCGAAGGAGTGGTGTTCGCGTAATGAAAAACATCGTTGTGCTGGTGTCGGGCGGCGGCACCAATTTGCAGGCGCTCATCGACGCGCAAAATAGGGGAGAGATTCGCGCAGGCAAGATCACCTGCGTCATTTCCTCCAACCCCAATGCCTATGCGCTGACCCGCGCCGCCAACCACGGCATCGAAACCGCCGTCATCCGCCGCAGGGATTTCGCCGCGTTGGAGGACTACGACGCCGCGCTGACCAAGCTGCTGCAAAGCAAGCACGCCGATTTGGTGGTGCTGGCAGGCTTTATGACGATCCTCGGCAGGCAGGTGATCCATGCCTTTGAAAACCGCATCATCAACATCCACCCGGCGCTGATCCCGTCCTTTTGCGGCGAGGGCTACTACGGTCTGCGCGTGCACGAGGAGGCGCTGAAAAAGGGCGTCAAGGTCACGGGCGCGACCGCGCATTTCGTCAATGAGATCTGCGACGGCGGCCCCATTATCCTGCAAAAGGCGGTGGAGGTGCACCCGGGTGACACCCCCGAAATTCTCCAGAAACGCGTGATGGAGCAGGCGGAATGGCATATTCTGCCGCGCGCCGTCGCCCTGTTCTGTGAAGATAAAATCCAAGTTAACGGCAATACTACCGAAATACTCGACTAGGAGGAAAAGATGAAAGCAGTATCTCTTACCAAGGAAATCGCATCCGTCACCTATCCCGGCAGAGGCATCGTGCTCGGCCGCTCCGCCGACGGCACCAAGGCCGTGATCGCCTACTTTATCATGGGCAGAAGCGAAAACAGCCGCAACCGCGTGTTTCTCGAAACGGCCGACGGCATCAAAACCGAGGCGTTCGACCCCTCCAAGATGGTGGATCCCTCGCTGATCATCTATGCGCCCGTGCGCGTGCTCGGCAACAAAACCATCGTCACCAACGGCGACCAAACCGACACGATCTATGATTTGATGAACCGGCAGATGACCTTTGAACAGGCGCTGCGCACCCGTGAATTTGAGCCCGACGCGCCCAACTACACCCCGCGTATTTCGGGTATCGTCAAGTGCAGCGACGGTGGCATGAACTACGCCCTGTCTATTTTGAAGAGCGCCGACGGCAACCCCGATTGCTGCGAGCGCTACACCTTTTCCTACGACGCGCCCTTGGCAGGCTTGGGCAGATATATCCACACCTACATGGGCGACGGCGATCCGCTCCCGAGCTTTGAGGGCGAGCCGACCTTGGTGGAGATCGGCAACGACGACATCGACGCCTTTGCGCAAAACGTGTGGAACGCGCTCGACGACGACAACAAGGTGAGCCTGTTCGTGCGCTACATCGACGTAGCCACCGGCGAGGCGGATTCGCGCATTATCAATAAAAATCAATAAACCTTCCGAATCTTTACATTACACTTATTATGTAGGGGCGCACCCGCGTGTGCGCCCGGGACAGGAAACCATTTGTTTTCGCAGCAGATGCGGTTTGATAGGAAAACGCGGCTCGGGCGAACACATGGGTTCGCCCCTACTAGTCTGTTTCCTCTAAAACTTTACTTTTCTAACAAAAAGA
>CAMKOU010000061.1 GCA_946414505.1 uncultured Clostridia bacterium | reverse complement strand
CGCAACGCCGAAGGGGATCTTCTTTCTGGTGGTGCGCTGAATATTCGCAAAGTTTACAAAAATGCCCTGCGCGGTCTCGGGGCGGAGGTACAGCTCGTTTTTGGTGTCCTCGGTCACGCCCTGGAAGGTCTTGAACATCAGGTTGAACTGACGGATATCGGTGAAATTATGCTTGCCGCAGTTGGGACAGGGGATGCTGTGCGCCTTGATGTAGTCCATCATCTGCTCGTTCGACCAGCCGGCGACGTTGGTGCCGTCAAAGTCCTCGATCAAATTGTCGGCGCGGTGGCGGGTCTTGCATTCCTTGCAGTCCATCAGCGGGTCGGAAAAGCCGCCGAGGTGTCCCGACGCGATCCATGTTTGGGGATTCATCAAGATAGCGGAGTCGAGCCCGACGTTGTACTTGTTTTCCTGCACAAACTTTTTCAGCCACGCCTGCTTGATGTTGTTTTTCAGCGCCATACCGAGCGGGCCGTAATCCCATGTGTTGGCGAGACCGCCGTAAATTTCGGAGCCGGGATACACAAAGCCCCTGCCCTTGCACAGCGCGACAATTTTTTCCATTGTTTTCTTGGCGTTATCCATGATAGTCCCTCGCTTTTTTCATTATATAAGATACCTTGACAATTTTACACTGTATCGGAGAAGTTGTCAAGCTATATTTTCGCATCCCGACGGAAACCCCGACCTGCGGTCAAAAGCAGGGTGACGGAAATATACAAAAAATCCATAAAAATTTCGTAACATATTTTCTAAAAAAGTATTGTAAAATATGTCTTTTTAAGATATAATGTAATTACTCAAAATATGAGTTACTATCAAAAAGGAGGAATTTATGATGAGAAAATCATCAAAGGCTGTTAGCCTGTTACTCGCGGGCTTAATGGCGACTTCGTGCTTTAGCATGGCTGCCGTATCGGCTTCGGCTGCCACTGCCGACAGCGAAGAAACAGGTGCGGTGATGACGCTCGACCAGAGAATCGCTGCCGGTCATCAGGTCGTTCTGTTTGAGTTCCCCGACGCTGTTTGGGGCGACTACACCAAAGTTAAATGGAACGCCAAAAAGCATACGGTTAACGTTTTCTGTAACTACTATGCGATTTACGGCAACCAAAATGAAGTAGAAACCAGATCGTGGGAAGCTCCCTCGACCTCGATGTATGCGGACACCAACGCAAGCAAGACATTCTATTTCGACATCACCGAAAGCGGACAGGGCGAGATGGAAGAGGGCGCAGAATACGGCATTCTGTTCTCCACCAAGGCAAACGCCGGCACTGCATCTCTGCTGCAGCCCAACACCGACGGTTTCCAGACCTGTGACCTGTATTTCAACACCAAGTGCCTGGGCTCTACCTTTAAGGTAGACGAGCCTGCGGTGACCCGTGAAAATACAGCCAACTCTCAGAAGATCGACTATTCCGCGCACAACGACAACGGCATCAGCGCCCCGCTGAAGAAGGTTTCCACTCTGTGCGCCTACATCGACGGTATGCATCCCGGCACCACCCCCAACGGCCTGGAGATGGCAAATGCACTCAAGTCTTATCTGCCCAACCCGGTCAACGAGCCTTCCTTCACCTGGAGCAGAATCCAACCGATGCTCTCGCAATTCAACACGACCGCTCAGGAAGTGTATGACTGCTATGTAGAGAAGTACGGCGCGAAGGTCGAAGCCGGTACTTTGTATGAGCATCAGGACGGCGTGGACGACCTCAAGCCCGACGGCACCCTGAAGGACGTCTACAGATATTCCTATATCGTTACCGACGCCGGTCTGCCCACCGAAAAGACCGACAAGTATCCCACCCTGGATCTCGTCAAAGAAAGACTGAACCTTTCCGATGAGCCTCCGGTACCCGACACACCCATCGACACCGTGACCGTATCCCTCAACAACGCGGTCGTGGCTCCCGGCGAAGCGATTCCCACAGCTGTTGCTCCTTCCGGTGGTAACTACACCGCTGTTGCCGAGTGGCAAACCACCGACGCCGCCTTCGGTTATGACAGCTCCTATGCGCTGACCGTCACCTACACCGCAAACGACGGCTATGTATTTGAGGACGTCACTTCCTACGATCTTTCCGAAGTCGGCGAAGGCTCTGTTTCCTACACCACCGCTACCGACTATGTAGACGGCAACTTTGTGGTTACCTACACCTTCACCACCGGCTCCGAGCCCATCCCCACTCCCGATGCGGTTTACACCGTTGTCGGCGACGAGGCTGAGATCTACGGCATCAGCTGGGATCCCACTGCGGAAGACAACGACATGACCTTCAACGATCAGACCGGTAAATTTGAAAAGTCCTACACCGTTACCAAGGCTTACAATGTTGTACAGCTCAAGGTCGTTAAGGATCGCGCCGAGTATCTGGGCGACAAGGACGGCAACAACCTGGCGTTTGGTCTGACCGGCCCCGGCACCTTCACCGTTGTGTTCACCCCCGGTGATCCCGAAGTTCCGGATTCCCACGACATTCAGATCGTCGGCGATATCGTCACCCCCGTTGCCTTTACCTACACCGAAGTTTACGCTGCCGGTAACGGCGAAGGCAACTACCTCAACGGCGCTTCCTGGGATCCCGGTTACATCGGCAACCTGATGGAAGAAGTGGAAAAAGACGTTTGGGAAATCACATTCTTGGATGTTCCCGATGGCTTCGAGCGTCAGATCAAGTTTGCTCTCGACGGCTCCTGGACCTACAACTTCGGTTTCTCCAAGGATCCCGATGCTGTCTTTGAACCCGGCGTTGCACAGGAAGCCGGTTGGGATGGCTCCAACATCACCTTCGATACCGATGATTACTGCGACATCACCGCTCGTCTTGACCTGCGCAACTTCGACTTCGCTACCAAGTCCGGCGCTACCTACACCATCACCATCGAGTACAAGGGTGAAGACGATGACTTCGTCGGCAAAATCGGCGATGTAGACGGCGATGGCGAAATCACCATCGCAGACGCTACTCTCATTCAGAGAAGAGGCATCGAGCTCGAAAACTTCACCGCGCTGCAGGATGCTCTGGCTGACGTTAACAACGACGGCAGAATTTCCATCCTCGATGTTACCTGTGTGCAGAAGTATCTCGCTGAGAGAACCGACGGCACCGGCGACACCGGTTATGGCCTCAAAGCAGACGGCACCCGCGTTCCCGCTAACAGCTGATCATTGCATTTCAAAAAAGAGCGTTCTTCGGAACGCTCTTTTTTTGTGCGCCGGCTGCGGCTGTCACTACGAAGCCAAGGTAACGTTCCTGTGTTCCTGTCAAACTGCATCCGCCACGGAAATCACACGTTTCCGTATTATTCGTAGGGGCAACCCTCGCGGTTGCCCTTTCCTGCCGCTTAGCGGCAGGATTGACAGCCGCGAGGTGATTCCCCTATTAGGGGAAATGTCACCGCAGGTGACAAAAGGGTTGCCGGCCGGCTACGGCTGTCACTACGCAGAAAAGGTGACGTTCCTGTTTTCCTTTTAAACCGTATCAGTCAAGAAAACAAGTGGTTTCCTATCCGCGGGCGCACACATGGGTGCGCCCCTACGGTTGAAGGAATCGTGCGCACGTTGCCTTTATTTCCCGTAGGGGCAACCCTCGCGGTTGCCCGAGCCGTGTTTTCCTGTCAAACCGTATACGCCATGGAAACCCCACGTTTCCGTATTATCTGTAGGGGCGAGCATCGCTCGCCCGAGCCGCATGTTCCTGTCAAACCGTATACGCCACGGAAAGGAATGGTTTCCTATCCCGGGCGACCAATGGTCTCCCCTACTGACAGCTGCCGACTGACAGCTGACAGCTGGCTACTGCAAAAAACCGTTGACAGCGAAATCGCTTTATACTATAATATAGTTGTCGAAGAATATACAAAAATCTCGTTTCAGGGAGGAAAATATCATGGCAAATGATGAAAGCATTGTACAGGAACAGCAACAGATCATCGGGGACGCCTACCGTCAGTTGGGCGAGCGCTTTTATGCGGACAACCGCGGCAACGCGCCGGAGGCATACGCCGATGTGTTTGCAACCATTCGCAACGCCGAGCTGTCGATCGAAACCTATGAGGCAGAGCAGCGCCGTTTGAAAGAGCTGGAGGAAAAGGGCTTGATCCTTTGTCCGTTCTGCGGCGAGGAAATCGTCAACCGCTCTGTTTTCTGCAACTTCTGCGGCAGGCGCCTGTCGGACTATAACCCCACCAAGGTATACGTCAAGAATACAGCGGAAGAGGCGCCGGAGGAAAAGCCTGCGGAGGAAGAGCCTGCGGCGGAGGAAACGGCGGCGGAAGAGGAACTGACGACAGCGGCGGACACCGCCGTGGAGGATATCCGCGAGGAGGACGTCAAAACCGAGACCGCCGATACGTTCACCGGCTACACCGCGTTGCGCACGTGCAGCCGATGCGGTTTTCAAACCGACGACCTTGAGGCGATGTTCTGCAACAACTGCGGCGCGCGGCTGCCGTCGGTCGGCGCTGCCGAGGCAACGCCCGAAACGCACGAAAAGCACTGCCCGTTTTGCGGCTTCCGCACGTCCGACGCCGACGTGCTGTTCTGCATCGAGTGCGGCGCACGAATGGTATAAGGAGAACCGATGCAACGCAGTAAAAAAATAACGTGTATCGCGCTGGCGGTCATTATCCTCATCAGCCTTGCCGTCAGCTTTGCGTTCATGGCGGTCAAGCAGGGCTATCATGAGGACGAGCTGCTCACCTACAACCTCGCCAACTCCTCCAAGCAGCTCAGCGTGGACGCCGGCTGGAACACGCCCGGCGATTTCAACGACTATCTCGCCGCCGGCGAGCACCGCTTCGACTACCGAAATGTATACGAAAACCAAGTGATCGACGCGTCGCATCCGCCGCTTTACTATGCGCTGGTGCACACGGTATGCTCCTTCTTTCCCGGTTTGTTCAGCCGTTGGCTGGCGTTTGCCGTCAACGTGGTCATGATGGCAGGCGCGCTGGTGCTGCTGTTTCGCGTGGGAAAGCGCGTGACGGGCAGCGACCTGTATGCGCTCATCGGCACGGGCGGCTACGCGTTCAGCATCGCCTGCATCACCACCACCATTTACCTGCGCATGTACGCCTCGCTCACCTTTTGGGTGCTGGCGTTTCTTGCGCTGACGCTGCGGCTGTATGACCGCCGGGGCAAGGTGAAGCTCACCGACCTGTTGCTGCTGCTCGCGGTGGTGGTCGCGGGTATTTTGACGCAGTACTACTTTATTTTGTGCGCCGGCTTGATCGGCCTGGTGTTCCTGATCTTCTCGATCAGGGAAAAGCACATCAAAGCATTGCTTTTCTATATCCTCACCGCTGTCATCGGCGCAGGCATCGCCATGGCGGTGTATCCGTACATCATCACCAACGTGCTCGGCGGCAACCGCGGCTTCGGCTCGCTCAAGCTCGACATCGACAGCATCACCATCGTCACCTATATGGGCTATAAGCTGCTGTGCTACGTGCAGATCCTCGCCAAGGACATGTTTCTCGGTCAGGTGTGGCTGCTGGGCGTGTGCGCGGCGTGCGTGCTGGTTTCGTTCTTCGTTTTCCGCTTCGGCAAAAAGCGGAAGCTGCCGCGCAAGGCGTGGTTTATCATCGTACCCGGCGTGGTGTACTTCGTCTTTATCGCGCTGGTGTCGCCGTTCAACAGCGACCGCTATGTGATGGCAAGCCTGCCGCTGCTGTCGCTTTTGTTCACCTTCGCGTTTATCCGCATGGTTAATTTAATTAAAAATGTGCGGCTCCATCTCATCCTGCCTGCCGCCATGACCGTCGCCTGTGCGCTGGCGTTTGTGCTGGTGAAGCCCTACTACATTTACGGCGCCACCAACCTGTATCAGCCGCAAACGGACAACTGCGTGTTTGTCGGCACGGCGATGATGGAGTGGAACAAGTGCATCGACAAGTTTATGCAGTACGACAACACCATGATCGCCAAAACCACCGCCATGTCCAAAACGCTGTACGGCGAGCTGGACGATTTCGCCCAAAAGCGCGGCGTGATCACCAACGGCAAGGTGGGGGCGCTCGCCGAAAGCTTTATGAGCAACGGCGATGTGGAGCGCGTGGAGCAGGACAGCCTCGGCAAGCTGGTGCAGGACGAAAAGCTGCGCGGTATGAACGAGGTGACGGTGTATATCTCACGTTTGGCAGACGAGGCGACCGTGATAGACGCCATTACGAACGGCACCGGCTTAAAGCATTTCGAGCTGATACAGGCGGACAGACAGTTTGAGGAATTTTTCAACTGGTATGATTATTTTGTGGAAACCGAATCCTATTGTAATGTGTACCGTTTTTACCGATAGGGGAATGTATGAAACCGAAAAACATTGAAAACCGAAAAAACGAGATCGGCATAGCCTTTTCGGGCGGCGGCCTGCAGGGCATTGCGCACATCGGCGCGGTGCAGGCGCTGCACGAGCTGGGCATTTTTCCGCAGTACGTGTCGGGCACCAGCTCCGGCTCCGCGATGGCGGCGCTGGTGGCAATGGGCTGCAACGCGCGGGACATGCGCGATTTTGCCGAGCGCTACTGGGAGGTGTTGTCGGATTTTCGCCCTGTGCCGATCGTAGCGCAGCTGGCGTCGCTGAAATTTAAGAAAAACACCGACAAGGACGGGCTCAAGGACGGCGCGGTGATCTCCAACGTCATCCGCGCGGTGATGGACGACAAGGGCATCAAGGGCTTTCACGATTTGCCGATCAACCTGTCTATTTGTACCAACGACACCTACACCACCGACGAGTGCATCTTTACCACCTATGAAGAGGACATTCACAACGAGCACATCCACTACATCACCGATGCGCCGCTGGAGCTGGCGGTGCGTGCCAGCATGACCTTTCCCGCCATTTACACCACCTGCAACTACAAGCAGTACAACTTTATCGACGGCGGCTCCAAGGACAACCTGCCTGTCAAGATCCTCAAGGACATGGGCGTGGGCAAGGTGCTTGCCATCGGCTTTGACATCACGGACTACACGCCCGAAACCGGCTTGGAGGGCATGATGAAGGTGGTGTGGCGCGCGCTGGATCTGTATTCCATCAACAGCACGCGCGCGTCGATGAAGCTGGCGGACTATTGTGTGCAGATCAAAAACAGCAACACTGCCATTTTCTCCATGGAAAACTTTGACCTCACCATTCAGGAGGGCTACGACTGCGTGATGACGCACAGGGACGAGCTGCGCGCCTTGTTTAAGGGGAATGCCTGATACGACCGGCACCATAACCTGCAAAAAAGAGTTGGCTCCTGCGCATGTCGATGCGGCTGGAGCCAACCTTTTTTGAAAATATGAAAAAAATTTAAAAAAATATTTTTGAACCGCCGTATTTGTCACTTTTTTGTCCTGTTTGGTCTGTTATACTGTAGACAGAAAAAACAAAGGAGATTGTGAACTATGAAAGAGAAAAGAAATTTGATTGTGGCTATCCTCGCACTGGTATCGTCCGTTCTGTCCGCTGCCATTATTGTGACCTGCATTTTGGCGCCGGGCGCCGGCAAAAAAGTCGATAAAAAGCCGCTGCCGGAGGCAGCCGTCGTTCAGCTGTCGGCAGAGCAGGCAAAAAAAGAGATGCAGCCTGCCGCGACAAAAGCGACCGCTGCAACGCAGCCCAAAACCGAAGCGAAAACCGAACCCAAAACAGAAGCGAAAACCGAGCCGAAAACCGAACCGGCGACCAAAGCGGCAGCCAAGCCTGCTGCCAAGGCGAGCAACGCCGCCGAAGCGGTGATGCAGGCAGCGCGGCAGGCGTTGGAAAAATGCACCGACAGCAGCATGAGCAAGGAAGAAAAGCTCAAGGCGGCATTCACCTACCTGCAAAAGCACTACCTCGAGGGCGTGCGCCGCGACAACTACCGCGAACTCGACTGGCCGGTAGTATACGCCACGGATCTGCTGATCAAGGGCAAGGGCGATTGCTTCAGCTACGGCGCAGCGTTTGCGTACATGGCAAAGATCATCGGCTATGAAAATGTTTACGCCTGCAACAGCGGCGGACACGGCTGGGCGGAGATCGACGGCAAAATTTACGATCCCGAGTGGGCGATGCACAGCAAAAACAATTCCTACTTCGGATTAAGCTACGACACCCCCTGCGACGTTGCCTACAAGGGCGCCATCGGCTGGGCGGACTGGACGCATGTAAAAGTATGATAGAGATAGAAGGGGCAGGCGCAAGCTCATTGAATGAGTAAGAGCCAAGCCCCTGTTTTTATCCCATATATGAATACGGTGTTGCCTTAACACCGTATCAATACCTGAAATGCGCCGCTGCCCACGTCGGCGTATTCGGTGCAGACGGCATACAGCTCGCCGTTTTGATTGAGAAACAGCCGCGATTGCCGCACGGCGGTTTCCTCTAACGTTAAGTCGAGTTGGTAGTAGTAATCCCCGGGATAGTTTTCCTCATTGAATTTGGAGGTGTAATCCGCCTCCAGCGCCTTGCGCAGCGCCTGAAAGGTGTCGTCGTAATTGCGCTGTAAATAGTTGAGCAGCTCTACATTGCCCATGCGCGTGCCGGTGGTTTTGTTGTAGTTGTACACTTCGTAGGTCATGGCATGGCTTTGTTCCTCGCCCGTGATGACGATGGTGACAACGTCGTCGTTGACATAGGCGCTGTAGTCGACCGTGTTTGGCTCGGGGGCGCCGTTTTGCGCTGCCGTTTCCCGCGCGGCGTCAAACAGCGGATTAAATTTGCCCGCGATGTCGGCGTTGATCAGCCGTGCGTCGGTGGCGTCGGCGGTCAGCTGCGGAATGCGGTATACCGTGCTGATCTCGGCGCCGTCTTTGTCTTGGCGGCGAAAGGTTTCCTCGCGCGCGGTCGTCACAAACCTCTCCGCCTCGTTGTGCGGCTCCGCGGCGGCAGCCGTGGCGGCTTGGCGGTCGTTTTGCTCCGCGGCACAGCTGCACGGCAGCAGGCACAGCGGCAGCACCGCACACAGGATCTTATAAGGCTTCATTTCGCAGTGTCAACTCCTTTAGCGGCACGGGGGTAATGCCCCGTGCGTTCAGCAGCGCCAGGCAACGCGCATAAGCGTCGCTGCGCAGCAGTGCCGCCGGGCTGTGCGCGTCGTAGCCGATGACCACCTTGTTGCCCACCTTGGCGGCGATGTCCCAAAACTGCGGCGACGGATAGCACCTGCCGTTGAGCAGCCCCAGCATGTTGAATTCCAGCGGAATGTCGCGCGCCAGCGCAAAGCGGCACAAATCGGTCATGCGCTGTGTATAGTACGCCTGACTGCCGCAGTACCACACGATGTCGGGATGGGCGACATAGGTGAACACGCCCTTGGAAAGTCCCTCCTCCACCTGCTTGACATAGCGGTCGAGATAGTCCTCGCGCTTGCCCGACTCGGCGGCGTAGTAGGAATTTTCGTCGTATTCGTTGCCGACAAAGTGCTGCCCCATGATCAGATAATCGAGGTGCAGCGGACGGACAAATTCCATAAACGCGTCAAAGGTTTGCGGATAATATTCGGTTTCAAAGCCGAGCAGGATCCGGATATCGTTTTTATATTCCGCCTGCAGCGCGCGCACGCTTTCGGCGTATTCCTGCGCCTGCTCGGGGCGCATACGAAAGTAGCTGTAGTAGTCGTCCACCGGGAAAAACTGGGGACAGTGGTCGGCAAAGCCGAGCGCGGTCATGCCGGCAGCGATCGCCGCCTCCACATACGCTCTGTCCTCGCCCGTGGCGTGGTTGCAGCGCATGGTGTGCGTGTGCAGATTATATTTCATCATCATTGCATCAAACCTTTCAGCTTTCTATTATACACCATAACGGCAGGTATTGCAAATAGTTTCGGTTGGGGGTATAATGAGGGTGGAGAGTGGGGATTTGAGAGTTGAGAGTTGAGAGTTGAGAGTGGAGTGAAGGGTCGCTGCGCTCCGAATTGGTAATGCCGTGGCAGAAATTCTAAGGAACGTTTCCATACAAGCGTAGTGACAGGGCTTGCCCCTGTCAATTCCTGCCGCAGGGCGGCAGGAAAGGGCGACCGCAAGGGTTGCCCCTACGGATAATAAGGAAGCGTATGGTTTCCTATCCCGGGTAACCAACGATATAACCCTCCCTGAGAATTCCACTCTCCACTCTAACATAAAAAGGTGATACTATGACGAAACAAGATAGCGCGGTGCAGTACAAGCACAGCGG
>CAMKOU010000060.1 GCA_946414505.1 uncultured Clostridia bacterium | reverse complement strand
AATCACCCAATTTGTGTTTTTATCAGTATAACATAAACCGGTGATGGATTTCAACCGCTTTTGCCGGTCGGCAAACGATAAAACACACCGCGCAGCTCTTCACGTTTTCCGTCCGTCGGGCGCCATGCGTATCCCGGATAGGGTTTGCCCGGCAACGCCAGCTCCTATAGCCGAAAGCTTTTTTGGATATTCCGCGATTCACCCAATACAAAGGCGATGTCACCCGGCTGGATAACGGTTTCCGCCGTCGGGATCAGAACCTCGCTGTTCCGCTTGATCGTCAGGACATTGATGTTGTATTTCTTTCTGATATCGATCTGTCCCAGCTTTTTACCGCACCATTCCTTCGGGACCTTCAGTTCATAAATGTATATATCATTTTCCAAATGAAAATAATCCAGAATATTGTCGGATGCATATTTGGTGGCTATGCGCAACGCCGTTTGCTTTTCGGGATATACCACCTCGTCGGCGCCGTTGCGCAACAGGAACTTCATCTGCACATCATTCGTTGCGCGAGAGATCACCTTTTTTGCCCCCAGCTCGCTGAGCAGGGACGTGGTTTCCAGCGAGCTCTGAAAATGTCTGCCCAAGGTGACAAAGCAGACGTCATAATTATCTATGCCCAGCGTCCGCAGGAATTCTTCGTTTGTACCGTCACCGATTTTGGCGCTCGTTACATAAGACATAATATCATTGATGCATTCCTCATTGTTATCTACTACCATCACTTCGCACCGCAGCATTTCCATGCGCTTCGCAATATGCGTACCGAATTGTCCGGCGCCAATGATCAAAACCGATTTCATAAAAATACTCCTTTTATCCGATTGATATTTCCTCCAGCGGCTGCCGCGATTTGCTGCTGCCGGAGGATGGCAGGGCGGCGTAAATCAGCGTAAGTCCGCCGACTCTTCCGAAAAACATCAGCAGCATCAGTATGACCTTTGAAAGCATGGACAGCTTTGTGGTGATACCAAGCGTCAGACCGACCGTGCCGATGGCAGAGCTCGTTTCAAAAAGACAAGTCAGTATCGGCAAATGCTCTGTTCTGCTGATAATGACGGCGCTTGCAAAAAACAAAACCAGATACATAAAAAAGACAACGCCTGCGTTGCGGACCGTGTCTTCCGAGATCCTTCTTTTAAAGCACTGCACATCCCTTTTTCTGCGAAACACCGTGATGGCAGAAAGGAACAGCACGGCAAAGGTAACGGTTTTCATACCGCCGGCGGTTGAACCCGGCGATCCGCCGACCAGCATCAGAACGATCATGACCGCGATCCCCGATTCGTGCATTTGTGTCAGATCCAGCGTATTGAACCCGGCGGTTCTCGTCGTGACAGATTGAAACAAGGAGCCGGTGATCCGTTCCTGAAGCGGCAGATATCTGAATTCGTTAATGAAAAAGTACAGCGCCGGTAAAACGATCAGCAGCAGCGAGGTGGACAGCACGATCTTGCTTTGCAGGGAATACCGCTTTAGCTTGAATTTGTATGTTTTGATATCGTTCCATACCATAAAGCCGATACCGCCGGCAATGATCAGCAGCATAATAACACCGTTCAGGTAGCTGTTGCTCCCGTAGGAGGTGAGCGAAGAAAACGGCTGCCGTTCTCCCATCAAATCAAATCCGGCGTTGCAGAACGCCGAAACGGAATGAAATACAGATAACCGGATGCCCTTGATCACGCCGAAATCCTTACAAAAAACAGGAAACAGCAACGCGGCCCCGATCACTTCAATAATGATCGTCGTTTTAAAAATAAAGCCGGTAAACCGCACCATGCCGCCGACATGGGGCGCTGCGATCGAGCTTTGCATGGTGCTTCTGTGCCATAAGCCTATTTTCATGCCCGACGCGCGCATGACAGCCAGACCGATCGTAATGACGCCCATTCCGCCGATTTGGATCAGCGCGATAATGACGCTTTGCCCGAAAACAGACCAATAGGTCGCCGTGTCCTTGACAACAAGTCCCGTCACACAGGTGGCAGACGTTGCGGTGAACAAAGCGTCGGGAAAGGATGTAAACTCCCCGTGCCGGGAAGATACCGGCAGCATCAGCAAAACGGTCCCCACCAAAATGAGCGCCAAAAAGCTGACGATAATGACTTGAAACGAAGAGGTGTTTCTTCGGTTTTTGCGGATAAAATCTAAAATCATTCTACTACCTCTGCTATATTGAATGCTTTTATTGTAGCACACGCCGAATAAAAACGATGTTAAATTTTTGGGCGTAATGTTAAGATTGCGTTAAGATACCGCGCTGATCGGCGCTGTCCGGTCATAGCTCGCATCCCGATGCGGCGCGTCGGGCAGAATGTGAAGCGGCACCCTCGGGGACGGAGCCCGGATGGCAGCGTCGCATTGGCGGAGAGATTGTTTGAGGGAGGATTCAGTCTTAATATAGATTTTGGCTTTTATTTTTCTGATTTAAAGTTGAATTGCGGCTGAATTTAAAAAAATAGGTTGACAAATGCGAAATTAGCTGTTATAATGCACTCAAATTTAATTTACTAAACCGTTGAAGCGGAGATAACGGCAGTGATGCCTCTACAGAGAACCTGCGATGCTGAGAATCAGGTGAGAAACAAGCTGTCAAATGGACCGCGGAGGGCGCAGTCAAACGGATCATCCGGAGTATTCTGCGACGTTGAAGGCAGACGTAAATTGCCGGGGATATGTTGGTATCCCGCTAAGCGCACGGGTCATGCCGTGAATCAAGGTGGCACCGCGAATCGTATTGTATTCGTCCTTGACAGAATCAGTCTATTCTGTCAGGGGCGTTTTTGTTTTTGACAGAAAAACAGGGGGTTTATTATGAAGATGATGACAAGTATCGAGGAAGTCAGGCGGTATGCCGCTTTGGGGACATACAGTGTTTTCCCTGTAAGCTGCGAGATCCTCTCGGATTTTACCACGCCGATCGAAACCATGCGGATTTTGAAAAACGTGTCCACACACTGCTATATGCTCGAATCCGCGCAGGCAAACGACAGATGGGGACGGTATACGTTCCTCGGCTATGACCCGAAGCTTGAGATCACCTGCATCAACGGTGAACTGAAGGCAGGAAACCTATCCCTGAAAACAGACGATCCGTCAGAGATCCTGCGTCAGATCCTGCGTGAATACCGCAGCCCGCGGTTTGATTATCTTCCGCCGTTTATCGGCGGCCTGGTCGGCTATTTTTCGTATGATTATTTGGGATACAGCGAGCCGCGGGTGCGCTGTGATGTCCGCGACAGCGAATGCTTTAAGGACGTTGACCTGATGCTGTTCGACAAGGTGATCGCCTTTGACAACATCCGGCAAAAGCTGATTTTGATCGTCAATATCCGGCTTGACAGCGTTGAAACCGAATACAACCGCGCAGAGGTCGAACTGAAAAACCTTGTCGAGCTTCTCCGGCACGGCAAAAAGGCCAACGAAAAAAACGGCAGGCTTCTCGGAGAGGTAACGCCGCTGTTTGACAAAGAGGCCTACTGCCATATGGTCGAGAGGGCAAAGGCGCATATCCGCGAGGGAGATATTTTTCAGATCGTTCTTTCCAACCGCCTGAGCGCTCCGTTCGAGGGCAGTCTGCTCAATACCTACCGTGTGCTCAGAACGATAAATCCGTCGCCGTATATGTTCTATTTTTCGGGCACGGACGTAGAGGTGGCAGGCGCTTCTCCCGAAACGCTGGTAAAGCTGGATGACGGCGTTTTACACACCTTTCCGCTCGCCGGAACAAGACCGCGCGGAAAAAGCGAGGAGGAGGATCAGGCGCTGGAGCGTGCGCTTCTCGCGGACGAAAAGGAGCTCGCCGAGCACAATATGCTCGTTGATCTGGGCAGGAACGACCTCGGAAAAGTCAGCAAATTCGGCACGGTCGAGGTGGAAAAACTCCGTTCCGTCGAGCGCTTTTCACACGTGATGCACATCGGCTCAACCGTTCGCGGAGAGATCCGTACCGACAAGGACGCGCTTGACGCCATTGAAGCGGTACTGCCTGCCGGAACGCTTTCGGGAGCGCCGAAGATCCGTGCCTGTCAGCTTATCGGGGCGCTCGAAAACAACAAGCGCGGCATCTACGGCGGCGCCATCGGCTATATTGATTTTACCGGAAATATGGACACCTGCATCGCCATCCGGCTTTGCTACAAGAAAAACGGCAAGGTATTTGTCAGAAGCGGCGCGGGCATCGTTGCCGACTCCGATCCCGAAAAGGAATATGAGGAATGCTTAAACAAGGCAAAGGCGTCGCTGAAAGCGCTGGAGCAGGCGCAGGAGGAAGGGCTATGACCGTATTGATCGATAACTATGACAGCTTTTCGTATAATCTTTATCAGCTTGTCGGAAGTATAGACCCTGCCGTCAGGGTCATTCGCAACGACGAAATGTCCGTTTCGGAACTCCGCGCACTGCATCCCGACCGCATCATTCTGTCTCCCGGTCCCGGCAGACCGGAAAATGCAGGCAATATCATGGAAGTAGTGAGTGAACTGGGAAGGGAAATCCCCATACTCGGCGTTTGTCTCGGACATCAGGCGATCTGCGCGGCATTTGGCGCGACCGTCACCTATGCCAAGCAGCTGATGCACGGCAAGCAATCGGCGGTGACGATGGATACGGACACGCGCTTGTTTCAAAACTGTCCGCCAACGGATGTGGCTGCCCGGTATCATTCGCTGGCAGTCGACGAAAAGACGCTGCCCGACTGCCTGCAAGTCACTGCGAGAACAGCCGACGGCGAGGTGATGGCAGTTCAGCACCGTACATATCCCATATACGGCGTGCAATTCCATCCCGAATCCATTATGACGCCGAACGGGAAAATTATGTTGGAAAATTTTATCAGGGGGTAATGACATGATAAAGGAAGCAATCGTAAAAATAGTCAACAAGGAAGATTTGACCTATGAGGAAGCGTATACCGTGATGAATGAGATCATGAGCGGCGAAACGTCTCCGACGCAGAATGCGGCATTTTTGGCGGCGCTGTCCACCAAAAGCGCCAAGGCGGAAACCACCGACGAGATCGCCGGCTGCGCTGCGGCGATGCGCGACCACGCGACGAAGGTGGACACCGGCATGGAGGTGCTGGAGATCGTCGGCACAGGCGGCGACAATGCGCACAGCTTTAATATCTCCACCACGTCGGCGCTGGTTGCAGCGGCAGGAGGCGTCAAAATTGCCAAGCACGGCAACCGCGCCGCTTCCTCCAACAGCGGCACGGCGGACTGTCTGGAAGCGCTCGGCGTGAACATCCACCAAAGCCCTGCCCGCTGCATAGAGATGCTCAGGGAAGCCGGCATGTGCTTCTTCTTCGCGCAAAAGTACCACACCTCGATGAAGTACGTCGGCGCCATCCGCCGTGAGCTGGGCTTCCGCACGGTGTTCAATATTCTGGGACCGCTGACAAACCCTGCTTCTCCGACGCACCAGCTGCTCGGCGTGTATGACGAGTATCTGATCGAGCCGCTCGCGCAGGTGTTGATCAACCTCGGCGTAAAGCGCGGTATGGTGGTTTACGGACAGGATAAGCTGGATGAAATTTCGTTAAG
Source organism: uncultured Clostridia bacterium (assembly GCA_946414505.1). GTDB lineage: Bacteria > Bacillota > Clostridia > Oscillospirales > Acutalibacteraceae > Ruminococcoides. The sequence continues at coordinate 4,629 of CAMKOU010000060.1, read as the reverse complement.
CGCCCCGACAAAGATTTGTGAGATCAAGGACGGATGGATTAAATCCTATGTCATCATACCCGAGCAGTTCGGCTTTACGCGCTGTACCAAGGCGGATCTAAGGGGCGGCACACCCGCCGAGAACGCACAAATCACACGCAGCATTTTAAGCGGTGCGCCGGGGCATATGCGCAACGCGGTGCTGATGAACGCAGGTGCGGCGCTGTATTTGTACGGGCAGGCGGACAGCCTGAAAAGCGGTATCGCGCTTGCCGCTGAGCTGATCGATTCGGGCGCCGCGCTGAAAACGCTCGAAAAGGTGATCGAAGTGAGCAACCGCCCCGAGGTAGAGATATGACGATCCTTGACAGTCTTGCGGCGTATGCGCACGAGCGCGTGAGGCAGGCAAAGCAAACGGTTTCTTTGGAAGCATTAAAAGAGCGTGCCTTTTCACTGCCGCGCGGTGGCTTTACATTTGAAAACGCGCTGAAAACGGACGATATTGCCTTTATCTGCGAGTGCAAAAAAGCGTCGCCGTCCAAGGGCATCATCGCAGAGGAGTTTTCGTATCTTCAAATTGCAAAGGAGTACGAAAGCGCCGGTGCGGACTGTATTTCGGTGCTGACAGAACCCAAGTGGTTTTTAGGCGACGACAAGTATTTGCAGGAGATCGCACAGGCAGTCGGCATTCCGTGTCTGCGCAAGGATTTTACCGTGGATGAATATATGCTTTACGAAGCGAAGTGCCTCGGTGCGGCGGCGGTTCTGCTGATCGTTTCATTGCTGCGTGAAGAACAAATCAAGGCGTATATCCAAATCTGCGATGCGCTGGGACTCTCGGCGCTTGTGGAAGCGCACGACGAAGCCGAGGTGAAAACGGCGCTGCGGTGCGGCGCAAGGATCGTCGGCGTAAACAACAGGAACCTGAAGGATTTTTCCGTTGACACCGAAAACAGCCGCTGTCTCGGAAAGCTGATCCCCGGGGATGTGATTTTCGTTTCAGAGAGCGGCGTCAAAACGCCGGAAGACGTGCAAGCCCTGCGTGAAATCGGCGCAGACGCGGTTTTGATCGGCGAAACGCTGATGAAAGCCGCCGACAAAAGAAAAGCATTGAGTGAACTGAGGGGGATAGGATGACTAAAATCAAATTTTGCGGACTGACGCGTTCCTGCGACATAGAAGCCGCCAACGAGATCAAGCCCGATTTCATCGGCTTTGTGTTTGCGCCAAACAGCAAACGGCGCGTCAGCTATAAACAGGCGGTGGATTTGAAAAACCTGCTGCACAAGGACATTAAAGCCGTCGGGGTGTTTTTGAATGAGGATATCGATCAGGTGATCTCGCTGCTGAACCTCGGCATTATCGACGCGGCGCAGCTTCACGGGGACGAAAGCGTGGCATACATCACCCGCATTCAAAAAGAAACCGGCAAGCCCGTCATCAAAGCGTTTCAAATCCACAGCGCGCAGGACGTTGCCGCTGCCGAGGAAACCGTTGCCGATTATATCATTCTTGATGCGGGCACGGGCGAGGGAAAGACCTTTGACTGGGCGCTTGTCGAACATTTCAAAAAGCCGTATTTTCTCGCCGGCGGGCTGCATCCGGATAATGTCACCGACGCCATGCACAGGCTGCATCCCTATGCGCTTGACGTAAGCACGGGAATCGAAACAGACGGCTTAAAGGATAAGAAGAAAATGGCAGCATTTGCCGCGGCTGTAAGAAAGGAAGAAACAGAATGACCAATCCAAACGGACGCTTCGGTATTCACGGCGGACAGTATATTCCCGAAACCCTGATGAACGCCGTGATCGAGCTGGAAGCAGCATATCATCACTATCAAAACGATCCCGCGTTTAACCGGGAGCTGACAGAGCTTTTTAACGAATATGCCAACCGCCCCTCACGCCTTTACTATGCCGCACGCATGACAGAGGATCTGGGCGGCGCGAAAATATACCTCAAGCGCGAGGATCTGAACCATACCGGCGCGCATAAGATCAACAACGTGCTCGGTCAGGCGCTTCTCGCCAAAAAGATGGGAAAAACACGGCTGATCGCGGAGACAGGCGCCGGTCAGCACGGCGTTGCCACCGCTACCGCGGCGGCGCTGCTCGGCATGGAATGCGTTGTGTTTATGGGCGAAGAGGACACCGTCCGCCAGGCGCTCAACGTCTACAGAATGCGGCTGCTCGGCGCCGAGGTCATTGCCGTAAAGAGCGGCACGCGGACGCTGAAGGATGCGGTCAGCGAGGCGATGCGCGAGTGGACGAACCGCATCAGCGACACCCACTATTGCCTTGGCTCTGTTATGGGGCCGCACCCGTTTCCGACCATCGTCCGCGATTTTCAGGCGGTCATCTCCAAAGAGATCAAGGCGCAAATGCTTGAAAAGGAGGGCAGACTGCCCGACGCGGTAATCGCCTGTGTCGGCGGCGGCTCCAACGCCATCGGCAGCTTTTATCATTTTATTGAGGACGAGGACGTGCGCCTGATCGGATGTGAAGCGGCAGGCAGAGGGATCGATACCTTTGAGACCGCCGCCACCATCTCCACCGGCAGGCTGGGCATCTTCCACGGCATGAAATCCTATTTTTGTCAGGACAAGCACGGACAGATCGCGCCTGTCTACTCCATTTCGGCAGGGCTTGATTATCCCGGCGTCGGACCCGAGCACGCGCATCTTCACGACACCGGCAGAGCGGAATATGTTGCCGTTACCGACGACGAGGCGGTCAATGCCTTTGAGTATCTCTCAAAAACCGAGGGCATTATTCCTGCGATCGAATCGGCGCACGCCGTAGCCTACGCCATGAAGCTCGCACCCACGCTGGAGAAGGACAAAATCATCGTCATCACCATCTCCGGCAGGGGCGACAAGGACTGCGCGGCTATCGCGCGTTACAGAGGGGAGGATATTTATGAGTAATATTGCGAAGGCATTTCAAAACGGAAAGGCGTTCATTCCGTTTATAACCTGCGGTGACCCTGACCTGGAAACAACGGCGGCGGCGGTGCGGGCAATGGCGCAAAACGGCGCGGATCTGATCGAGCTGGGCATTCCGTTTTCCGATCCGACCGCCGAGGGGCCTGTTATCCAGGCGGCAAACATCCGCGCGCTCAGCGGCGGCGTGGATACCGATAAGATTTTTGACCTCGTGCGGGAGCTCAGAAAAGACGTCACCGTACCGATGGTATTTATGACCTATGCCAATGTGGTGTTTTCCTACGGCGCGGACAAATTCATTGCCATTTGCCGCGAAATCGGCATTGACGGGCTGATCCTGCCCGACATTCCTTTTGAAGAAAAGGAGGAATTTTCGGATATTTGCCGCCGTTATGATGTGGCGTTGATTTCTCTGATCGCACCCACCTCGGAAAACCGAATCGGCATGATAGCCGGAGAAGCGGAGGGCTTTATTTACTTGGTATCCAGCCTCGGCGTTACCGGCGTTCGCAGTGAAATCACCACCGACCTTGGCGCGATCGTCAAGGTCATCCGCGAAAACACCGACGTCCCCTGTGCCATCGGCTTCGGCATATCTACGCCCGAACAGGCAAAGCAGATGGCGGAATATGCCGACGGCGCGATCGTCGGCTCTGCCATTGTCCGTCTTTTGGAACAGTACGGCAAAGAAGCGCCGGAGCATATCGGCGCATATGTCCGCAAAATGAAGGAAGCTGTCTGTACCGCGCGCTGACAGGGACGTGTATTTGAAGATAGTATACTATGTGATAAAAAGCAGGGCTTGACCACGGTCAAGCCCTGTGATGATGGATAAACCGAGTGGGAAAATCAGCCTGCGCTGTCATCAGGTCATTTCTTGCCGATCTGAGAGTCGTTCTGATGGGTCTTTCCCTTGTCGGCGCCAACGGAGCCGCCTTCCTTGCGGCGGAGTTCATTGACGACCTTCATTTTTTTGATGATTTCCTTGAGCGTTTCGCGCAGGCGGAGGTTGTCCTGCTTGAGCGTATCATAATCCTTGCTGACTTTTTTGACATGGCCCCCGGCGGCTTCGGCGGTACTTACCGCCTTTTTCTTTGCGGGCACGGCAGCGCTTACCGTCTTTTTCTCTGCGGTCTCGGCGGCGTCGGTGGCGCTTACCGCTTTTCCTGTGGCGATCCCGGCGACGCCGATAGCCATGGAAAGTTTATCGTCCTTGCCCGCGGCAGGGCTTTCCGCTGTTTCCTCAGCAGCTTTGGCAGTGCTTTCCGCCGGTTCCTCGGCGACCTCGGCGGTGCTTACCGCTGTTTCTTCAACGGCTTGTGCGGTGCTTACTACCGGTTCCTCGGGGGCTTTGGCGGTGCTTACTTCTGTTTCTTCGGGGGCTTTGGCGGTGCTTACCGCTGTTTCCTCGGTGACCTCGGCGGTGCTTACCGCCGGTTCCTCGGCGGCTTTGGCGGTGCTTACCGCCGTTTCCTCGGCGACCTTGGCGGTGCTTACTGCCGGTTCCTCGGTAGCTTTGGCGGTGCTTTCCGCTGTTTCCTCATCAGCTTTGGGAGTGCTTTCCGCTGTTTCCTCGGTGACCTCGGCAGTGGTTACTGCTGTTTCCTCGGCGGCTTTGGCGGTGCTTACTTCTGTTTCTTCGGGGGCTTTGGCGGTGCTTACCGCCATTTCTTCGGCTTCCTTGGCGGTGCTTACCGCCGGTT
>CAMKOU010000059.1 GCA_946414505.1 uncultured Clostridia bacterium | reverse complement strand
CGGTCAGCAAACGGGCGCACAGTTCGTCACCAACACCAAATACGACGGTTAATCAACCATGACGCAACAGCGGCGTGAAGTGATCTTTGCTTCACGCCGCTGCTTTATTGATTTTCCACCAAGCGGATCGCTACCGCCGTGATGTCGTCGTCCTTGGTTGCGGCACGGCGCCGGATCGCCTCCTGCACCACCGCCTGCGCCAAATCCTGTGTACTGCCCTCGTTCCATGTGCGAATGAGCCGCTCCAACCAGCGCTCGTCGCCTGTGAGTACGCCGTCTGACACCATAACCACCATGTCGCCTGCCTTTAACTGAACGGTATCGGTCGAAAACCGTATATTGTTGAGAATACCCGCGGGCAGCGACGGCATCTCGCGCGCCGTCAGCCTGCTGCCGCGTTTTACATAGGTGAGCGGCGCGCCTGCCTTTTTCAGCGTGACGCCGCCCGTGTACAGGTCGATGCCCGTCACGTCGATCGTGGACAGCGATTCGTCCTCGCTTTTGATCATCAGCGCCGCGTTGACGATTTGCAGCGAGCTGTCGGGTGACAAGCCTGCCCGCAGCAGCCTGCCCATCACCGAAACCGCCATATTGCCGTCCACCGCCGCCCTGCCGCCGGTGCCCATACCGTCGCACACCAAGGCGTAGGTGCTGCCCATGCCGTCGTTGAAGTAGTCGATGCAGTCGCCGCACAGCTTGCCGCCGTCCGCGATATGCTGGTCGGTGCCGATCTCCACATCATAGTACGGCATTTCGCACAGCGCCGCGCGCACGTGGTCTCCCCCGTCGCTCAGTGTGGGCAGATCCATCCGTCTGCCGCAGGCTTTGGACACCTCGCGCGCCAAATTGCCCCGGTGAACGTCCGCGATCGGGTGTCCCAGCTCCAGCTCCACCGTCAGCCGTCCGCCGCTGCCGATCAAACAAACGCAATCGGTAACACGCCAGCCCGCCGCGCCTAATGCGGCGATCACGCGCTCGGCACGATCGGCGTCGGGCTGCTCTGCGGCGCACAACTCCTGCGACAGATCATGCAAAATATCGCTGACGCCCGCAAATTGTCCTGCCACTACGCCGCGCAGCTCGCCGACGCGCCGCTGCGCCTCACGCGCCGCCAGCAGGCGGCGGTAATGCACGGTCATGCTCGCCGCAATTTCGCCCTTTTTGCAACAGTGCTTGACAAAAGCGCCCTCCACGTCGGCTTCGGTGATCGTCGCCTGCGCCGCCAGCAATGGCTCCAAGCGGCGAAAATCGTCGCGCGTGACGCCGCCCTCGTGCGCGTAACAGTACATCCGCAGACCGCAACCGCCGCACACCTCGGCGGCAACGCCCTCGCACACCCCGGCAAAGCGCGGCGACGCCATTTCGTCCAGCTTTGCGGACACATTTTTCACATCATTTTGGACATTGGCGATCGCCTTGGACGCGACGTCGAGCCGCATTTTCACGCCGCGGCGCAGGCTGCTGTCCGGCGCAGCTTTTCCGCGCGCAAACAGCGGTGCGATCACATTGCCGACCTCCTTGGGAAGGGGCAAAAACACCGCCGCACCGATCAGGCTTTCAATCAGCACTGAGCCGAGCGTGTCCTCCTGTCCGAACGCCAGACACATCATCGCGTTGCTCAGCACAAACGCCGGCGCACAGGCAAACCGTCCCACGGACGAAAACATGCCTGCTGTCAATCCGCCGAAGGCAAAGCCGCCGCATAAATACCCCGACACGCCGTCGGCAAGGCTGAACACCGCGCCGGTACACACGCCGCAAACGGCGCCGCCGCTGACGCCGCCGTAACGGGCGCACAGCAGCACCGCCGTCACCGCCAAAATGCGCCCCGCAGAGATACCCTCGATGCTGACGCTGCTGAGGGACAGCAGCAGCACGCAGCCCGTCATCACCAGACACGCGCTCTCGGGGCGTGTAAAAGCAGCCGGTCCCCTGCGTCCTGTGCCAAGGCGCACGGTGGTTGCCATAAAATACGCCGCCGCACCTGCCAGCAGCGCTTCGATAATATGATCCGCCGGCGCGGTCATGCCTGCCGCTCCGCCCAGCCACAGGGCGCCGCCCGCCGCAAGCACGGTGCCAAACGCCAGCAACGGGGCAAACAGCCGGCTGCGGCGGATGACGTTCGCCTCACTGAACAGCCACCGCAGCGCACCGATGGCGATCACGACAGCCGCATAGCGAAAGCAGTCGGTCGGGTCGCGCGTCACATACCCTACCACCGTGCCTGTCATGGCTGCCGCCAAATACTTTTTCGGCGCTGCCGCCGCATAAGAGGCACCAAAGGGCGCCAGATCACCGAGCACTGCGCCGTGCGCCACCAAAAAGCCCATGCCGCCGTACACCACATGCAGCACCACCGCCCTTGCGCCGTTTTCCTGTGCCGCATGACGCGGCGCAGACCGTTTTACGCTGTCCATTCTTGTAACTTCCTTTGCCGTTTGATACCCCTATTATAAAAGAATGCCGCCCAACGTTTTGTCATTCCGTGGCGGCAGCTTTTTATATTCTTTTGTAGAAACATATCATAAAACCCTTGTATCCCTCCTGCTTTTGCCTTATAATAGAGCTATCTCCCCGAAAGGAATGGTTTGATGATAATCATGTCGGTCGATTTGGGAAAAGCCAGAACCGGACTTGCCCTTTGCGATAAAACGGAGTTTTTGGCGTCGCCCTACAAGGTGATTTTTGAAAAGTCGCCCGTGCAGCTGCCGCATAAAATCGCCGCTGCGGCGAAGGAAGCCGGCGCGGAGCTGCTGGTGGTGGGACTGCCGAAAAACATGGACGGCAGCGAGGGCGAAAGCGCCCAAAACGCGCGCGCCGTCGCCACGCAGCTCAGCGAACTGACCGGTTTGGAAACGGTGATGCAGGACGAGCGCGGCACCACGATCACGGCGCATTCGTTTTTAAACGACACCAACACGCGCGGCAAAAAACGCAAAAACGCCGTGGACGCGGTGGCGGCGACGATCATTTTGCAGGATTACTTGGACAGGAAACGACAGTAGTTTCCCGACACGCCAAAAACGACCGGCTGCTGCACGCAACCGGTCGTTACTGCTGTTTTTTACACATACATATAATCCATTTGATACGTCTTTGCGGTGGGATCGTCCATAAACACGGCGCGGTGCTCGGGCAACTCCAAGATCTCACCGGGGAACGCCTCTCTTTTTTTGTTTTTGCTGCTTGCGTTTCCGCTGACGGTATTGGTTGCCACACCTGTGGTGGCGCTGACGGCTGCTGCCGTTGCGGCTGCTAATAACATTAATTTCATCAACATTTGTTTCACCTCATTATCCGTTGTAGGGAGCCACGGTGTTAAATTCACCGTCGTTGTTGGCGGCTGGCTGCGTCGTTGTCGCTTGTGTGTTTTCCTGATACGGCGCTACGGTATTGTATTCCTTGCTGCTGTCGCTGCCGCCGGACTGCGTGTTGTTTTGGTACGGAGCAACGGTGTTGTATTCGTTTTGCGCAGGCGCCGCACTGTTGTTGTTACTGTTGCTGTTGCTGGTGTTGCCGCTGTTGCCGCTGCTGTTGTTGTTGCCGCTGCTGTTGTTGTTGCCGCTTTCGCCGTTGTAGGGCGCTACGGTGTTGAACTGCTCGTTGTCCACTGCGGACGCAGCCACCGTGGTGCCGGCGGTAATGGCGGCGGAGGTTTTGCTCTCCGATTTTTTGGCGCCGCAGGCGGTCATGGCAAACACGGAAGCGGCAGCGATCGCAATAACAGTGACAGAAAGTCCGACTTTTTTCAGATTGATTTTTACAGAATGTTTCATAGTGTTGATCTCCTTTTTAATTGTGTTTTGATTTTGTTTGGTTTGGTTTTGTTTTGGTTTGTTTTTCTTTTGTGACTACAGTATAACAGACACATCGGGACAAAAAAGGGACAAATTCCGGGGCTTTTTAAAAAAAATCAAAAAATTTTTTAAAAAAAACAGGGACAAGCCGTTGGGCTTGTCCCTGCGATGGTTTATTTTGTGAGTAAGTAACGCTGCAAAGAGGTTACATCGTCAATGGTGTTTTTGCCGTTGCCGTCAAAGTCAAACAACTTCAACTGCGTGTTGTTCAATTCGATCATGCGTGCCAAATACTGCTGCATCAGCGTCGCATCCGAAATAGTGAGCGTTCCGTCGTTGTTGAGGTCACCGCGCAAATTACGGATTTTCGGCGCTTGCGTGGTTGCGGGTACGGTAGCGGGCGCTGTTGTCACGTCCTCTATTTTCTCCGCCACATATTTCGTGTATTCCAGCGCCACCCAACCGGTGGTTCCGTTGTAGGTGGTTTTGCCCCAGTTGTAGCCGCTCGCAAAATACGTTTGGGTAACAACAATGGTTTGGTTGACGTCGATATATCCGGTGGAAGTAAAGTTGGTGCCTGCTCCTGTACGGAAGTTTAAGGAACCGGTTGTTTGATACACGCCGGTTTTGTAGGAAGAGGTGTGGTCAACCGTTGTTGCAGGCTGCGTTGCCTTGGTCGTGGGCTGCGTCGCCTTGGTCGTGGGCTGCGGCGCCGCATCGTCCAACAGATAGATATATCCCTCGAAATTCCACCAGCTGTTGCCGCCGGGGTTCGCATCGCTTGTGTGCGCATAGGTCAAATAGAAAAACAGATCATAGCGGTTCCAAGCGGAGTTGGAGAGAATCATATTGCCGTTGCTGTCGATGCTCTCCACCACTGCCACGTGGCCGCCGCCGCCGCTGTAGCTCCAGCAGGCGATCGCGCCGACACGGGGCGTTTTGCCGTAATCAAAGGCGCCGGAATAGCGGTTGTAGTCATACCACTGACCTGCGCTTGCCCATGACAAGTCGGGCTCATAGCCTAAAATTTCATATGCTCTGCCGTATGCATAGGCGGTGCAGTTCGGCATTCCGTAACCGCTGGCATAAAAAACATTCTTATCACTGAAATAATACGAATTTCCGCTGTCGGGCGATGAAAAACGGGGCGTGAAGTTGGTGCCTGCCGCGTTTGCAAAGATAGATACCGAAAATACTGTTGTAAACAAAATCGCCGTCGTTGCAAAAGCTGCGGAAATCTTTTTAATCAGGTTTCGTTTCAAATAATCATCCTTTCCGAAGATTGGCGTTTTATCTCCATTAAACCATCTTTTCTTTCTCTTCCGTCACATAAATTGTTACACTCATGTAACCGTGTTTTATTGTAACACTTTTGTAAAGAAATGTCAAACCTTTTTTTGACGATTATTTATACACGATATAAGCTTATTTACGACAACATTCACAAGATATGGTGTTTTTGAGGCATTTTGCGACCGGTTTTCAGATTAAAGGCAACACCGCACAATTCGCGGTGCACGCCTTGCTTGCATCTTATTCCGTCATAGTGTCCAAAAATCAGCACGCATACGTCAGTATGCGCACTGATTATTTGTACACTCTGACGAAAAATCTGGCTGCGCAATCCGCACACCTGAATTGTGCGGTATTGCCTAAATTGTTTTTCAGGCACGCGCAAACCGTCATTTTCTGTCAATTGGTGCTTTTTTAGCTGCTCAAATTTCTTTTTGAAAGTAAATTTTTTTTGAAAAACCGTATTATTTCATCTATAGAATATATATGTATCATCAAAATGCTATAATATATTAGAAAATGAAACAAGGGGGGTTTTCCTATGAAACGCACGTTGTTTGCGGTCGTCGCTATACTGGCGGCTGTAACCTCTATGACACTTTTGTGCGCTTGCTCCGAAAATTTACAAGACACAGGTAACAAAATTGTAAGTAACGCGAAGGACTATTTGCAGAGCGAGGCAGGCTTTGACGGCAATGTCAGCAAGCTGAAAAACGATGCGGTCAGTTATCTGAACGAAGAGCTTGGCTTAAACAACAACGACAACCAATTGCTGCAGGGCACCTGGAACACCGACAAAGGCGAGGGCGACTGGCAGTGGACGTTTGACGGCACGAACAAGTGTCTGCTGCACAGCAAAAAGGAAAAGTCCGACGCCGAGGGCACCTATTCGGTGGACAAAGCCAAGAAAACCGTGGATATTGCCATCAACAGCTGGGGCGAAACCGTGACCTTTACGTATAATCTGCGCAAAACCTTGTCCGACGAGTATTTGGAGCTTAAAAGCGACGCACAAACCTACAGCCTGATCAAACAGAAATAATCCTTTTTCGTCTCTTTTTTTTAGACGCGACAAAACCGGTTTGCCGACCTCGTGTTGGAAGACCGGTTTTGCGTTTATCCCTTGCGGTATATATACAGCACAAACGCGATGTCCATGGTAAGGGCATCCAGCTGCGCCAGACGCTGTTTGCCCGCCGACGGCGTGTGGTAGTAATAGGGCGTCATTTGAAACAGCGCGGCGATATCCTCCTCCGTGTGCAGGGTGACGGATGTCTGCACGCGCAGCGTGTCCACAGGCGTCAGGCCGTCCGCCTTGGGCGGCTGCTCGTCGTTTTCGTAGGGGGTTTCATACAGCACCTGTTTTAAGCCGAACAAATGGCGCTTGCCCGGCACGGCGGTGACGATGATGCCGTCGTCCGCGAGTATCCTGCCGAATTCCGCCGCGTGAAACGGCGCAAACAGGTGAAACGCCAGCTTAACCGACGCATCGCGCACGGGGATCGACGCGATATTCGCCACAAAAAAGGTCGCCCCGCAGCGGCGTTTGGCGGCAAGCCGCACCATATTTTTGGAAATGTCAAAGCCGAAACAGCGGCGCGAAAGCTGTTGGGAGAGGTAATCGGTGTAGTAGCCCTCTCCGCAACAGATGTCCAGCACCGTGTCGCCGTCTTTCGTATACTGTGCCGCACATGCTTCCACCGCACGCGCCAGCGGATCGAAATAGCCCTTTTGCAAAAAATCGCGGCGTGAACGCGCCATTTCCTTATTGTCGCCCCGGCTGTCGCCCGGCTTGCCCGTACGCAACAGGTTGCAGTAGCCTTCTTTGGCAATATCAAAGCTGTGTCCGCTGCCGCAGCGCAGGGTGCGCTCGTCCGCGTGCAGCGCCTGTGCGCAGACAGGGCAGCGCAAAATGCCGGCATCCAACATATCCTTCGCCTCTTTTCGTGATCTTGTCCTATATTGTACCATAACCGCCGCACAATTGCAAACGCACCGCGCCGCAAAACGGGAAAAATAACCAAATTTCACCAAAATGCGCTAAAACTATTGACGAAAAGCACCAAAGTGTTTTATAATGGAAACTACGCTAGACGGTATTGCCTTAAAATGATTACGGAGGGAACCCACCATGACAAAAGCAAAAAAAATCATACTTGTCTGTTTCTCGCTGGTCGTCGTCGGGCTGCTGGTGTACGCCGGCGTGTCGGGCGGCGCGCTGGGCACGGTAAAGTGCCTGAACTGCGAGGGAACCGGCATTGTACATGACACAGACTGCGGCCACTGCGACGCCGACGCGCACACGGTTGTGTGTCCGGCGTGCAACGGCACCTTACAGGCGAACGGCAAGGACTGCACGGTGTGCAAGGGCACGGGCGCCGTGGAATGCAACTACTGCCACGGCACCGGCACCATGAAGGACGCGCCCTGCCCCGAATGTGAGGGCGCCGGTCAGGTGCAGGGCTCGGCTTGGGCGCTGCTGCCGCCGATTATCGCGATCGGTCTGGCGCTGATCACCAAAGAGGTATATTCCTCGCTGTTTATCGGCATCGTCACAGGCGGTTTGATGTACGCGAACTTCAACCCGCTGAAAACCGTTGACGCGGTCATGACCGACGGCTTGATCGAAGCGGTCACCGGAACGGCGGGCATCTTCATTTTCCTGGTAGAGCTGGGCGTTATCGTCGCGCTGGTCAACAAATCCGGCGGCTCGGCGGCGTTTGGCAAATGGGCGGCACAGCACATTAAAACACGCACCGGCGCACTGCTGGCGACCTTTGTTTTGGGCGTGCTGATTTTCATTGACGACTATTTCAACTGTCTGACGGTCGGCTCCGTCATGCGCCCCGTCACCGACGGTCACAAAATCTCGCGCGCCAAGCTGGCATACATCATCGACGCAACGGCGGCGCCTGTGTGCATGATCGCCCCGATCTCTTCGTGGGCGGCGGCTGTGGCGGCATACGCCGAGGACGGTCAGGGCATCAACCTGTTTATCACTGCCATCCCGTTCAACTTCTATTCCCTGCTGACCTTTGTGTTTATCATCGCGCTGTGCGTGATGAACTTTGACTACGGCTCCATGGCGCTGCACGAGTACAACGCCATCTATAAAAACGACCTCTACACCACGGGCGACCGCGTGGAGGAAACCGAAGAAGCCCCTCACCCCAAGGGCAAGGTCATCGACCTGCTTTTGCCCGTCATTGTACTGATCGTCGTTTCGGTGTTTGCGCTGGTGTATAACGGCGGCTTGCTGGACGGCGTGCCCTTTATCACGGCGTTCTCCGACACCGAGGCCGCGGTTGGCTTGCCCTGGGGCGGTCTGATCGCCTTGATCTTCGCCATTATCTACCTCAACATTCGCAAGATCGTCACCCTGAAGGAGGCGATGGAGGCGATCCCCAAGGGCTTCCTGGCAATGGTGCCTGCCATTTTGATCCTCACCTTTGCCACCGCGCTCAAAAACATGACCGCGCTGTTGGGCGCCAAGTACTATGTGGCGGTGCTGATGGAAGGCGCGGCGTCCTCGCTGCAAAACTTCCTGCCCGCGATCATCTTTATCGTGGCGTGCATTCTTGCCTTTGCAACGGGCACCTCGTGGGGCACCTTCGGCATTTTGATCCCGATCGTCATCAGCCTGTTCAGCGCCACGCCCGACTCCACCATCAAGATCATTTCCATCTCCGCTTGTCTGGCAGGCGCTGTGTGCGGCGACCACTGCTCTCCGATTTCGGACACAACGATCATGTCCTCGGCGGGTGCGCGGTGTAACCACCTCAACCATGTTTCCACGCAGCTGCCGTATGCGCTGACTATGGCGGCGATCTCCTTTGTCACCTACATCATCGCAGGCTTTGTGCAGGAATGGTTTATCGCGCTGCCGATCGGTATCGTCCTGACCATCGGCACCCTGGTGATCATCCGATTTATCCAAAAAAGCGAAAAGCCGGACGAGGTTTACAAAACGAAGTAAACCTGCTATAATAAAGGGGTTGACTCCCGGCGGAGCCAACCCCTGTTATTATACACAAAAAGGAGAATACCATGACAACCTATCGCTTTCTTCCCGACAAAATGAGGATCCTCAGCGGCAGCGCCCTCAAGGTGATCGCCGTCATCACCATGCTGATCGATCATATCGCCAGCCATTTGGTGCCGCAGCGCTGGGTGTGGTTCAGCGTGTTCGGCATGGACGTCACGCTGTACCGCGTCATGCGCAACATCGGCAGATGGGCGTTCCCGATTTTTTGCTTATTGATGATCGAGGGCTTCTTACACACCCGCAACCGCGTCCGCTACGGCGGCAGCCTGCTGCTGTTCGCGCTGATTTCGGAGATCCCGTGGAATCTGGTGCACAGCGGAAATCTGCTTTTCAGCGGTCAAAACATCTTTTTCACCCTGTATTTGGGCTATTTGGGCATATGCGCCTTGGAATATTTGCCGCATTTCATGCTCAAAATGGGTGCGCTGGTGGCACTGGCGGTGCTGTCGGTGGCGTTGCGCGTCGATTATTCGGTAGGCGGTTTCGCCTTTATCGTACTGCTGTATGCCCTGCGCGAAAACGAACTGGCACGGCCGCTGACGGCATTTTTACTGAACAACCACTGGTGGACGCTGAGCGCGTTTATTCCGATTTCGCTGTACAACGGCAAACGCGGTTTTGTGACGGGTCCTGTGCTGAAATACGCCTTCTACGTGTTTTATCCCCTGCACCTGTTCGTCATTTACCTGATCAAATACCGCGTGCTGTTTTAAAACATGTCGCCCGTATACGGCTTGGGCGGCAGCGTATGGAAATCGTAGTGCGCCAATTCGTCTAACGTGATATTGGCGGCGGCGCTTTCGTGCACCATCAGGTTGGAGGCGGCGCTGTCCTTTCCCACGTGCACCGCCACCACGGGCTTGCCCAGGGCGCAGGCGTAGCCTGCCTCCCACTCGGTGCCGCTGTCGCTGTAGGCGCCGTGATAGAGCATGACCACCATATCCGCAGCGTCCAGCGCCTGACGGTCGCTGCGGAAGGTTTCGCGTGACCAGCGCGCCCTGTCCGTCACGGGCGTGCGCACCTCGTGCAGGCGCGGACTGAACACCTCCAACCCGCGCGCGGTCAGCAGTTCCTCGGCACGCTGCACGCAGGACAGCTCATACGCGTTGAAAAATGGCGAAGCAAGGTACAGTTTCATCCCAAGCACCCTTTCGTTTGATAACAAAAAGGACTTCCGAAGAAGTCCTTTTTCTGGAGGCGACAGGCGGATTTGAACCGCCGCATCAGAGTTTTGCAGACTCGT
>CAMKOU010000058.1 GCA_946414505.1 uncultured Clostridia bacterium | reverse complement strand
TTGCGCGCTGCTTCCGCGACGAGGATCTGCGCGCCGACCGTCAGCCCGAATTTACCCAGATCGACATGGAGCTGTCGTTCGTGGACGAGGAGGATATCCTTGCGGTCAACGAGGGACTGTTCAAGCGGCTGTTCCGGGATGTGCTCGGCAAGGAGCTGCCCACGCCCTTTGCGCGCATGACCTATGCCGACGCGATGAACAACTACGGCTCCGACAAGCCCGACATCCGCTTCGACATGAAAATTCAGGATATTTCCGATTTGGTGCGCGACTGCGGCTTTTCGGTGTTTACGGGCGCGATCGAAAACGGCGGCTCGGTGCGTGCCATTGTCGCGAAAAACGCGGCTTCTGTCTACACCCGCAAGGAGATCGACAAGCTGACCGAATTTGCCAAGGGCATCGGCGCCAAGGGCTTGGCGTATGTGCGCTGGGTGGACGCGCCCAACGCCTCCTTTAAAAAATTTATGACCGAGGACGAGCTGAATGCGATCTATGCGCGTCTCGGCGCACAGCAGGGCGACGTGATTTTGATCGTCGCCGACAAAAACAGCACCGTGCTGTCCACGCTGGGCGCGCTGCGCCTGACGGTGGCGAAGCGGCTGGATATCATCCCCGACGAATTTAAATTTTTGTGGATCGTGGACTTCCCGTTCTTTGAAAAGGACGAGGAAAGCGGCGAGTGGGTCGCCATGCACCATCCGTTCACGATGCCCAAGGAGGAGTGCATCCAATACCTCGACACCGACCCCGGCAAGGTGATCGCCAAGGCGTATGACCTTACGCTCAACGGCGTGGAGCTGTCGAGCGGCTCGATGCGCATCACCGACTACGAATTGCAGCAAAAGATGTTCCGCGCCCTGAAAATGACCGACGAGGAGATCGAAGCCAAGTTCGGCTTTTTGGTGGAAGCCTACAAGTACGGCGCACCGCCGCACGGCGGTATGGGCATCGGCTTTGATCGCGTGACGATGCTGCTCTGCGGCGCCGACAGCCTGCGCGACGTCACCGCCTTCCCCAAGGTGCAAAACGCCAGCGAGCCGATGAGCGCCTGCCCGTCGCCCGTTGACCGGGAAAGCCTCGACGTGCTGGGCATTCAGTTAAAACCGGAAGCATAAACAAGTATGATGAACATTATTATTCCGCTCGCGGTCATTGCGGGACTGCTCGCCGTCATTGTCGGCGCAGGCTTTGTGATCAAATCCAAAATATCCAAGTTTTCCCGTCAGGCGTTCGGCACCGACGATTTGATGGAGGGTTACCGGGAGCAGCAGCGCAAGCTCAGCGAAACGCCGCGCTCGGTGCAGTCGATGACGAACATCTACGGCCCCGAGATCCTGCGCGATTTTCCCGATTTTGACATCGACCTCTACCGCGATAAGGCAAAAAACGTGCTGCGCGGCTATCTGAACGCGATCGCCACCGGCTCCGTCGCCACGCTGCCCGAGGAGGTCACCCCAACGCTGAAAAACAGCATCACCGAGATTCTGGAAAACCTCAACGCAAACGGGCAAAAGCAGTATTATCTGGAGCCTGTGATCCACGCCTGCGAGATCGGCAGATATATCAAGTCCGGCGGCACGGTGACCATTCGCTTCAACACCTCGGTGGGGATGATCGCCTATTTGGAGGACATCGACACCGGCAAGATCCTCAACGGCAGCAAAACCGAAAAGCTGCAAACGCTGTATGAGGTGGACTTGGTGTATTTGCAGGACGCCGACGTGATGGGCGTGTACGGCGAAGGCATGGGGCTGAACTGCCCCAACTGCGGCGCGCCGATCCGCAATCTCGGGCAAAAATTCTGTGAATACTGCGGCACCGGTGTGGTGGAGGTCAACACCCGCGTGTGGAAATTCAACGCCGTGCGCGAGCAAACCAAGCGCCGGACGGCGTTTTAAAAGATTTCACAATTTTCGGTTAAACGACATCTGTTTGTCACATTCTTGTCCTATACTGTTTGCTATACTAAATGTAAAGTAATATCCGGGACAAGGAGGGAAGCATGATGAAAAGAGCACGTATCAACCGGGAATTCATTATCCATTATAACGATAACTTTCACGCCATGACGGGCGACGAGCTGACCAAGTTTTTCGGCTCTCCCGCTTGCCGCTGGGGTGTTTATGATGAACAGCAGCACACCGTGATTTCGGTCACATGGACAAAACCGGGTTTTTTAAATCTGCTGACCGACGCGAAATCGGTTGTCGGCGGCGCCGAAACGCGCATGAAACAAAAGCTGCAAAACTACCGCCGCGAGGCGGCCGTCAGCACGGAAATCGCCGGCATTACGGCAAAGGGCATTCGCTTTTCCTACACAGCAGATGACACCGACGTCGTGCAGCAGGGCGAAATGCTCGCGTTTCGCATGAAAAACAAGTTTTATGTGATCCAATACCTTTCGCGCAACAAGGGAAACGCCGAAAACCATCGGCAATACGAAACCATGCTGCAATCCGTGGCAGCGCTGTAAACAAAGGACGCGGTTCAAAAACCGCCCCTTCTGCAAAAAATTTAAAACCGTCAGGCAGGATACGCTCCTGCCCGACGGTTTCTTTTATTGCGAATACTATTGATAGTATAGGATCATTTTTCCGCCTTTTTCGGCGGTTTTCTTTTTTTGACGCCCTCGCAGGCGATCTCAAACCAAAACGTGCTGCCTTTTCCCACAGCGCTGCGCACGCCGTAGCGCGCGTTGTGCGCGTCGAGAATGCTTTTGACAATGGACAGTCCCAAGCCCGAGCCGATGACGCCGCGCTTGTGCTCCTTGTCCACCTTGTAATACCTGTCCCAAATATAGGGCAGCTTGTCGGCGGGAATGCCCTCGCCGTGGTCGGTCACCTCGATGCGCACGCGGCGGTCGCGCACGGTTTGGGTGATGATAACGGTTTTATCCTCGCCGGCGTGGTTGACGGCGTTGTTCACCAAATTGTAAATGACCTGTGAAATGCGCAGCTCGTCGGCGTTGATATACACGTCCTCGCTGCTGTTGAACACGATGTTAAAGCCCTCCTGCTCGATCAGCTTGGAGTAGCGGTCGAAAATGGCGTGAATGCTGTCGGTCAGGTTAAACACCTTTTTTTGCGCCTGCAGCGCGCCCGATTGCAGCTTGGACAAATCCAGCAGGTCGTTGACCAGCGTGGACAGCCGCGTTGCCTCGTCGATGATGATTTGAATGTTTTCGGGCGTGTTTTCACCCGGCAGATCGCGCATCACCTCGCCGTAGCCGGTGATCATGGTCAGCGGCGTGCGCAGGTCGTGCGAAATATTGGCGATCAGATCCCGCTGCAATTTTTCGGTTGCCGCCAGCTCGGTTTTGGCATAGTTGAGCGTGCCGTTCAGCTCCTCTACCTCACGGTAGCCCTTGGCGTCAAATTCCACGGCATAATTGCGCTTTGCCAGCTCCTTTGCCGCCTCGTTGGTTTGCGCGATCGGGCGGGCGATGCGGCGGGTGGCATACACCGAAAAGGCAATGGACAGCAGCACAAATACCACCGACACCAAAATCATTTGATTTTTGATGACCTCCAGCATGGTGTTGAGAGGGGTGATGGAGGAGGTGATCAGCAAAAACGACTGCCGGTCATCGGCACGGTCGATGATATAGGTGTACACCAGGCTTTCATTTTCGATGACGCTGGTCATATATATCTTCGGGTTGACGCTGTCGGTGCTGCTGCCGCCGGAGGATCTCAAAATTTCCTCGCGCCGGCGCCGCACGTCGGTGATGTCGTTGGACGCCACAAAGTTGCATTTGCCGCCGGCGTCCACGGTTTTTTCGTAGTAGCGCAAAATGTCGCTGTATTCGATGTACAGCCGCGCCGCAGGGTTTTCGTAGGAGCTTTCACGCGGCGACTGCGGCTTTCCGCCGCCGGTGTCATACAAATACACCGACAAGCCGTATTGCATGGCCACACTGTCCACCGTTACCGCCACGTTTTTGTTGTACTTCACCGCGCGCGTGATGGTTTTGGCGCCCTTTTCGATCGTCGCGGTTTTGGAATAGGTGTACAGCGGCTTAACAAAAAACGACTGAAACACCCATAAGATGATCAGGATGATCGTGCCAAACACCAAAAAATACGCCAGCAGCTTCATGCGCAGCGGCAGTTTTTTCAAACTAATCCGTCTCAAACCGATAGCCCACTCCCCGCAGCGTGACGATACATTTGCTGTATTCGCCGAGACTTTTGCGCAGCAGCTTGATGTGCGTGTCGAGCGTGCGCTCGTCGCCGAAAAAGTCGTAGCCCCACACCTCGCTGATCAGGCTTTCGCGCGTCAGCGCAAGACCCTTGTTGCGCACCATATAAAAGAACAGGTCGTATTCCTTGGGCGTCATTTCGACGCGCTTGCCGTCGATGGTCACGGTGCGCGCGGAAAAATCGACCACCAGTTCCTTGTAGGTAAACACATCGTTTTTCTGCGCGTCGTCGCCCTTGCCGGAGCGCTTGATGACCGCGCCGACGCGCATCATCAGCTCCTTGGGTGAAAACGGCTTTACCACATAGTCGTCGCTGCCCAGCTCAAACCCGTGGATCTTGTCATATTCCTCGCCGCGCGCCGACAGCATGATAATCGGCGTGTCGCGGAACTTGCGAATTTCGCGGCAGGCGGAAAAACCGTCCAGCTCGGGCATCATGACGTCCATGATAATCAGGTCAAATTCCTTTTGACGGCAAATTTGGATCGCCTGCATACCGTCCACGGCCTCTTCCACCTCATAGCCCTCGAATTCGGCGTATTTACGGATGATTTGACGGATGCGAAATTCATCGTCTACCACTAAAATCTTGCTCATATCATCATTCCTTTGTGTTGGATTGTTTGCTTTATCCTTTTTATTGTAACACAAAATAAAAAAGATTGAAATACCTGTGAAAAAGTTTTATAATATAAATTGAAATTTTACAATATCCTGAAAGGGTGATTGGATGGATGTACGCATCATCGACGCCGCGGCTGTGACCGCGACGGTGAAACAGCTGCTGATGGATTGCAATTACTTTATCGGCAGAGATATCATGCACGCGCTGGAGGCGGCGCTGGACACAGAGGACAGCCCCGTTGCCAAAAGCGTGCTTAGCCAGATCATCGAAAACGACAACATCGCCGCTGCCGAGGAGATCCCGCTGTGCCAGGACACAGGCTTGGCGGTGCTGTTTGTGGAGTACGGCGACAAGGTGGCGGTGAACGGCTGCTTTGAGGACGCCGTGCAGCAGGGCGTGCGCGAAGCGTATGAGGAGGGCTATCTGCGCAAGAGCGTCGTGTCCGACCCGGTGTTTGACCGCGTGAACACGCGCGACAACACCCCTGCCGTGATCCACACCACCATCGTCCCCGGCGACGGCATCCGCATCACCGCCGGCGGCAAGGGCTTCGGCAGCGAAAATATGTCCGCGATCAAAATGCTGACGCCTGCCTACGGCGCCGAGGGCGTGAAGCAGTTTATCCTCGACGCCGTCCGTGCCGCAGGCCCCAATCCCTGTCCGCCGATCGTGGTGGGCGTGGGCATCGGCGCCACCTTTGAGCGCGCGGCGCAGCTCGCCAAAAAAGCGACCTTCCGCGCCGTTGACACCCGTCATCCCGATCCGCGCTACGCCGCGATGGAGGACGAGCTGCTGACCGCCATCAACCAAATGGGCATCGGTCCCGCCGGCTTGGGCGGCAAAACCACAGCGCTGGGCGTCAACATCGAAACCGCGCCCACCCACATCGCCGGTATGCCCGTCGCGGTCAACATCTGCTGTCACGCTGCGCGCCACGCAAGCGCGGTGATTTAAGGCAGCCGCTATTCATGTTCCGAAGGAACCATTCACGGCACAGCCAATTCATGCGCGTAAGCGCTATTCATTTCTGCCTCCAAGGTGAAATGACACCGGCAAACGACACACATCCGGCAACGTCGGGAGCAGGAATGAATAGAACCTGACGGTTCATGAATTGTTTCAAAGAAACATGAATCGTCGCCGGCGACATGAATAGATTTGCTGTGCAAATCATGTTAAAAGGAGAAAAAACATGACTGTTAAAAAAATAACCCTTCCCCTCACGAACGAGGATATACAAAGCCTGCACGCAGGTGACAGCGTGCTGCTGACGGGCACGCTGCTGACCGGGCGCGACGCCGCGCACAAGCGGCTGTTTGAGCTGCTGCAAAAGGGCGCGGAGCTGCCCGTGGAGCTGCGCGGCGAGGTCATTTACTACGTCGGTCCCGCGCCGGCAAAGCCCGGCTATGCGGTGGGTCCCGCCGGTCCCACGTCGAGCTACCGCATGGACAAATTCACCCCTGCCCTGCTCGATTTAGGGCTAAAGGGCATGATCGGCAAGGGTGCGCGTTCACAGGAGGTCATCGACGCGATCGTACGCAACAAGGCGGTGTATTTTGCCGCCATCGGCGGCGCGGCGGCGCTGATCGCCAAAAGCATCCAAAAAGAGGAGCTTCTCTGCTATGAGGATTTGGGCACGGAGGCAGTGCGCCGCTATACGGTAGAAGATTTCCCGTGCATCGTCGCCATCGACTGCGAGGGAAACAACGTGTACAAAAGATAACGGCGGCTTGCCCCTTGATTCTTATCCAAAGCGATTGACAACCGGCACGATTAATATTATAATAAGAACACGAATATCATTTAACAGGAGAGCTGACACAGATGCCATTTATTCAAGTAAAAACCAACGCAAAGCTTTCTAACGAAAAGAAAACCATCATCAAAAGACGGTTATCCGACTGCATCAGTATTATACCGGGTAAAAGTGACCGTTATTTGATGATTGCCGTAAAAGATGATTTAGACATGGCGTTTCACCGCGACAGCGACACCAACATGGCAATGGTGGAGATCAAGCTGTTTGGCGGCTCCACCAAGGACGCCTACCAAAAGCTGACCGCCGCCGTTTGCCTGATCCTGAACGACGAAGCGGACGTCAGCGGCGATTACTGCTATGTCACCTTTGAGGAGATCCAATACTGGGGACACAACGGCTTTATGTTCTGATTTTGAGGGGATACTATCATGAGAATTGTTGTTTTGGCAGGCGGCACCAGCACCGAGCGCGACGTTTCCATATCGTCGGGACTGTTGGTTTCCGCCGCTTTACGAAAAAAAGGACACCATGTTGTCCTGCTGGACGTTTTCACGGGGTATGAAAAGGATATTTTGGATGTGGATAAGCTGTTTCAAAGCAACTACAGCTTCACCGACAACGCCAAGGTCGGCGAAACCATTTCCGACATCGACGAGATCCGCGAAAACCGCCGCGACAAAACCAACCGTTTTATCGGCGAGCATGTGATCGACATCTGCGCCTGCGCCGACATCACCTTTTTTGCGCTGCACGGCGGCGAGGGTGAAAACGGTCAGTTGCAGGCGACCTTTGATCTGCTGGGACTGAAATACACCGGCTCGGGCTATCTCGGCTCGGCGCTGGCGATGAACAAGGGTCTGACCAAAAGCGTGCTGATCCAAAAGAAGGTGCTCACGCCGCGCGGCGAGCTGTTCAAAAGCATCGAGGACGCCCAAGGCTGGCGGATCTTCCCCTGTGTGGTAAAGCCCTGCTCAGGCGGCTCCAGCGTGGGCATCACCATCGTGGAAACGCAGGAGGACTTTATGCGCTCCGTCAAAGAGGCGTTTGCCTACGGCGAAACCGAGATCGTCGTCGAGCAGTACGTCAAGGGCAGGGAATTTGCCGTGGGCGTTGTCGGCGACAAGGCGCTGCCGCCCATTGAGATCATCCCCAAAGAGGGCTTTTACGACTACAAAACCAAATATCAGGCCGGCGCGGCAGAGGAAAAATGCCCTGCCGATATCACCCCCGAGCAGGATCAAATCATGCGCCGGGCGGCGCTCGACACCTTTGAGGCGCTGCACCTGCAAAGCTACGCGCGCATGGACTTTATTCTCGACAAGGGCAACAACGCCTATTGCCTGGAAGCCAACACCCTGCCGGGCATGACGCCCACCAGCCTGCTGCCGCAGGAAGCGGCGGTGGAGGGGATCGACTACGCCGATCTGTGCGAGCTGATCATTGAAGAATCCATGAAAAAATACCCCAAGAAGGAAACCGTATGAAACCGTTTACATTAGCCGAAATCGCCGCCGCGTGCGGCGGCACCTATGTGGGCAGCGACGACATGCGCACGGCGACCGTCACCTCGGTGGAGCGCGACAGCCGCCAAGTCAGGGAGGGCTCGCTGTTTTTAGCCATTCCCGGCGAGCGCGTGGACGGGCACGATTTCATCCAGATCTGCTACGACAAGGGCGCGGTGTGCGCGTTGTGCGAAAAAGCGCCAGAAAACGCCCCCAGGCCCTATATTTTGGTGCCGTCTACGTTAACGGCGGTCAAGCAGATCGCCAAGGCGTACCGCGAAAAATTTGACATTCCCATCGTGGGCGTGTCGGGCAGCGTGGGCAAAACCTCCACCAAGGAAATGCTGTACGCGGTGCTGTCGCAAAAATATAAAACCCACAAAACACAGGGCAACCTCAACAACGAGCTGGGCGTGCCGCTCACGCTTTTGAGTATGCCTGCCGATGCCGAAGCCGCCGTGATCGAAATGGGCATTTCGGGCTTTGGCGAGATGCGCCGCCTGGCGCAGATGGCGCAGCCCACCATTTGCGTGCTGACCGTCATCGGCTGCTGCCATTTGGAAAACCTGGGCGACCGCGACGGCGTGCTGCGCGCCAAAACCGAAATGTTTGACTACGCGCGTCCCGGCGCGGCGTTTATCCTCAACGGCGACGACGACAAGCTGGCGACCGTGCAAGAGGTGCAGGGTAGGGCGCCCCTGTTTTTCGGCTTAAACAAAAGCAACCGCTGCTACGCCGAAAATATCGAAAACAACGGGGAAAACGGCGTGCGCTGCACGCTTTGCCTCGACGATACGCGCATCGACGTCACCATCCCCGCCATCGGCAGCTACATGGTGTCGAACGCGCTGGCGGCGATCGCGGCAGGCAAGCTGCTCGGCTTGAGCGACGAACAGCTGAAAAACGGCGTGGAGGCATACCAAACCGTCGGCAGCCGCGCAAACGTGATCAAAACGAACAGCCTGCGCATTATCGACGACTGCTACAACGCCAACCCCACCTCGGTCAAGGCGTCGCTGGACACCCTGCGCAACTTTGACGGCAGGACCGTGGCGATCCTCGGCGACATGAAGGAGCTGGGCACGGACGAGCTGGCGCTGCACTTTGAAACCGGCGCCTACGCCAAGCAGATCGGCATTGACCGCGTCCTCAGCGCAGGACCGCTCGCCAAGGAGCTGGCGCGCGGCGCCAACGACAGCTGGTTTGAAACGGCGGAAGCGTTGATCGCCGCACTGCCCGGACTGCTGCAAAAGGGCGACACCGTTCTCGTCAAGGCGTCGCACTCCATGCACTTTGAAACCATCGTCGATGCGTTAAAGACGCTGACCGTTTCCGGCGGCTGACCTCTGCAAACGAAAGGAAAACGCACCATGTCCGTATATTATATGACGCATCCGCTGATCCAACATAAAATCACCCTGCTGCGCAAAACCACCACCGTTACCGCCGAATTTCGCAAGCTGATCGAGGAGATCGCCATGCTGATGGGCTATGAGGCGTTTGCCGACCTGCCCCTCACCGATATCGAGGTGGAAACCCCCATCGAAACCACCACGCAGCCCGTCCTCGACGGAAAAAAACTGGCGGTCGTGCCGATCCTCCGCGCAGGACTCGGCATGGTCAACGGCATTTTGTCGCTGGTTCCCTCCGCCCGAGTCGGTCACATCGGCTTGTTCCGCGATCCCGAAACCCATCTTCCCCACGAATATTTTTGCAAGCTGCCCGAAGCAATCGACAAGCGCCAAATCGTCCTCGTCGATCCCATGCTGGCGACCGGCGGCTCGGCTGTGGCGGCAGTGGACGCGATCAAGGCGCACGGCGGCAAAAAAATCAAATTCATGTCCGTGCTTGCGGCGCCCGAGGGCGTCAGCGCACTGATGCAGGCGCATCCCGATATCCAGCTGTACATCGGCTGTTTGGATCGCTGCCTCAACGAAAACGCCTACATCTGCCCCGGCCTGGGCGACGCAGGCGACCGCATTTTCGGAACAAAATAGACGTAAAAAAAGAGCGTTTTGCGGAACGCTCTTTTTTAGTGGTCAGTAGGGGCGAGCATTGCTCGCCCGAGCCGGGTTTTCCTGTCAAACTGTATCTGCTAAGAAAATAAATGGTTTCCTACCCCGAGCGCACACATGGGTGCGCCCCTACATGGTAAAGGCAACGCTCCTGTTTTCCTTGGCTTCGTAGGGGCGAACCCGTGTGTTCGCCCGAGGCGCGTGTTCATGTCAAACCGTATCTGCCATGGAAACCACACGTTTCCATATTATCCGTAGGGCGCTGTGAAGAAACGAAGACAAAACTTCGTTCTTCACAGCGCTATCTTTATTT
>CAMKOU010000057.1 GCA_946414505.1 uncultured Clostridia bacterium | reverse complement strand
TATTTTCACGTTTGTCAATAGGTTATTTGAAATATAATTTTCGGCGGGTGATTCTCAACGCTGGTTATAAAGGTGTTTTTCAAGGTGCGCTGCTCTTTATATACGGATCTATACTGTGTAAGAACTAGAATGATCGGGGTTTACCGATGTGGTGTATGCTTGACGATGCTGCCGCCAATGACATTGAGTTCTACCTAATCATGAACGGTTATATAGATGAGCCGCAAGGTGACAGATAAGTATCGTGCTGATGAGAGGCTAAACACGCTTGCGCCGCTGATTAATGAAGAAAAGGCGACTATGTTCGTGGATCATGTGTCCTATAATTTGTCGCAGAAACAAAGGGGACAATGGAAAGCTTGAATCTCCGACCAATCGAACAGGCTAAAATTTTATGTGCAAAGAAGCTGTTTAATGAGATGTCAACAAGCAAAGTGAAGTATCACGATGTTGACAGCTATCAGAGCTTACTTGATGTGATGAAGACTATGTATTCAATCAAAAAAGCATTCGCAAGCACATTTTCTTAGACCTGAAAATGTCGGCGAATGCTTTTGCTTTTTCTGCACGGTGGCAGTGATTATTTGTTTTCGTTTTGGAATTGCAGCTGCTTTAAAATCTTGTTGGCGCACATATATACGTTGCCGCCGCCCATCGTGAGGATCAAATCGCCCTCCTGCGCGTGTTCGCACACATAATCGGTGATCTCCTCAAAGGTATCCAGGCAAACCGAGCCCGGAACCTTGGCGCCCAAATCGCGCGAATAGATGTTGTAGGTGTTGGTTTCGCGCACGGGCAGTATCTCGGAAATGATCGCGGTGTCGGGGATTTGCAGTGCCTTGGCAAAATCATCGAGCAGCATGGCGGTGCGCGAGAAGGTGTGGGGCTGGAACACTGCCCACACATGGCGGAAGCCCATTGCCATCGCGGCGTTCAGCGTAGCGGTCAGCTCGGTGGGGTGGTGGGCAAAGTCGTCCGCCACGGTAATGCCGCCGGGTGTGCCGAGTATCTCAAAGCGGCGGTGTACGCCGCCGAACTTGTGCAGGTTTTCGGCGATCTCCTCCGGCGTCGCGCCCAAATAATGCGCCGTTGCCGCCGCCGCCAGCGAGTTATACACATTGTGCTTGCCGGGGACGATCAGCTTGACATTGCACAACTTTTCGCCGTGATAATACAAATCGTACTGCTCGTGTACGCCGGTATCGGCTTGTACGTTCACTGCGCGGTAGTCGCAGCTTTCGCCGAAACCGAAGGTGATTTTCTCCCTGTCCACGTCTTTCACGCTGTCCAACGTGTTTTCGTCGTCGCCGTTGATTACCAGCAGTCCGGTGGTTTGCTCGGCAAACTGACGGAAAGATTTTTTAATGTTGTCCAAATTCTTAAAGTAGTCGAGGTGGTCGGCGTCCACGTTGAGGATGATCGAAATAAAGGGGTTGAGCTCGAGGAAGGTGTCCACATACTCGCACGCCTCGCACACGATGATGTCGCTTTGTCCCACATAGCTGTTGCCGCCGATAAAGGGCAGCTTGCCGCCGATGATGGCGGAGGGGTCGAAGCCGCTGCCGATCAAAATCTGCGACAGCATGGCGGTGGTAGAGGTTTTGCCGTGGGTGCCCGACACCGCGATGCTGCGGCGGTAGCGCCGGGTGACCACGCCCAGCATCACGCTGCGCTCGATACAGGGGATGCCCTGCGCCACGGCAGCCTGCCGTTCGGGGTTGGTTTCCTTGACGGCTGCCGAGTACACGACCAGCTCGGCGCCTTGGATGTTTTCCGCAGCGTGTCCCATATACACGGGGATGCCGTAGCCCTTCATTTTGTCGAGCGTTTCACCCTCGTTCATATCGGAGCCGGAAATCGCAAAGCCCTCGCTCATCAAAATTTCGGCGATGGGGCACATGCCGCTGCCGCCGATGCCGATAAAATGTATTCTTTTAATCTCATTTAAAAGCTTGTCGTAATCCACAATACGCACTCCTTATTTATAGTATTACACACTGATTTCTATTATACGGCAAAAATGAAAAAAAATAAATACCTAATTTTGCACCTCTTTTGTTGCCAAAGAGCGGAGATAATGGTAGAATATAAACAGATACCCGCGAAAAAAGAAACAAATATTCTAAAAAGGAATTATATATGCTGCAAAAAAATGATATCATCCCGCTCACCATCACCTCCGCGACCGCCGAGGGCAGCGGCGTCGGCAAAACCGAGGACGGCATGGCAGTGTTTGTGCCGCAGGCGGCGGTCGGCGATGTGCTCCGCGTTAAAATTCTAAAAACGAAAAAAACCTATGCGTACGGCAAAATAGAAGAAGTCCTTACGCCTTCGCCTGCGCGCGTGCCGCCCGATTGTCCGCATTTTGCGCAGTGCGGCGGCTGTGTATGGCGGCATATTTCCTATGAGGAGGAGTGTCGTGTCAAGTGGCAAAAGGTTGCCGACGCGGTGACGCGGATCGGCGGCATCGACGCGCCGGTGTTGCCCTTGTTACCGAGTGAGCGCGTCACGCGCTACCGCAACAAGGCGCAGCTGCCGGTCGGGCTCTCGCGCGAGGGCAGCGTCGTCATGGGCTTTTACGCGTTCCACAGCCACCGCATCATCGACTGCGCCGACTGCGCCCTGCAGCCAAAGGTGTTTGCCGACGTGATGCGCATCACGCGCGCGTTCCTTTCGCAAACGGACAACGACGTGTATGACGAGCGCACCGGCAGGGGACGGCTGCGCCATCTGTACATCCGCTTGGGCGAGATCAGCAACGAGCTGATGGTTTGCTATGTGGTGAACGGCAACGGATTAAAGCGCGAGGACTTGCTGTTACAGCTGCTGCGCGACGGCTTGCCGAACTTAAAAACCGTCGTTATTAATTCTAACAGAGAAAAAACAAATGTGATCCTCGGCGCCAAAAACCGCACGCTGTACGGCGGCGGTACTATTTCGGATGTGCTGTGTGGGCTGACCTTTACGATCTCGCCGTTTTCTTTTTGGCAGGTCAACCGCGCGCAGGCGGAGCGGCTCTATCAAAAGGCGCGCGCTTACGCCGCGCTGACGGGGGATGAGGTGTTGCTCGACCTGTACTGCGGCACCGGCACCATAGGGCTGACGATGGCGCGCGATTGCAAGCAGCTCATCGGCGTGGAGATCGTGCCCGACGCGGTGCGCGACGCCGCGCATAACGCTGCGGTTAACAGTATATGCAACGCGCGGTTCCTGTGTGCCGATGCGCAGCAGGCAGCCGCACAGCTCGAAAGCGAGGGCGTGCGCCCCGACGTGGTGATCCTCGATCCGCCGCGCAAGGGCTGCGGGGAAGCGCTGGTGCACACCGTCGCCCGTATGCAGCCCGATCGTGTGGTATATGTGTCCTGCGACCCGGCAACCTTGGCGCGCGACTTAAAAATCTTTGCTGCCCTCGGTTACCAAACAATGGAAGTCACGCCCGTCGATATGTTCCCGCGGACGGCGCATGTGGAGACGGTTGTTCTTTTGTCCGGAAAACGAGTGTAAATGCGTCGGAAATGGCTTGAAATAAGTGTATTTTGGTTTCATATGTCATCGGGAACGTGGATAAGTTTCCGCAGAACGAGAGAACTAAATTGATAAAAATCGTTGCTTTAACTCTTGGTTTACAATCAAGGTCAAAAACACAAGATTGAGATTATCGGATTGCTGTCGAAAAAGGGTTGTAACTGTAGTTTCGATGTTCGAGAATGACTAATTCGTTGTCAGATTCAAAGTCAGATTAAAATACAGAATATGCTTTATTTATCGTAACAAGGAGATAGAAATAATGGTTTCAGACGAATTAAAGATAATAATTGAACAACTACAAAAGAATGGAACAATGGCTTTTCTTGAAGGAACTACAGAGGAACAGATTGTATTGTTCGAGCAAAAAAACAAAGTAAAACTCCCATCGCAATATAGAGAGTGGTTAAAGCTTTCTGATGGCGGCGAGTGTTTTTTACCCGCCGGTGTACAGTTTTATGGAATTGAACACAAGCCAATTATTAATATTAATAGCATTGACAGACCCGATGATCGGTATATTGTAATCGGCGCATTGGCGACAGGTGATCCGATTCTCTGCGAGAGGGAAGGAGAAAAAATCTCCATTTATAATCTTGAAGGTGGGCGGATTGAAGAAGATGAAATATATAAAGATTTCTATTCGTTCATGAATGATCTTTATGACTTGCTCGGGATAGAAGTGTGATCCTATGTCGAGAAGAACAGCTGATGCAAGTAAAGCAATTAGACTTGCTTGGGAAAAGGAACAACAACGGGTTTTAGAGGGTAAAGGTACACGCGATTGGACTAAAAAACAGCAACAGGATATTATTGACCGCGGCAAAGCCTACGATGAAGACGGTAAAGCTTTTGTTGGACAGCACATGAAAAACGTGTCAACGTATCCTGAGTATCAAGGTGAACCGGATAATATACAATTTCTTACATACCAAGAACATTTTGAAGCGCATAAAAGAAACTGGCATAATCCTACTAATTGGTATTATAACCCGGATACAAAAGAGTATGTTAATTTTAGAGAAGACGAAATCATTCCGTGTAAAGTCATCGAGTTAAGCAATCCCATATCTATTTGTAATATTGCAACAGATACTACTGATGAAAAGTGCATAGATAGTAGTTCTGAGAAA
This sequence comes from uncultured Clostridia bacterium, assembly GCA_946414505.1. Taxonomy (GTDB): domain Bacteria; phylum Bacillota; class Clostridia; order Oscillospirales; family Acutalibacteraceae; genus Ruminococcoides. Next base: position 5,768 of record CAMKOU010000057.1, on the reverse strand, counting down.
GAGGAAAAGGATGACAATTTATCACGAAGTATCATCGATGACACGCCTCCCAAAAATACAGATGGTCAGAAAAGAGTGGCTAAAGAAACATCTCAGGCGGAGACTATATTAAATAAGACTACAAAAAGAGAAAATGTTTTCGTACGAGGACTAAGAGGACTAAAAAGTGTAGGGATTTATATTTTCAATCACCCTGAAGAGTCTCGCCAAATCGTCAAAACAGCAACTAACTGTATCAGAGGATTTGTAAATGCAGTTTCATCTATTAGCTCAAACTGGAGCAGAAATAATAATGCAGTAAGTAAAAATTCAACTACAAGCTCTGCTTCTCCGATTTCACCTAATATAGCGACCCAAGCGGCGGACAATATTGAAAAAACCACCAGAGCTGAAAATGATGTATCTCCACACAAGCAGAGATATCACTATAAGGATGGCAGCACAAAATGGGTTGACAAATCTCCATACCATAGAGGCGGTAAGAATGAATAGAATTGCCATCAAAAAGTTGATTCTTCTGAACAGAACAAGGCTCCTACATTGCTATCATCAGCGGCAGGGAGCGCAAATAAGAGAGCAGCTTGCGGAGAGATGTAAGTTAGCTTCCGCTCTGTCCATTAGCAGGCGCATTAACAAGCAGGACGGCATCGTGAATACGGCGTACGTGGAAATGTGCTAAAAGCCGTGCTGCTATATCCGGATCATGTATGTAAAGAAGGGATCCGGCAGACTAATTGAAATCTGGAGTAGTTTTTATGAAAAATGCAATCACAGCAAAACCGAACAGATTATGGTGGTATCTGCTCCTTGTCATTATTTTGTCTGCATTTTGCTATGTTACCCTGGATGTGTGGCTGCTGCCGTATTCGATCGTGTACAGTGAAACGGGGGAAATGACGGCAGGTTATTTCCTGTATGCTGTGATCGGTCTGTTATTCTCCACCCCGACGCCGTTTGTTGCGGTTCTGATTCTTTCTCTGTTCATAGAAAAAACAGGCGTCAGGCAGATGCTTCGGAACATTTTTCGCACGGAAAACAAACCGAAAGCTGTCCTGATCACAGGCGGATTTTGCCTATTGGCGCTTGTCTATGCGCTTCTGTACGGAACGCCCAACGGCTCGCCCTGGTACATGCTTCCTCTCGGTTTTCTGATCATGATACCGTTTGTCGGGATCGCCGAAGAAACCGGTTGGCGCGGGTTATTACAGCCGGAATTGGATCAAAGAATGCCGTATCCGTTTTCGGTTCTTCTTACCGCTGCCATTTGGTTTGTCTGGCATTTTCCCGTGTTTTTAGATCCGACATCCAACCATTACGGAGACAGTGTCATCGGATTTGGGATCACGATTTTTATCTGGGCGTTTGCGTTGGCTGCCATCTATAAATCGACAAAAAGCGTGATCGCCTGTGCGCTGTATCATGCCTTTATTGACGCGATCGGTGCGGTGTATGATTGGAACGCATTATTTGACGGATTCCCGGGAAGCGTATCGACAAATGTTTACCGGGTCATTTGGCTGACAGCGGCAGTTGTCCTATGGATTATTGCAGAAAAGAAGGAAAGACAGGCGGCGCCATAAATGTCGGTTTGCCGAGAGCATACCATCGATCCGGAAGCTCCGACAATGCCTGTCATGAAAGACATCGTCCTGTACACTTGATGAGGTGAAACGATCATGCATTTGTTTGCGTCCCTTTGCGCTGCCGTTGCGCCCTATGCTGCCGATGTCGCTGTCAGCGGCACGGATATCATCATCACGAACCCGCAAAACGGAAATATGCTTTCGGTCGTCACAGAATCCTACACCGGCCCCGCCATGACCGAACCCTATGTGTCGTATATCGTGTCGTTTTCCACACAGCACCGCCACTTTGAGGCGGACGATGAGGAGGAGCTGACAGACTATGTCGTCGCCATCATCCGGGATGAAATTCTTCCGGTGGAGTTTTATCTGAATGGTCAAAGGCGTTTCGGCGGCGAAATCGACCGCCGAGAGAATCCAACCGCCGATTCGGCGCTTTGGCTGCAAGCCAACGGCTTTAACGCCGCACTGTGTGCCGCGTATACCTGCAAAATCACCTGCTGGTCAGGTCACGCGGATGGCCTTTCCAAAGCGGTTTTGTCATAAAGCAGTTTTTGTATGATATGACGTATATCGTTCATTAGGGCGGATGGTATCGATTCTTTTTTGTTAATTTTTTTTAATTGATCGTAATTTTATTGCATAAAAACGGAATGTATGTTATAATATATACAAATCTGTTTTGCACAGTGAATAAAAACTAGGAGGTACTAACAAAATGGGATTTTCTAAAACAAGGCAGCGACTCGGTTACGGTGCCGCCGATATGGCGAGTAACCTGATTTGGCCGATGATCACAACGTATTTGACCGTATACTATACCGATGCGTTGCTGTTGGACGCGGTTGCTGTCGGCTTTATTACATTTGCGTCCAAAATTATCGACGCTGTCACCGATGTATTGATGGGTATCATTGTCGATAAGTCCAGCTTTAAAAGCGGAAAATGCCGCCCGTACTTAATCATAGGCGCGGTGCCGCTGGCACTTTTTGCTGTTCTGACATTTTCACTGCCTTCTTTGGTTTCCAATAATAAAGTATTGATGATCGTGCTCGCGTTCGTCACCTTTAACCTCGTCAGCACCTGCTACACCGTGGTCAATACGCCGCTTTCCGCTATTTTGCCCAGCCTGTCCGCCGACGAAAAGGAACGCAATGTGCTCGTTACCTTCCGTATGGTGATGGCAGCTGTCGGCAGCTTCTGCGTCACCTTCTTTGCACTGCCCATGATCAACCAGTTTGGCGGAGAGGATGACAAGTTCTCCTATGCGTGGACGGTCGCTGTTTTCGGTTTTGTGGCGATATTGCTGCTCCTGTTCTCCTTTATGAATACCCGCGAGGTGGTCAAGCCCATCCGCGAAGAAAAGGTGAAATTCAAGGACGGTATCAAGGCGGTCAACGGACAGTATATCTTGCTCGTTATCACCATGTTTATCTACTTGGTCGGTTTTGCCGTCAAGCAAGCGGGCGTGTTCTATTACTATAAGTATTATGTGGGCGATATCGGAAGCCTGACGGTAACGGAGATCGTTTCCATTCAGGCGCTTGCCACCTCCCTCAGCATGGTTGCAGGACAGCTCACCATTCCGTTCTTCTGCAAGCTGATGGGCAAGAAAAAGTCGTCTATCCTCATGAACGTGATCGCGCTGGCGGGCAACGTCATCTTCCTGTTCTGCGGCGCCAATCTGCCGCTGCTGATCATCGGCACCGTGCTCGTATGGTTCCCGCTCGGTTATTTGATGGGTATGCGCTTTGCGCTGCTGGCGGACGTTGTCGAATACTGCGAGCTCAAATCGGGCATCCGCGCCGCGGGCATCCTGTCGTCGCTCGACAGCTTCCTTGCCAAGCTTGCCTTTGGCCTGAACGTCGTTTTGATCACCGGCCTGATGGCAGCCGGCGGCTACGATCCCGAAGTGGAAGCACAAACCGATGCGGCAAAGCTGTTCATCCAGATCGGCTTCGTCGGCGTGCCGATACTGTGTATCATCATCACGATCGTGCTGTTTATGTTCTTTAAGTTCGATAAGGAACTTCCCAAAATGAAGAAGGAATTTGCAGAAACAGGCAAGATCGCCGATAAAGGTTAAGGCAACACCGCACAAATCAAGGCGCACGGCTTGCTTGAATATTATTCCGTCAGCTTGCCCAAAAAATCTCGGCAAGGCGTCAGCCTTACCTCGATTTATTTGTTCAACCTGACGAAAAATCTTGCTGCGCAATCCGTACACCTGAATTATGCGGTATTGCCTTAAAGAAGAATAAGAAACGAAAAAGGGACACAAGCGCATTCGTGGTTGTGTTCCTTTTGAAATGAGTATGTACAAACGAATTGTTTTATAGTATAATAGAGTTGCTTGATCATAACGAGGAGGTTTTTCTATGGGATTTTTTGACAAAAAATACTGCGACGTCTGCGGAGATAAAATCGGTTTGCTCGGTAACCGCAAGCTCGAGGACGGCAATTTGTGCAAAAACTGTGCCAAAAAGCTGTCGCCGTGGTTTGACGAGCGCCGCCACTCTACCGTGGAGCAAATCAAGCGCCAGCTTGCCTACCGTGAGGAAAATAAAAAAGCAGCGGCAGCGTTTCACAGCACGCGCAGCTTCGGCAAGGGCAGCCAAAAGCTGTATGTGGACGAAACCGCGCGCAAATTCACCGTGAACCGCGGCACGGACTTCGGCGGTGACAACGCCGATATTCTCGATTTTTCACAGGCGACCGGCTGCGACCTGCGCATTGATGAGCACCGCCGTGAAAAGCGCCAAACCGTGGACGGCAAGTCGGTCAGCTACAATCCGCCGCGCTACGAGTATTCCTATGACTTCAAGGTGTCGGTGCGCGTGGACCACCCCTATTTTAGCGATATGGATTTCAACCTCAAGGGAAGCGCGGTGGATACTGGCGAGCGCTGCATGACCGGTGCCAATACCGGCGCATGGACGGTCAACAGCATGTTTGGCGGCGTTTTCGACCAGCGCGGCGTCAATGAATACAACGAACTGGTGCAAATGGGCAACGAGCTGAAAGCCATGATCGACAGTTGGCGCAGCGGCGGCTATCCTGCGGCAGCAGCGCCGGCAATGAACGCCGCGCCCTTTATGAACAACGGTACTGCGGCGGCGAAGGCGTTCCGTTTTGGCAGCGTAAATCCGGTGCAGTATCATGACAACAGCTTTGGTCAGCCCCTCACGCTCAGCGTCGTTTTCTTTGGTACCGCAAGGGTATCGGTGGCAAGCCCTGCGTTTGTGCAAAACTACGGCAGCTTAGACGCGGTGGAAGAGCTCCTGCGTACCGAATTGGTTGCGCGTGCCACGCAGGTACTGTATGCGTACAGCAAACAAGGGATCCCCTTTGCCAAGCTCCCGGCGGAGCAATCAAAGCTTTGCGATACCCTGAAAACGATGCTCACAGATGAATGGATGCAGCGCTATGGACTCCGCTTGGAAGCGGTTGAGGTGCAGAGCTTTTCCCTTACGAATGATTCCGTGGCTATGTATGAACAAATGAAAAGAACCGCCGCCGCGCCGCCGGCACAGCAGCAACAGGCGCCGGCGTCGCACAACAGCGGCAGTTGGACATGCGGCTACTGCGGCTCGCAGAATACCGGTAAATTCTGCACAAGCTGCGGCGCGAAAAAAGAGTAAAGGCAATACCGCATAATTCAGGTGTGCGGATTGCACAGCCAGATTTTTCGTCAGGTTGTACAAATAAATCGAGGTAAGGCTGTCGCCTTGCCGAGATTTTTTGGGCAAACTGACGGAATAATATGCAAGCAAGCCGTGCGCTTTGAATTGTGCGGTGTTGCCTAAATAAAAGGGGCTTGCTCTAAACTCCAATGGAGAGTAAAAGAGCAAAGCCCCCGTTTTTTTTTGTTATATAATAAGATATCCTTTACGCATGATGTTGTCTGCAATGTTTTGAGTTAGCCTCTTTCCTGCCGCACGGCGGCAGGAATTGACAGCCGCAAGGGCTGTCACTACGGCAGCGCAGAAAACGTTGTAGTGCATTTCGTAAGGGAGACCCTTGCGGTCTCCCGGGATAGGCAATCATACGTTTCCTTGTTATTCGTGGAATTGACAGCCGCAAGGGCTGTCACTACGGCAGCGCAGAAAACGTTGTTGTGCATTTCGTAGGGGAGACCCTTGCGGTCTCCCGGGATAGGCAATCATACGTTTCCTTGTTATTCGT
>CAMKOU010000056.1 GCA_946414505.1 uncultured Clostridia bacterium | reverse complement strand
GCGGATTTGGGACTTTCACCCTTTAGAAACGTGCGCCGTCGGGCGCACCAAAAAATGCGTAGCCTCAAACGAAGCCACGCACAAAAACACATAGTTCCGTTTGTTGCTACACAAAAGATTCACACCAACAAAACGATACGTGGAAAAGAGCCTGTATTTTTAACAAAAAATACACGCAGTTTTTGTAAGTGTATATTCACTTTTGTGTAGCACCTTTATCATACCATATTCTACAACTTTACGCAATCCAAAAATACAGCCTGTCCTTTGGGCAATCTGCACATACAAAAAACCGGCGGAATCCTCCGCCGGTTTGGTGACTTGTTGTTATTTGCTTTTGCTGAAGCGTGTGCCGCCCTTTGGTTTTGATTTGCCGTTGTAGTCGTCGTCATACGCGTCGTCGCGGTAGCGCAGCGTGCGCTTGCCGCTTTTTTTGGCGGGCGCCGCCTTGCGCTCGGGCGTGACTGGTGCCGCCGGCTGTTCCGGCGCGGCAGGCTGTTCCGGCGTGGCAGGGCGCTTGCTTTCGCGCGACGTTGCCGCCGCTAACATTTTTCTGCGTTCGCTCGCCTTGAGGATCAGGAAAATAAACCCGATAACGCCTAGGCCGATCAGCGTGAAGCCCAAATACAACATCCAGTGACCGTTATCCTCGACAGAGGTGTTTTGCTGAATAAAGGCAAAATCGCCTGCGTCGGAGTTGTTGGGGGCGTTGTTGGAGGCGGTCAGCTTGGCCTTGATGTCCGCCCAGTCGCTGTTGGTCAGCGTGTTTTCATCCACCTTTACCTTCGAGGTGTCATAGATCGCCGCCGTGGTGGAGGGGATGGTTTCGGGGGGGACATAGGTTTGGTCGCCGCCGACATACAAAATATCGCCGTTGGCGGAACGTTCGCCCTCGTAATCATATTCCTCGTCATAGTCCGAGTTGCTGTATCGGTTGTTGTTTTGATTCTGGTTGTAGTTATAATTATTGTTGTTGTCACCGGAATCGTCGTCATCATAGTCGTATGAGCCGCGGCCGCTGTTGCCGCTGTCATCGTCATATGAATCATCGTCCTGCTGACGGCCGCTGTTGCCGCCGTCGTAGCCGGAATCGTTGCCGCTGTCATTGCCGCCGTCGTTACCGCTGTCGTTGCCGCCCTGCTGGTGATCGTCGGAGGAAACGCCGGGACCGTTGTTTCCGTTGTCGTTTTCAGCGAAAACGGTGAGTGCCGTGCAGGCGCTGAGCGCAAACAAAATGGTCAAAACGGCTGCTATAAGCCGGGAATGCTTTGTCATGCATACACCTTCCTTTCAAGGAGTTGGCACGGCGTATGTTACTGACTGACAACGGCGCCTGTCGTGCTTTCCTGCTTCACAAAGAAGTCTGAGGGAGAGTATTTATCGACAGCGGCGTTCTTTTGGATGTTCGCTTTGTCGGTCAGATCTTTTAAATACGCGGTGAAATCCTTGGATTTCATTTTCTTAATGATACTGTCGGTCGTCACGCCGTCCGCCTCATAGTTTTTCTTCAGCGAAGCAGTGTCATAGCGGAACAGATAGAAGTAGTTGGCTTCATTGTCCTCCTTGCCGATCTTGACGGTCGTTGCGCTGCCTTCCTTGAGCTCGGCCAGCGCCTTTTTCAGATCCTCGTCCGTGACACCGGAGTTTTCGAGCGGCAGGGTCACGTTGGTCAGTGCGCTCTCCTCGAGCTTGTCGTTGGAGGCGATGTAGGCGTCGGTCAGCTTTTTGGACAGCTCCGCGGATTTTGCGGCATCCTTTTCGGCATTGACCTTCTTGGCGATATCGTCGAGCGCATCGGTGATTTTCTTGGTTTCGTCGGCGGACAGCGCCACGTTTTTGGATTCGCCTGCCTCGTCGGTGGTGGCTTCATACAGCTGCACCGGCAGCGCGGCATATCTGGCGTAGTTTTCGGTCAGATATTGGGTGACCTCATCGCCGGTGGCTTCCTGCACGCCGCCTGCACCATACAGCTTTTGGAACAGCTGCTCGCGCAGGGTAGAGTAGCGGGAGGTGTAGTAACGGAAGCTGTCAAGCGAAACGCCCAGCTTTTCCAAGGTGTCCTTGTACTGGGTGTACCACATGGTTTCGTACTGTTCCTTTTGGGCGTCAAATGCCGCCTCGTCGATGGTGGCGCCCAGATCCTTTAAGGCGCCCTCCAACACCAGCAGCTCGCGGCACTTGCGGTCGGCGGTGTCCTTGATCCAATCCTTGGCAACCGCCTTGTTGCCGTCGCTGTCGGTGATCTCCATGTCGAGCCATTTGTCGCTGGAGGCGTCGTAGCCGTCCAAGCTTTGCGCATAGCCCTGCGCCTCGATATACGCCTCCTGTAGTGCAGTGACATATACGCCGATGGCGAGTTCCTTGTCAGCGGTCTTGTAAGACCATTCCTTATTCATGCTGCAGCCGGCTGCAAATGCGGAAAACAACAGCAGCACCGCCATCAATAAGGAAGCAATTTTTACGGTAGGTTTCATCTTTTTACCATCCTTATTTATAATTTTCCCAAAAATCATAGTGATATGTATGGGTACGTACCTTCACATTATACACGCTTTTTTCGCGAATGTCTATATTTTATCGAAAAAAATCAGCCTTTGATGTTAAAAATCCGCTTCAATGCCGCCACGGCGCCGGTGTTGGGCGGCAATGTGACCGCCACATGCGGTTTGACGCCCGCGTTGAGCTTGGCTCTGCCGCTGGTGGCGATCAGCAGATCCGCCACCGCCGGGGATTTCAGCTCCCTGACAAACAGCAGCACCGTGTTGTCGCTCTGCCGGATCTCGTAAATGCCGGCGGCGTGCGCCCTGTTGCGAATCAGCGCGATGTCGATCAGCCCCAGCACCGCCTTGGGTATCTTGCCGAAGCGGTCCCACAGCTCGTCCTTGACGTCCTCGCTGTCCTCCTCGCTGCGGATGTCGGCGATGCGGCGGTACACATCCAGCCGCAGCGTCAGGCTTTCCACATAGCTTTCGGGGATGTGCGCGTCCACCGACAGATCGATCAGGCAGTCGATGTCGGCGTTTTGCGGCGCTTCGCCGCGCTCCTCGCTGACCGCCTCGCCCAGCAGCTTTAGGTACATATCATAGCCCACGCTGTCCATATGGCCGTGCTGCTGCGCGCCCATGATGTTGCCGGCGCCGCGCAGCTCCAAATCGCGCATGGCGATTTTAAAGCCGCTGCCGAACTCGGTGAATTCGCGGATCGCTTCCAGCCGCTTTTGCTGGATCTCGGTGAGCACCTTGCTGCGGCGGAAGGTAAAGTAGGCGTAGGCGCGGCGTGCGCTGCGTCCCACGCGTCCGCGCAGCTGGTGCAGCTGCGACAGTCCCATGCAGTCGGCGTTTTCGATGATCAGAGTGTTGGCGTTGGGCAGGTCAACGCCCGTTTCGATGATGGTGGTGCACACGAGGATATCGACCTCCTGCGCCAGCATTTGCCGCCACACCTCGCTGAGCTCCTGCTCCTTCATTTTGCCGTGCGCGACGGCGATACGCGCCTCGGGGACCGCCTCCAAAATGCGGTTGGCGGCGCCGTGGATGCTCTCGACGTTGTTGTGCAGATAAAACACCTGACCGCCGCGCCGCAGCTCGCGCCGCATCGCCTCGCGGATCACCGCCTCGTCGTGCTCCAATACATAGGTTTGCACCGGCTGGCGGTTGAGCGGCGCTTCCTCGAGCACACTCATGTCGCGCAGGCCGCTCATCGCCATGTTCAGCGTGCGCGGGATCGGCGTTGCCGACAGCGTCAGCACATCGACGTTCTTCACCAGCTCCTTAAAGCGCTCCTTTTGCTGCACGCCAAAGCGCTGCTCCTCGTCGATGATCGCCAGGCCGAGGTCGCGGAACACCACGTCCTTCTGCACCAGACGGTGGGTGCCCACCACCATGTCCACCTCGCCGCGCCGCAGCTTTTCGATGGTCTCCTTTTGCTCTTTGGCGCTGCGGAAGCGCGACAGCAGCTCCACGCGGATGGGGTAGCCCTCAAACCGCTTGCAAACGGTTTGGTAATGCTGCCACGCCAGGATCGTGGTGGGGCACAGCAGCGCGCACTGCTTGCTGTCCGACACGCACTTGAACGCCGCGCGCAGCGCCACCTCGGTTTTGCCGAAGCCCACGTCGCCGCACAGCAGCCTGTCCATCGGCGCGGTGCGCTGCATGTCGTGCTTGATCTCCCGGATACAGGTCAGCTGGTCGGGTGTTTCCTCATACTCAAACTTGGCTTCAAAGTCGCGCTGCCACTCGTTGTCGCGCGAAAAGGCGTAGCCCTGCGCCTTCATACGCGCCGAATAAAGCGCGATCAGCTCCTTCGCGATATCCCTGACCGAGGTTTTGACCTTTGCCTTTGCCTTTTGCCAGTCGCCCGAGCCGAGACGGCTGACGTGGACGCGCGCGTTTTCCTGCGCGCCGATATATTTGGCGACCATGTCCAGCTGGGTGACGGGCACATACAGCACATCGCCCTTGGCATAGTCGATTTTGATGTAATCCTTGGTGACGCCGTGGGTGTCGATTTTGCGGATGCCGCCGAACACGCCGATGCCGTGCACGCTGTGCACCACATAATCGCCCGTGCTCAGCTCGGACAGGTTGTAGATCTCCTGCCCTTCCTTTTTCTTTTGCACGCGCTTTTTGGCGGGACGGTAGGCGGTTTGCCCGTAGGTCATCACAAAGCATTTTTCGGCAGGCAGCTCAAAACCGGCGCTCAGCGCGCCCTCCAATACATAAATCCTGCCGCGCTCCGCTTTTGGCAGCGCGTCGGCGGCTTCGGCGGGATAGCCGTCGTTTTTCAGGCTGTCGGCAAGGTTGTTCGCCGCCTTGCGCGTACCTGCCAGCACCACGCCGCAGCTGTCCGGCGTAAACAGTCCGCGCAGATCCTCGGTCAGCTGCTTGTAGCTGCCGTTCCACTGCGTCAGCTGCCTGGCGGACAGACTGATGACGTCCGCAAGCGGCAGGGGGATGCTGCCGTGGACAAAGCTTTCGAGCACCGTCACGCCGTGGGCGCGGAACCGCTCGATACATTCATTCGCCGTCAGCGCAAAGCGGTCGAAGCCGCGCGCCAGCACGCCGTCGGCAAACGCCTGCTTCAGCTGCTCGCTGTTTTGGAAATCCGTTGCCTTCAGGCGCTCGTGCACGTTGTTGAACTCCGACACGAACAGCAGGCTGTCGCGCGGCATGTAATCGAGCAGGCACTCGGGCGCGCCGTACAGCTGGTTGATGAACTTGTCGCCGTTGGCAAGCGCGCCGCCGCCGCGCAGCCGTTCGGCTTCCTCATACAGCCGCTCGCGCGCCTTGGCAGCGGTCTTGCCGCGCAAAAGCCCTGCCTTGTGCACGATTTTGTCCGCTAACGCGGCGCGGTCGTCAATGATGATCTCCGTGGAGGGCGTCAGGCGCACCACGCCCGCCTTTTGAAAGCGGCGCTGGGTCTCGAGGTCAAAAAAGCTCAGGTCGCTGATCTCGTCGCCCCAAAACTCCACGCGCACGGGGTAGTCGCTGTCGGGCATAAAAAAGTCGAGGATGCCGCCGCGCAGCGAAAACTGGCCGCTGCCGTCCACCGCGTCAAACCGCTCGTAGCCCAGCCGCGTCAGCGCGCGCACCGCCTTTTCCACGGGCAGCTCCCTGCCCTCCTCAAAGGTGACCGCCGTGTCGCGCAGCACCTGCCGCGGCACCGTCAGCTGGCACGCCGCGTCGGCGCAGGCGATCACCGCGTCCACCGCACCCTCCGACAGTTTCAGCAGCGCCTTTAGGCGGCGGTGCTCATAGTCGTGCGAGCGGCTGCTGATCTCCTCCAAAAAGGTGTAGTCGCGCACGGGGTACACCAGCGCCGAAAGCCCCATGCAGCTTAAATCGTTGCACAGGGTTTGGGCTTCGCGCTCGTCGGCGGCGATGACGAGTGCAGGCTGTTTTTTGGCGCGGCACAGCGCGTGGATGACGTTTGCCTTCATCACGGGAAACAGCCCCGACACGCACAGCGACCTGCCCGTTTTCACGCTTTTCAGCAGCGACCGGAACGCCGCGTTGCGTCCCAGCATTTCGGGCATAAAACTCATTTGCTTCATATAGTTGTGTTGCTCCCTATCCTTCCGCGTTAATTATACAGGTTCATGGCGCGGTCGATTTTGCCGTCGAGCATCAGCTCCGCGGCGTCTTTGGCGTTGGCAAACATGCCGTCCAGCGTTTTGCGCTCGTCGTCGGTGAATTTGGACAGCACCCAGTCGGCCAAGTCCCAGTTGGGGTTCGGCTTGGCGCCGATGCCGATCTTGATGCGCGGAAATTGGTCGCTGCCGCTCAGGTAAATGATGCTGCGCATCCCCTTTTGACCGCCGTCGCTGCCCTTTTGCCGGATGCGCATTTTGCCCACCTCCAGCGACACGTCGTCGAAAATGACGATGACCTTTTCGGGCGGGATCTTGTAAAACGCCATCGCCTCCGCGACCGCCTGACCGCTGTTGTTCATGTAGGTGGTCGGCTTCATCAGCAGCACCTTTTTGCCGCCGGCGACGCATTCGCCCACAAAGCTTTTAAATTTGATTTTATTGACCCTGGCGCCCCACGCGTCCGCGAGATAGTCAATGGCCATCCAGCCGCAGTTGTGGCGCGTGTTTTCGTATTTGCGGTCGGGATTGCCCAAGCCGACGATCAGATATTCGACCGCGCCGATTTTTGGTTTTCCGAACATAGTGATTCTCCTAGATAACATGGCGCAAAGGCGGACTTTTGCAAAGTCCGCCTGTTTTTGCTATGGTATTGTACGCCCCGGTCAGCTGAACGCTGCCGTAAAGGGCTTGTCGTTGTAAATACGCGCGATCGCCTCCGCGAAAATGGGCGCGGTGGGCAGCACGGTAAATTTGTCGATCATTTTTTCCTCGGGAACGGGGACAGTGTCGAGGAGGATGACCTCCTTGATCACGCTGTTTTGGATGCGCTCCACAGCGGGGCCGGACAGCACCGCATGGGTGGCGCAGGCGTATACCTCGGTGGCTTCGCCGCGCTCCACAATGGCGTTTGCCGCGTTGCAAAGGGTGCCGGCGGTGTCGATCATATCGTCCACCAAAATCACCTTTTTGCCTCTGGCGTCGCCGATGATGTTCATGACCTCGCTGACATTCGCCTTGGGGCGGCGCTTGTCGATGATCGCCAGGCCGGTGCCGATTTTGGAGGCGAAGTTGCGCGAACGGGTAACAGAGCCGAGGTCGGGAGAAACCACGATAAATTCATCCGTATTGTTGCCGATCTTTTCCTTCATGTGGTTGGCAAGGATGCCCGCGCCGTGCAGGTGGTCAACGGGAATGTTGAAAAAGCCCTGAATTTGGTTGGCGTGCAGATCCATGGTCAGCACACGGTCGGCGCCGGCGGCGGTGATGATGTCGGCGCACAGCTTTGCCGAGATCGGATCTCTCGCCTTTGCCTTTCTGTCCTGGCGGGCATAGCCGAAGTAGGGCATCACGGCGGTGATTCTGGCTGCGGACGCGCGCTTCATGGCGTCGATCATGATCAGCATTTCCATCAGGTTGTCGTTGACGGGGGTGCAGGTGGACTGTACGATAAAGCAGTCGCTGCCGCGCACGGACTCGTGCAGGGAAACCGCGATCTCACCGTCCGAAAAGTGGGTGCAGTCGCTTTTGCCCAGCTGCAGACCCAAGCAGCCCGCAATACCCTGCGCTACATCTACATTGGAGTTGCCTGAGAAAATTTTGATGTCTTTTCCGTGAAAATTCATGGGGGTTCTCCTTTTCTTGTTCTCTCTGTAGTTTATGTGTAGTTTATGTAAAGTTTTAAGTTAACAAGGTACTACCATTACGCATTGCGCATTGCGCCTTAACACCGGTATCCCTTGTCGCGTGCGATTTGGTTGAGCTCCTCGAGCTGCTGCGGGTCGTTGGCGCCGAGCACCGCGTCGCTGCACTCCGCCGTATACGCGCCCACGGTCTCGCCCTCCTGTAGCAGCAGCGCGATGGCGTCGGGCAGATAATATTCGCCGGCGGCGTTGTCGGACTTGATTTTATCGAGCACGCCGAGCAGCTTTTGACAGTCGAACCAGTAGCCGCCCGAGTTGACCTCGTTGATAGCGCGGGTGGCTTCGTCGGCGTCCTTGTGCTCCACGATCGCCTTCAAATTGCCCCGGTCGTCGCGCACGATCCTGCCGTAGCCCGTCGCGTCGTCCAGCGCGGCGGAGATCACGGTGGCGGCGCAGCCGGCGCCGGTGTGCTGCCGCAGCGATTTTTCGATGGTTTCGGCGGTCATAAACGGCGCGTCGCCGTTGAGGATGACCACATTGCCGTCATGCTTTTGCAAAAAATCCCGCGCCATCATCACGGCGTGACCGGTGCCGAGGCGCTCCTTTTGGTAGACGCTCTCGACCGGAAAATCCAGTGTGTCCAAATATTCCTCGATATATTCCTTGTGATAGCCCTTGACGACGCAAAGATCGTCGATGCCTGCCTGCTTTAACGCGGAGATCACCCATTCAAGCATCGGCTTGCCGAGCACAAGGGACATGGGCTTGGGCTTGTCGGATTTCATCCGCTTGCCTTCGCCGCCAGCCAAAATGATGGCACAATTACTCATATTTACCTCGCTCTATAGTTTAATAAATCAGCTGTAAAAGTATGGTTTTGGGCATAGTAATACCCATTTACATCCAATCATATTATCGCATAAAAAACAGAAATTTCAAGTCAAAAATGCAAAAAAGTGCCTTTTAATCGGAAATTAAACGATTTATACAATATTAATAAAATTTAGGGGTGTTTTTTAGAAGAAAAAATTTTTAAAAAAATGTAGCTATTTTTGTTAATCTTTGGTATAATATCAGGTAGGCTTAGAACTGTGGACGGCGTTTACCACTAAATGCCGTTCCGGCCGTATTTCAAATCTTTTATCAGGAGGACTACCACTATGGCAAGAAAATGGGTTTACCTTTTCTCGGAAGGTAACGCAAACATGCGTGAGCTCCTCGGCGGTAAGGGCGCCAACCTTGCTGAAATGACCAGCATGGGACTTCCCGTACCCCAGGGCTTCACCATTACAACAGAAGCTTGTACTCAGTATTATGAGGACGGCAGAAAGATCAACGACGAGATTCAGGGTCAGATCAACGAGTACATCGTAAAGATGGAAGAGATCACCGGCAAAAAGTTCGGCGATGAAAAAAATCCGCTTCTCGTTTCCGTTCGTTCCGGCGCCAGAGCGTCGATGCCCGGTATGATGGACACCATCCTCAACCTCGGTCTGAACGAGACCGTTGTTAACACCATCGCCGAGATGAGCGGCAACCCCCGTTGGGCTTGGGACTGCTACAGAAGATTCATTCAGATGTATTCCGACGTTGTAATGGAGGTCGGCAAGAAGTACTTCGAAGAGCTCATCGACGAGATGAAGGAGAAGAAGGGCGTTAAGCAGGACGTAGAGCTCGACGCTGACGACCTCAAGGAGCTGGCTTATCAGTTCAAGGCAGAGTACAAAGAGAAGATCGGCAAGGACTTCCCCGACGATCCCAAGGAGCAGCTCATGGGCGCTGTTATGGCTGTATTCCGTTCATGGGACAACCCCAGAGCGAACGTTTACCGCCGCGACAACGATATCCCCTATTCATGGGGTACTGCCGTTAACGTACAGTCAATGGCATTCGGTAACATGGGCGACGACTGCGGTACCGGCGTAGCCTTCACAAGAGATCCCGCTACCGGCGAGAAGAAGCTCATGGGTGAGTTCCTTACAAACGCTCAGGGCGAGGACGTTGTTGCAGGCGTTCGTACTCCCATGCCCATCGCTCAGATGGCTGAGAAGTTCCCCGAGGCTTTCGAGCAGTTCCAGCAGGTTTGCGCTACTCTCGAGAACCACTACAGAGATATGCAGGACATGGAGTTCACCGTTGAGCACGGCAAGCTCTACATGCTCCAGACCAGAAACGGCAAGAGAACCGCTCAGGCTGCCCTCAAGATCGCCTGTGACCTCGTTGACGAAGGCATGAGAACCGAGGAAGAGGCTGTTGCGATGATCGATCCCAGAAACCTCGACACCCTGCTCCATCCCCAGTTCGATCCCGCTGCCCTGAAGGCTGCGACGCCCATCGGCAAGGGCCTGGGCGCTTCTCCCGGCGCTGCCTGCGGTAAGATCGTGTTCACCGCCGAGGACGCCGAGGCTTGGAACGCAAAGGGCGAAAAGGTCGTTCTCGTTCGTCTCGAAACCTCTCCCGAGGACATCACCGGCATGAAGGCGTCGCAGGGCATCCTGACCGTTCGCGGCGGTATGACCTCTCACGCGGCGGTCGTTGCGCGCGGTATGGGTACCTGCTGCGTATCCGGCTGCGGCGATATCGCGATGGATGAAGAAAACAAGAAGTTCACCCTTGCCGGCAAGGAATTCCACGAGGGCGACTGGCTGTCCATCGACGGCACCACCGGTAACATCTACGACGGCGCTATCGCTACCAAGGACGCTGAGATCGCCGG
>CAMKOU010000055.1 GCA_946414505.1 uncultured Clostridia bacterium | reverse complement strand
CGTTAAGAACATGATCACCGGTGCTGCTCAGATGGACGGCGCTATCCTCGTAGTTTCCGCTGCAGACGGTCCTATGCCCCAGACCAGAGAGCACATCCTGCTTTCCCGTCAGGTTGGCGTTCCCTACATCGTAGTATTCATGAACAAGACCGACCAGGTTGACGACGAAGAGCTCCTCGAGCTCGTAGAGATGGAGATCCGTGACCTCCTCAACGAGTATGAGTTCCCCGGCGACGACACACCCATCATCAAGGGTTCCGCTTATGTTGCTCTGCAGAGCACTTCCAAGGACCCCAACGCTCCCGAGTATGCTTGCATCCACGAGCTGATGGCTGCTGTTGACGAGTTCATCCCCACTCCCGACCGTAAGGCTGACCTACCCTTCCTGATGCCCGTTGAGGACGTATTCACCATCACCGGCCGCGGTACCGTTGCTACCGGTAGAGTGGAAAGAGGTCAGATCAAAACTTCCGAATCCGTTGAGATCGTCGGCCTGACCGAAGAGAAGAGAACCGTTGTTGTTACCGGTCTGGAAATGTTCAGAAAGACCCTCGACTATGCCGAGGCAGGCGACAACGTAGGCGTTCTGCTCCGCGGCGTGCAGAGAACCGAGATCCAGAGAGGTCAGGTTCTGGCAAAGCCCGGCACCATTCATCCCCACACCAAGTTCCGCGGCCAGGTTTACGTACTGACCAAGGACGAGGGTGGCCGTCATACGCCTTTCTTCAACAACTATCGTCCCCAGTTCTATTTCAGAACCACTGACGTAACCGGCACCATCTCCCTGCCCGAGGGCGTTGAGATGTGCATGCCCGGCGATAACGTTGAAATGGACGTTGAGCTGATCACGCCTATCGCTATCGAAGTCGGTCTGCGTTTCGCTATCCGTGAAGGCGGCAGAACCGTTGGTTCCGGCGCTGTTATCGCGATCAACGAGTAATTTCTTTCAAAGAATTAAAAACTAACCGGTCTGACTCAAATGCACACCGTTGCATTTGAGTCAGATTTTTTACGTTTCCGTACAGCCGTAGCCGCTCGGCGTGACCGCACTATTTTCCGCACTTGACCAGCCTACAAAAAAAGTGTATAATAATATAGATTTTAAACATGCGGAGGAAATATATGCCGGTATATCGAATTGCAGAAGTGAATATTCAAATGAATCCACAGTATCAGGAAACGATCGACCGACTGGCGCCGTATTTAACGGACAGCGACGCCGTAGATTTCACAGTGGATCGTGACGAGGAAGGCTTTGCCGCCTTTTCGCAGCATTCGCCGTTACCCGACCGTCCCGACCTGAACGAGGGACCGTATTTATACACCAAAATTTGCAAAAAAATGCTGAGTGATTACGAGGGCTTTTTTTTCCATTCCTCTGCACTGAAGCTGGACGATGAGGGTTATTTGTTCACCGCCCTCAGCGGTACGGGCAAATCCACCCACACCCGCAACTGGCGCCGTTATTTTGGCGACCGCGTCACCATGATCAACGACGATAAGCCCATCATTCGCAACATCAACGGCACGTTTTATGTTTGCGGCACGCCGTGGATGGGCAAAAGCGATATCGGCTGCAACACTATCGCGCCCGTCAAAGCCATTTATGTGCTGCAAAGGGGCGAGGAAAATCACGCGGAAAAAATCAGCCCCGGCACCGTCATCAAACAGCTGCTCGAAGCGACCCTGCTGCCGAAATCGCGCGAAAACATGAGCCGTCTGCTGACCTTGTTCAACAGCTTGTTTGCACAGGCAGATCTGTTTTTGCTGACCTGCACCAAGGACGCCGACGCGGCGCGTGTAGCGTATGAGGCAGCGAATCCAATGCGTAATTCGTAATGCGTAATTATTCGGAGAGGAAGATACCATGACATTACCGCAGGTCGTCACCGTTCAAAATATGCGCGACAGCGACGCGCACACCATCGCCTCGGGCGTCACCTCTGCGGAGCTGATGTACCGCGCGGCGCTGGGCATTTACAACGCCGTGCGCTTCGCCGGCAAGGTCGCCGTCGTCTGCGGCGCCGGCAATAACGGCGGCGACGGCTACGCGCTGGCGTGTATCTTGCTGGACAACGGCATCACGCCCACCATCTTCCGCGCTACGACCAAGTTTTCCAAGGACGGCTTGTTCTACTACCAAACCGCCATGGACAAGGGCGCCGAGGAGGGCGATTTATACCAGCCGGCGCCGTTCACCGGCTTTGATATCGTGGTGGATTGTCTGCTGGGCACCGGCTTTTCGGGCGAGGTGCGCGGCGACATGCAGGCTGCCATCGAACGCATCAACGCCTGTCCTGCCTACATCATCAGCGCCGACATCAACAGCGGCGTCAACGGCGACACGGGCGAGGCGCAAATCGCCGTCAATTCCGATTTAACGGTGTCCGTCGGCGCCTACAAAACCGGCATGTTTCTCGGCGACGCACCCTATTTTATCGGCGGCTTAAAAAACGCGGATATCGGCATCGCGCTGCTGCGCACCGAGTATTATTTGATGGACTGGGAACAGCTGCCGTTTTTTGAGGGATACAACGCCGTTGTCATGACCGCCGAGGCATTTACGGCGCGTTTCGGCGCAGGAGACCCCGATTTTGACGCCGCCGACCGCGCGGCACGGCTGAGCAACGAGCTCGGCAAGATCGTCGTTGTCAAATCGGATCACGCGGCGATCGTCGCCGACATGCAGTTTTTGTACTTTTGCGCGGACTACGTCTTATAGCGCTTTCACCAACATACAACATACCGGGAGGGGTACACTATGAGTTTTATGGAACGCGTCCGTCAGTTTATGACAGGCAGATACGGAATGGATTCCTTCAACATCTTTCTGATAGGCGCAGCGGTATTCTTTTGGCTGCTGAACATTTTGATTTGGGCGTTCGTGCCCAGCCTGATTTTATGGCTGCTGCAGGTGGCGTGCATCGCGTGGGCGATCTTCCGCGCCATGTCGCGCAACATCAACATGCGTGCGCTGGAAAACCGCCGCTACAACAACTTTTCGCGGCCGATCAAAATGTGGTTCAAGCTGCAAATCAAAAAATTTCGTGAGCGCAAGGAATACAAATACTGCAAATGTCCTGCGTGCAAGGCGCAGTTGCGCGTCAAGCGCAGCAAGGGCGGCCACACCGTGCGCTGTCCCAAGTGCAAACAGGAATTTAAAGTAAAAATCTAATAACCACGACCAAAAACACTTGACAATTAAGCGGTTTGTGATATACTGTAATAACAAAAATAAGAAAGCATGTTCTTTCGGAAAGGAGACCGGTATGGCCAACGAAGAATTCATGGAAGAAATGGACAACGAAGGCACTCTGATTACCTTAGAGGATGAGGAGGGCAACGAGGTCGAATTTGAATTTCTCGACGTTGTGGAATACGAGGGCGAGGAATACATTGTGCTGATTGAAAATGACGAGGACGCCGATGAGGTAGTGATCCTGAAAATTAACACCATCGACGATGAAACCGAGGAATATGCCAGCATCGACGACGAAGAGCTGCTTGAAAAGCTGTTCAATATTTTCAAAAGCAAATACGAGGGTGAGATCGACTTCGTATAAACCAGTCAATGCACACAGCGCGGATGCAAGCCGTTTGGCAGCATCCGCGCTGTTTTTCTTTTTATCAGCAGCAACCGATGGACTGAAAGTTTTCGTCCATAATCTCATACGATTTTTTGAATTTATCCATCTCCTGCGTGGTCAGCTTGAGCTCCAGCACGCGATTGGCGCCGCCACTGTTGATGATGCAGGGATGACCGATAAATACCTCCTTGCGCAGACCGTATTCGCCGCGCAGCCGGACAGAGGTGGTGAACACGCTGTTCTCGTTGTGGAAAATCGCGCGCACAATGCGGCAGATCGCCATGCCGATGCCGTAATAGGTACTGCCCTTCGCCTTGATGATCTCATACGCTGCCGTGCGCACCTCATACTCGATCTTATCGAGATCCTCAAATTTATAGCGGTTTTGATTGTCGGCGATCACATCATACACCGGCGCCACGCCCATGATCGCCTGACTCCACGGCACAAATTCGCTGTCGCCGTGCTCGCCGATGACATATGCGTGCATGTGGCGCGGATCCACCTCAAAATATCTGCCCAGCAAATAGCGCAGACGGGCGGTGTCCAGCGTGGTGCCCGAGCCGATGACCTTTGCCGCGTTAAAGCCGCTCAGCTCATAGGTAATGCGCGTCATAATGTCCACGGGGTTGGTGGCAACCAGGAAAATGCCCTCAAAGCCCGACGAAACCACGCGCGGCACAATGGACGCAAACACCTTATAGTTGCGCTGCAGCAGCTGCAGACGGGTTTCGCCCTCTTTTTGGTTGACGCCCGCGCAAATCACCACGATGTCCGCGTCGGAGCAGTCATTGTAGTCACCGAAATAGATCTGCATACTGGAATTGGAAAACGCCAATCCGTGATTCAAATCCATCGCCTCTCCTCTGGCGCGCACTTCGTTGAGGTCGATCAGCACCAGCTCGTCGCACAAACTCTGGTTCAGCGCGGCATAGGCAAAGCTCATGCCCACCATACCGGTGCCGACCAACACCACTTTTCTTTTTAAATTCATATTTTCACATTCCTTTCTCTAAAAAGTATGCTATGCTGCTTTGGTTCCATTGTACCAAAAATCCGGCCCGGAGTAAAGAGTTTTTTGTCACATTACGCGGTAAAAAAATTACCGCCCAAATGCGGTTAATTGCCCCTTGTCGCTTGATTTTTACAGGCAAATTTGATATAATGATATAGAATATGATGTTAATGTGGGTTCATTTGCGATCTGATCATACGATAACTGACATTCGGCGCCGAAAACGCACTGTCTATCGGAAAACGCCAAATTCTCCGCAAACGATACCCGCCGTAAAACAAAGGAGATTTCCGCATCGGAATACCGTATGAGAGGGAGTACACATATGAATTCTTTCGGCGACGCATGGGAGCTGGTTTGCTCCTACTGTAAAACGAAAATCACCGACGTCGCATACAACACATGGATCGTCCGCATCAAACCGCTGGAGCTGGATTTTGACGCGAATACCGCCTATTTGATCGTGCCCAACGACTTTCACCGTCAAACCATCACGCGCTGTTATATTCCGCTGCTGAACGAAGCATTTGAAGCGATTTTTGACAACAAATTTCAAATCGCCCTCAAAACCCCCGACGAGGTGGAGCAAACCATGCCTGCCCCGCCGCAGCAGCAGGAGGAAACCGGCAACAACTACGAATACACCTTTGACACCTTTATCGTCGGCTCGTCCAACAACTTTGCGCACGCGGCGTGCATGGCGGTCGCCACCAACCCGTCCAACGCCTACAATCCGCTGTTTTTATACGGCAACTCAGGTCTCGGCAAAACGCACCTGCTGTTCGCCATCAAAAACGAGATCGAGAAAAACTACCCCGACAAAACCATCTGCTACATCAAGATTGACGACTTCATCAACGAAATGGTCGAGTCGCTGAAGATGAAAACGATGATCGAATTTCGCCAAAAATACCGCCAGGTGGATGTGCTGCTGGTGGACGACGTGCAGTTTTTGGGCGGCAAGGAAGCCATGCAGGAGGAATTTTTCCACACCTTTAACGCGCTGTATGACGCGCACAAGCAAATCGTGCTGACCTCCGACCGTCCGCCCAAGGAGATCAAAACGCTTGCCGACCGTTTGCGCACGCGTTTTGAACAGGATCTGATCGCCGACATCCAGCCGCCCGACATCGAAACACGCATTGCCATCATCAAGCGCAAGGCGGAGCTGCTCGATGTGGAGCTGTCCAACGAGGTGTGCGAGTTCATCGCCTCCAAGCTCAAGTCCAACATTCGCCAGCTGGAGGGCACGGTAAAAAAGCTCAAGGCAAAATACCTGCTCAACCACGAAAAAATCACCATCTCCTCCGCGCAGGAGGTCATTGCCGACATTCTCAACAACGACGTGCCGCCCGAGGTGACGGTGGAGCGCGTGATCGACGAGGTGGCGCGCACCTTCGGCGTGTCGGCGGACGAGATACGCTCACAGAAAAACAAGAGCGCCAACATCAGCAACGCCCGTCACATCGCCATTTACATCACGCGCGAGATCACGTCGCTGTCGATGGTCAACATCGGCGAGGAATTCGGCGGCAGACACTACTCGACGATCATCTACTCGCTGCAAAAGGTGCAAAAGCAAATCGACAACGACCGCAAGATCAAAGAGCTCGTGGACGACACCATCAAAAACATCCGCGACCGGTAGTGCCGGCGGGCACTTTCGGCGGCTATGGACAGCCTGATAATAAGATACACGTTTCCTGACGCCGCGTCATAAGTTAGCCTGTTCGGTGATCTTTCCATTCTCTGATCAACCTTTTCTTATGATTTGTTTCTGTTTCAAAAACAGTAAGATCTTGCATCCACATTTTTATTTTTTGTGTTCAGCACCCGATAAAACGCGTTGTATCCTTCCTCACTTGTCACATCCTTCCACATAGAACCGATTTTCAAAATATGGAAGATTATGGACGAAATAAGAAACATTGTTAATTCCACTGTGAAATTGAGGAAAATTGTTAAAAAAAGCGTCCACATTGTTTCTAAAAATTTCCTTGTGCGGCTGTTGAAGAAAACAGCCGATACACAAGCCAAAAAACGGGGGTTTACTCTGTTTCCACAC
This sequence comes from uncultured Clostridia bacterium, assembly GCA_946414505.1. GTDB lineage: Bacteria > Bacillota > Clostridia > Oscillospirales > Acutalibacteraceae > Ruminococcoides. The sequence goes on along the minus strand of CAMKOU010000055.1, from coordinate 4,053 downwards.
CCCCTACTATCACTAATAAATATTAAATAAGTAAAAGATAGGAGCGTTTATTCCGTGAAAGTTTCGTGTTTGCGAACGGATCTGGTCGCCGCCGTCTCCAATGTATCACGCGCGGTTTCGGCAAAGGCGTCTATTCCCGCCCTGGAAGGTGTTTTGATCAAGGCCTACGGCGAAAAGATCAATATATCCGGCTATAATTTGGAGATCGGCATCACCACCGACATAGAAGCCTCGATCCGTCAGGAGGGTGAGATCGTCCTCAGCGCGCGTCTGTTTTTGGACATCGTGCGCCGTTTGCCCGAGGAGATCGTCCAAATAGAAACCGACGACCGCATGGTGACCTACATCACCTGCGGCAAGGTGGATTACCAAATCGTGGGCATGTCCTCGGTAGAATATCCCGACCTGCCGTCGTTCCAGCAAACCGACGGCATCACCCTCAACGCCAAGGTGCTGCGCGACATGATCCGTCAAACCGTATATGCGGTCAGCGACAACTACTCCAAGCCAATCTACACCGGCTCGCTGTTTGAGATCCGCGACAGCGTGCTGCGCATCATCGCGATCGACGGCTTTCGCATGGCGATCCGCAGCGAAGCGGTGGAAAGCGACAGCAATACCTCCTTTGTGGTGCCGGGTAAAACGCAGATGGAGGTCTTAAAGCTGCTGACAGACGACAACGAAAATACGGATATCATCGTGGGACAGCGGCATATCACGTTTAAGATCAACCACTACCGCGTGATCTCCCGTTTGATCGAGGGCACCTTCCTCGATTATCAGTCCACGATCCCGGCAGGCAGCAAAACCGAGCTGGTCATCGGCACCCGCATGATGATCGAGTCGGTGGAGCGCATGTCGCTGCTGAACAGCGACCGCATTCAAAGCCCCGTCCGCTGCAAATTCACCGAAAACGAAATTCGTTTGTCCTGTGCGTCGGCGGTGGGCAGAGCCAACGATATCATCACCGTACCGATCGCGGGCGACAGCGTGGAGATCGGCTTTAACAACCGCTATATGCTCGAGGCGCTGAAAAACACCGACACCGACGAGGTGCGCATCACGCTCAACGGTCCCGTATCGCCGATCGTCATCCGGCCGGTCAAGGGCGACAGCTTTTTGAGCATAGTGGTGCCTGTGAGGTTGGCAAATGAGGGTTGAAACCATACAAATTGACAGCGACTTCATCCGTTTGCAGGATCTGCTCAAGCTCTGCGGCGCGTGCGCCACGGGCGGCATGGCAAAGGTGGTCATTCAAAACGGTGAAGTGAAGGTGAACGGCGAGGTGTGCACCATGCGCGGCAAAAAGCTGCGGCACGGCGACACGGCGCAGTTTGACGATGTGACGATTGAAGTAGAATAAGCATTGAAGGTTCAAAAAATCGGATTAAAAAATTTCCGCAATTTGCAGGACGGCGACATTCTCCCCTGTGAGGGCGTCAACATCATTTACGGTGACAACGCGCAGGGAAAAACCAATTTAATAGAGGCGCTGTGGCTGTTTTGCGGCGGTCATTCGTTTCGCACCTCCCGCGACAGCGAGGTGATCCGCTGGGACAAGGATTTTGCGCGGCTGGAGCTGCACTTTTTCGGGCAAAACCGCGCGCAGACCGCACGGCTGACGTTTAAGGGCAACAAAAAAAAGACCGAGATCAACGGTGTGGAAAAGGCGTCGGCGTCGGCGCTGATCGAAAAATTTTGCGCGGTGGTGTTTTCTCCCGAGCATCTCAATTTGATCAAGCGCGGTCCCGGCGAGCGGCGGCGGTTTATCGACAGCGCCATTTGCCGCGAAAAGCTGCAAAACGCCGTTATTTTATCCAAGTACAACCGGATGCTCAGCCAGCGCAACGCGCTGCTCAAGGATATATTGCGCCGGCCGCATTTGGAGGATACCCTAGACATTTGGGACGAGCAGCTCGTCCGCTACGGGGCGCTGCTGATGCGCAAGCGGCTCGACTATATGCAGCTGCTCGCGCAAAAGGCGGCTGTCTATCACAGCGGCATTTCGGGCGGCAGGGAAACGCTGGACATCCGCTATATCACAACGGCGGACGGTCTGCCGGAGGACAGTCTGGAGGTCATCCGCGACAAGCTCGCCGCCAAATGCGCACAAAACCGAAAAAACGACATTCACCTGGGTGTGACCCTCGCGGGGCCGCACCGTGACGATATAGAGATCCGCATCAACGGCAAAAACGCCAAGTCCTTTGGCTCGCAGGGACAGCAGCGCAGCGCAGTGCTGTCGCTCAAGCTTGCCGAGGCGGCGGTGCTGAACGAGCGCATGGGCGAACAGCCCGTCATTTTGCTCGACGATGTGCTGTCCGAGCTGGACAGCGGCAGACAGGATTTTTTGCTCAACGAGCTAAAGGACAACCAGGTGTTCATCACCTGCTGCGAACAGTCCAACAAAGAACAGCTGCGCGAGGGCAAGGTGTTTTTGGTGGAAAAAGGCAATATTCACGGAGAATAGGCACTATGTATCTACATTTGGGGCAGGACACGGTCATCACCACCGACTGCATCGTGGCGCTGTTTGACATCGACGCCTGCACGGTTTCCAAAAAAACGCGCGACTTTTTGGCGGCGGCGCAAAAAAACGGCGAGGTCGTCAACGTGTCCTTCGAGCTGCCGCGTTCCTTTGTGGTGTGCCGCAAGGGCGGCAAAACGAAGGTATATATTTCGCAGCTTTCAACAAAAACGCTGCTTTACAGAATGGAAAACAAATATAAATGAAATCAATTTTCAACTAATTACCGTCGGAGGTTTTTATGAATCGTAAAAAAAGAAGATGCCCGTACTGCGGCAAAGGAATGTCCTATTTTTCCGCGTATTCCTGCAGAAGAAAGGCGGAATATGTGTGCGGAAAATGCGGCAAAGAGAGCAAGGTCGTCATTTCCAAGCTGATTATTCCCATCTTTATTATCGCGGCGGTCATTTCGCTGGCGGTCATGGGCTTTTGGTTTTTCTTCCAACTGCTCAGCAATCCGCTGGGAATTTTGCTGGTTGCCGCGCCGCTGATCATTTTCATGGCGTTTTCACCGCAGTTTGTACAGCTGGAACCGCTGAAAAAATACCGCAAGTCCATGGAGGCGAAAAAAGCGGGCATCGAGTATTCCGACAATTTGACGGCGCTGGATTTTGAGGACGACGCCGCTGCGCAGGACAGCAACGGTCAGTTTAAGATCAATTCGGATCTGTTTCAGGAAATCAAATCCTCGCGCAAATCGCCTAACAAGGAACAGAATTCCAAGGAGCTGATTTCGCATTCCGAGCCTGTCGCGGTACCGTCCGAGGCTTCCGACGGAACGTCCGGCACCACCACCAATTATTCGCTGAAAAAGCTGCGCAGTGAAAAGAACAAGTCGGAGCGTCACCGCCACTATATCGACGACAGCCCCGAGGCGCAGCAGCAGCGTGCGGCAAAGCAGGCGGCGGAACAGGCAAAGGCAGCGGCGAAGCAGGCGGCAGAGCAGGAAAAGGCAGCGGCAAGGCAGGCGGCAGAGAAGGAAAAAGCGGCGGCAAGACAAGCGGCGGAGCAGGAAAAGGCGGCGGCAAGGGCTGCCAGGCAGGAAGCAAAAGAAGCAAAGCGCGAGGCAAAGGCGGTCAGGGATGCGAAAAAAGGAAAGCGTATCCAAAAAGACAAGCCGGTCAAAAACGGCAGCCGCTACACCTCCGACAGAAGGTTTTAACGCATGAAATGGTTTCCAAAGCAATCGGTGTGTCCGCACTGTCAAACCGTTTACCGCTATGCAGACGTCAAACGGCTGACATGGAAACGGCAGGCGCCGTGCTATCACTGTCAAAAAAAGATGACGGTTTCGCGCAAAAGCCTGTGGATCCTGGCAGCTGAAACGGCGCTGGTGTATCTCATATTAAATATCGTGATGCTAAACGCGGTCAGGGGCGTCAGCTTTTTCGGCTTGCTGCTGGTCAACTGCCTTCCGGCGCTGGCGGCGGTGCTGCTGCTGCCCGGTTACATAGAATTGAAACATAACATCTAAGGCAACACCGCACAATTCAAAGCGCACGGCTTGCTTGAATATTATTCCGTCA
>CAMKOU010000054.1 GCA_946414505.1 uncultured Clostridia bacterium | reverse complement strand
ACGGTGGTGTGAGAGGTCGGGGGATTATTCAAATCCCCCTCCTACTCGATCTCGCTATCGTCTTTCGTGAAAAGAGAAGGCAGTGCGGCACCCGCTGGTTTTATCGGTTGATGGCGGATAGGCGCGTCCTGTCATTTTTACATGAAAAGTATTCGTCAAAAGGGTAAAAAATTGTTTTTTTTAAAAATCACTTTACTTTAGTAAATTAATGATGTATAATAGCTTTGTTCGTGTGCAAGCGGCACCGGACAACAAATGTAATATGATTCACTAATGGAGGAAGAAACATGAAAAAGATTATGGCATTGATGATGGCAGGTCTGATGACAGCCACAGCGCTGGCAGGCTGCGGCGGCTCCGGCTCGAGTGCCACCGCGTCCAAGACGGAGTCCAAAACCGAATCCGCTGCAACCGCTGATTCTGCAACATCCGATTCCGCGACTGCTGATTCTGCCGGCGAGGATTGGACCTATTTGCAGAACAAGGGCAACATGATTATCGGTATTACTTACTTTGAGCCGATGAACTTCAAGCTGGAGGACGGCACCCTGACCGGTTTTGAAACCGAGTTTGCCGAGGCGGTCTGTGCTGAGTTGGGCTTAAAGGCAGAGTTTCAGGAAATCGACTGGGATTCCAAGGAAATGGAACTGAAATCCAAGACGATCGACTGCATCTGGAACGGCTTGACCATCAATGAGGAAAGACAGAAGAACATGGATATCTCCATTCCTTACATGGAAAACAAGCAGGTAATCGTTTGCAAAGCGGAAAATGCGGCAAAATTTGCCCAGAGCTTGGACGGTGCTTCGGTTGTTGCCGAGGCGGGATCCGCAGGTGAAGACGTTGCCAAAACCGACGAGTTCTTTAAGGGCGCTAACTATGAGTCCGTACAGTCGCAGGCAACGGCACTGCTCGAAGTCAAGGCAGGCACTGCCGATGTTGCTGTCATCGACTATGTTATGTCCATCGGTACCCTCAGAGAGGGCAGCGACTATGCCGACCTGACCATGGTGGAGGAAAAGGCCTTTGCTCCCGAGCAGTATGGTATTGCGCTCAGAAAAGACAGCGCTGTCACTTTGGAAAAGCTGAACGCGGCGATCCAAAAGGTGGCTGCAGACGGCAAGCTGGCTGAAATTGCAGAAAAATACAGCCTCACTGATTTGTTGCTTGTAAAATAATTCATGGAACAGTTTTGGAATATAACGTTTCAACTGCTGGAGGGCTTCAAAGAGAATTGCATTCTCTTTGGAGTCACTCTTCTGGTGGCGCTGCCCCTCGGGCTGCTGATCTCTATGGGCTCGATGTCCAAGATTTTGCCGATCAAAGCATTTTGCCGCACTGTGGTGTGGATCATTCGCGGCACGCCCCTAATGCTGCAGCTGTTTGTGGTGTATTATATCCCGCCGCTGCTCACCGACGGCTCCTTTAAATTCAGCGACCGTCTGTCGGCGGCGATCATCGCCTTTGTCATCAACTACGCCGCCTATTTTTCCGAAATCTACCGCGGCGGTATCGAATCGATCCCCAAGGGACAATACGAGGCGGGCTATGTGCTGGGCATGAAGAAAAGCCAGATTTTCTTCAAGGTCGTCCTGCTGCAGGTCGTCAAGCGTATCGTCGCGCCCATGAGCAACGAGATCATCACGCTGGTCAAGGACACCTCGCTGGCGCGCGTGATCGCGGTGGGCGAGATTTTGAAAAATGCCGAGCAGTTTACGAAACAGGGTTTGATTTGGCCGCTTTTCTACACCGGCGCGTTTTTCCTGATCTTCTGCGGCGTGCTGACGCTTCTTTTCCGTTTCATCGAGCGCAGGCTCGATTATTATAAGGGGTAAGGAGGGGCATCACGATGGCATTTTTAGAAGTACAAAACATTCAAAAAAGCTTCGGCAAAACCGAGGTGTTAAAAAATATCGGCTTTTCGCTCGAAAAAGGCGAGGTGCTGGCGATCATCGGATCGTCCGGCTCCGGCAAAACCACACTGTTGCGCTGCATCAATTTTTTGGAAACGCCGCAGCATGGCGTGATCTCTGTCGGCGGCGAGGTACTGTTTGACGCCGACGATCCCTCCAAGATCAAGGAGAAGGAGATCCGCAAAAACCGCCTGCATTTCGGCATGGTGTTCCAGCAGTTCAACCTGTTTCCGCAGTACACGGTGTTTGACAACCTTGTGCTGGCGCCCAAGCTGCTGGCAAAGGAAAAGCTGAAGGAAAACGGCGCGTATTTTGGCGCGACCTCCTACAAAAACGCGGTGGCAGCCATTGAAGCGGAAGCCGCACAGCTGCTGAAAAAGGTCGGTCTGACCGAAAAAAGCGATGAATATCCCTGCAATCTCAGCGGCGGACAGCAGCAGCGCGTGGCGATCGCCCGTGCGCTGGCGCTGCATCCCGATGTGCTGTGCTTTGACGAGCCGACCTCGGCACTCGATCCCGAGCTGACGGGCGAGGTGCTCAACGTCATCAAGGGTTTGAAAAGCTCTGACAGCACTATGGTCGTCGTCACCCACGAAATCAGCTTTGCGCACGATGTTGCCGACAAGGTGATTTTCATGGCGGACGGCGTCATCGAGGAGGAGGGCACACCGCAGCAAGTGATCGAAAATCCCAAAAGCCCCAGAACGCAGGCGTTTTTGTCACGCTTCAACCAATATTCCGACTGAAAGATCGCATCCATCGTTTCCGGCGCTTTTGCCTGTTTTGGCAGAAGCGTCGTTTTTCTTTTGATAAACCATTGTATTTCTGCGCTTTTTATGCTATAATAAATAAGATTATAACGATTTTGGGAGGAAATATGAAAGAGTTGTTGGCGCTGATAGGCAAGCTCGATTTTAAGGGGCTGTTTTATCAAAAAACAGATAACGTGTTTATCCAGTTTTTCCGTTATTGCTTTGTCGGCGGAATCGCCACCGTTGCCGAGGGCGGCACGCTGTGGCTGGTGCAGCATTTTCTTTTTCGCGAGGCGCAGGGCTTTTGGGTATTTGCCTCGCAGGCAATCGCCTTTATCGTCGGCTTGATTGTCAATTTTATCCTCTCCAAGCTGTTTGTTTTTCAGGAAAAAAGCGCGCACACCAACGCTGCCGGCGAGTTTATTACCTATGCCGTGATCGGCGTCGTTGGCTTGGGCATCAAGGAGCTGCTGCTGTGGTTGTTCCACGTCCAAATCGGTTGGCATTACATGCTGGTGTGGGTCGTTTCAACTGTTATTGTTCTGATTTGGAATTATGCGGCGCGTCGCGTGGCGCTTTACCGAAAGAAAAAATAAAGATAAAGGTGTCATTTACATGCAAAAGGTTTTAATCATCGGCGCAGGTCCTGCGGGCTTGACCGCTGCCTACGAGCTGATGGCAAAAAGTAAGGATTTTGAAGTGGTCGTGCTGGAGGAGAGCGACCGCTTCGGCGGCATTTCGCGCACGGTCAACTATAAGGGCAACCGCATGGATATGGGCGGTCACCGCTTTTTCTCCAAAGTGCCCGCGGTCAATGACTGGTGGGAAAAAATGCTGCCCACACAGGGCGCCATGCCCTTTGATGATGTGGCGCTCGGCAGAACCTCCACCGTTGTCAGCGGCGGTCCCGACCCCGAAAAAACAGACAGGGTGATGCTGCGCCGCAACCGTTTGTCGCGTATTTTCTTCAACTCCAAATTTTTTGACTATCCGATCTCCCTAAAGTTTTCCACCATCAAAAACATGGGCTTCGGTACAACCTTTGTTGTCGGCTGCAGCTATTTAAAATCGGTGTTTCACAAGCGGGAGGAAAAATCGCTGGAGGATTTTTATATCAACCGCTTCGGCAAAAAGCTGTACTCCATGTTTTTTGAAAACTATACCGAGAATCTGTGGGGCAGACATCCGTCGGAGATCTCGCCCGAATGGGGCGCCCAGCGCGTTAAGGGTTTGTCGATCAAGGCAGTGCTCGCCGACATGTTCGGCAAGCTGTTCCGCAAAAAGAACCGCAAGGTGGAAACCTCGCTGATCGAGGAATTTGCCTACCCTAAGCTCGGACCCGGTCAGCTGTGGGATATCACCGCAGCCGACTTTGAAAAAATGGGCGGCACCATTCTCAAAAATGCGAAGGTGGTCAATCTGGAGCAAAAGGACGGCAGGCTGACGGGCTTGGTGTACGAGCAAAACGGCAAGCGTATCACCTTGAAGGGCGACTACGTGATTTCCTCCATGCCTGTCAAGGATTTGGTGGAGGGCTTAAATGATGTACCCGAGGCGTACCGCCAAATCGCGTCGGGTCTGCCGTACCGCGACTATATGACCGTGGGCGTACTGATCCCGCGCCTGAACCTGAAAAACGAAACAAAAATCAAAACCATGGGTAACATCGTCCCCGACAACTGGGTGTACGTGCACGACAAAAGCGTTAAAATGGGACGGTTTCAAATTTACAACAACTGGTCGCCTTACATGGTGAAAAACGTGGAAAACACCGTTTGGATGGGCTTGGAATACTTTTGCAACGAGGGTGACGCGATGTGGTCGATGACCGACGAGGCGTTCGGCAGGCTGGGTATTTCCGAAATGGTGAAAATGGGCTTGATCGACAGCGAAAACGACGTGCTTGATTTTCATGTGGAGCGTGTGAAAAAGGCGTATCCCGCCTATTTCGACACCTATGCACAGATGGACGAGCTGCGCGGCTATTTGGATTCCATTCCCAACTTGTTTTGCGTGGGACGTAACGGTCAGCACCGTTACAACAATATCGACCACAGCATGTGTACCTCCTTTGAGGCGGTCAAAAACATCCTTTCGGGCGACACGCGCAAGGACAATATCTGGAATGTGAACACCGAAAAAGAATATCACGAGGAAAGCAAATCATGAAGAATAATGTAAAAGAGAAAAAGCACGCCGCCGATGTGTTTTTTGACACAGTGCTGCGACATCCGTTTCTCTTTATCACCTTAGCGTGCCTGCTGCTGCTGCCGCTTGGCTTTGCGCAGACAAACCACATTACCGCCGTCAGCGTTGTCATTGAAGCGCTGATTTGGCTGATCGGCTCGCTGGCGCTGGTCGCGTTTGGCAATATCGGGGGCAACGCCAAAACAAATATAGGGTTGATCGTGTCTTTTGTGGTGCTGATCGGCGGCTTTTCACTGATGACGGGCGTCAACCACCGCCATGCCACGGTGCTGTTTGTGCCGGTTGCCATCGGCTTGACGCTGCTGGGCGTGGTGCTGTACCGTCAAAAAAAGCTGACAGCGGACAGAGTCGTGCTGCTGATGATGGTGCTGGGCGTGGTGGCGCGCTACTGCTACTGCCTTAAATTCAGCAGTACCGAAATGCAGCACGACATCGGCACCTTTACCGGCGGCGCCGGTCATTTGGCGTATATCAATTATTGGTATGAAAACGGGTTGACCTTGCCGGTGTTTGATGTGACAACGCGCTGGCAGTTTTATCATCCGCCGCTGCATCATATGCTGATGGCGTTGTTGATGCACGTGTTTGTTTGGCTGGATATGCCGCTCGAATGGGCGCAGGAAGCCATTCAGATCTTACCGATGGTGTATTCCGCGCTGAGCATGGTGGTGTGTTACCGCCTGTTTAAGCTGGTCAGGCTGGAAGGCGCGGGGCTGATCGCCGCGATGATCGGCGTTTGCTTTTATCCGACCTTCATCATTTGGGGCGGCGCCTACAACAACGACATGCTCGCAACGTTTTTGATGCTGCTGAGTATGCTGTGGACGCTGAAATGGGCGCAAAAGCCGTCGTTTTCACGCATTTTGCCGATTGCCCTTTGCGTTGGCTGCGGCATGATGAGCAAGCTGTCGGCGTGGATGGTCGCGCCTGCCATTGCGATGGTGTTTGTATGGGTGTTTGTTAAAAACATTAAAAAGCCGCTGCCGTTCATCGGTCAGTTTGCGGCGTTCGGCGGTATTTGCGCGCCGCTCGGCCTGTGGTGGGGTATCCGCAATTTGATGACCTTTAACATCCCCCTCACTTATGTGCCCGACACCAAAATGGATGTGATGTCAGTGGCGCATATTCCTGCGGCGCAGCGGCTGTTTGATTTCAGCTTTCATCAGTTTCGCTATCCTTTTGAGGCATTCACCATGTATGGCGCGCCCTACAACGAGTATAACCCGATGATAGGCTTGCTGAAAACCTCGCTGTTTGACGAGTATAACCAACCGTGGCAGTTCAACGAAATGGCGGTTGCCTTTGTGCTGCTGGCGGCGCTGTTAGCGGTGCTCGGCTTCATCGGTCTGCTCTGGTTTCTGCTGCAAAAAAACACGGAAACGGATGTGATGACGCGCCTGTTTTTTGTCGTTATTTTTGTGACGGTTTTGATTTCCTATTATCTGTTCTGCTTCCAGTTTCCGCATGTTTGCACCGAAAATATCCGCTACTGTATTCCCGTCATTCCCATCCTCTCGCTTGGCTTGGGCTTTGGCGTGCAGCAGTTAGCGAAAAGCAGACAGCCGATAGACAACGAATAAACGCAATCCAACGCAGCGGTGTGCCGATAGGCCATCCGCTGCGTTTTATACGATTATCACAGAGGGGATAGAGGATGAAACGACCGCTCGCCGTCGCCGGATTACTGTATTTTGCCGCGTTATCGGTGGCGTTTCGCTGTCCGTCTGTTACCATCACCGCGGTGCTGGCAGGCGGCGCACTATTGGCGGCAGCAGGCGCGGTGGTGTTTCGCATCGTGTCACATAAACGGCGCGTGCATTTGACGGTGTTGATCGGAAGCGTCAGTGTTTTGTGCGCGCTTTCGGCGCTGCTTTTATTTCAGCAGGTGCGGGTGCAGCCCGTCATGGACGCCTATGCCGGCAAAACGGTGCGGGTGACGGGCTATGCCGGAGACGCGATCCAAATCAAGGACGCCTTTGTCACGTACACGCTGCACTGCGACACCGCCGACGGACAGCCCGCGGACTTTGCCGTAAGCTACACCACCCGCAGCGGCTATGATATCGAGCCGTTTGACAAACTTGCCGTGACACTGACGCCGGAGCCGACGACCTATGATTATTCGCGCAGCAAGGGTGTGTATTTGTATGCCTATGAGGAGGACGGCGCGGATCTGGTACTGACCGGCGACAAGCATTTCACACCCTATGCGTGGGCGGTCGCGCTGCGGCAGCATTGGCAGCACACGCTGAACCGTTTGCTGTCGCCGGACGCCGCAGGTGTGGCAAGCGCGGTGCTGCTGGGCAACAAGGCGGCGCTGCCCGATGATATGTACCGTGCGTTTGTCCAAACGGGCACTTCCTATTTGATCGTTGTGTCGGGAATGCACTTGGCGGTCGTCACACTGCTGCTTCGCCGGCTGTTCAGACGGTTTGAGCGGTTTCACGTGTGGCTGCCTTTTATCGGCATCGCCTTGCTGACCTTCCTTTTTATGGCGGTGACGGGCTTTAATGCTTCTGTGAAACGGGCGGGCTGTATGCTGCTGATCACGTATATCGGCAAAATCATTTTTCGGGACAGCGACGGCTTTACCTCCTTGGGCGTTGCCGCGCTGCTGCTGACGCTGTTCGATCCCTATGCGGTGGGGGATAACGGAATGGTGTTATCCTTTGCCGCCACCTTCGGCATCTTGCTGTGGGCAAATCCGATCGGCGCGTTTTGCATCGAAAAGCTGCACCTCACGCAAAAGTTTATCAAGAAACCGACGCGCCGCGACAGGGCAGAGGCGCTTTTGAAGCACGCGGGGCGGATATGCGTTGCGTTTCTCAGCACCTCGCTGACAGCCACGCTGTGGGTGATGCCGCTGAGCGTGCTGCTGTTTGAGAGGATCTCACCGCTGACCGTTTTGATTTCGGTCGCCGCCTATCCGCTGTCTTGTGCGGTGCTGCTGCTGTCGTTTGTGCTGGTTCTGTTGCCGTTTCTGTCTGTGCCGCTGGCTTGGCTGATCCATGTGTTTGCCGGATGGCTGGTGGCGGTGGAGCAATGGAGCGCGGCACTGCCGTTTACAAGCGTGCCTGCCGATCAAATATACTGTTATGTGTGGCTGGCAGGCACGGGGCTGTTGGTGTTGTGCGGCTATTTGTTCCGGCGCGGCAGACGTTATGTGGCGGCGGCAACGGTGGCGTCGGTGCTGATGCTGACCATCGGCGGCGCCGTCACGGCATTAACGGCGGACAATGCGGCGCACCTGACCGTATGGCGCATCGGCAGCGGTTACACCGCCATGGTGCGCAAGGGCAGCAATGTTTCACTGCTGAGCTGCGGCGGCACCGGAAAAGGCAAAAGCACCGTCACAGGCGCCTTGGAGCGGACAGAGCTGCTTGACAATGTACTGGTGACCGGTTCTTTTCGGCAAAACGCAGCCTTTTTGCCGTGGCTTCTGGAGGAAAAACGGATCGCCAATCTGCTGGTGTACGACAGCCTGCACAAGGACGAACGCATCAAGGAGGATACCGCCGTTTGGTTCGGCGACAACACGCGGTTTCCGCTCGCGCTAAACAGTGAGGTTACCCTGGACGTGCTGTGCACGGACAAAAAGGTGTTTCGTTATGTGCGCGCCGGCAGCGTTTCGGTGTTGTTTGTTCCGAAAAAAGCGGATACAGCGCAGTTGCCCGCTGCACTGCGCCGTGCCGATGTGGTGCTTGCTGAGAGAGATGCGGATCTGTCGGCAGTTACAGCGCGCCGGGTACTCCGTTTGACGGACAGCGACAGCGGCGAGATGCTGCAAGACGGCGATGTATTTGAACTGCGATTATCACACTAAAAAAGGGGTCAAGCCGTGCGGCTTGACCCTTCGTCGGTTATATCGTATTTGCCAGTTCCTTGATGTAGGCTTTCAGCTGGTCTTTGGTTTCGGGGTGCGCTAAGCCCACCTCGATTTGCGCCTGCAAAATGCCGAATTTGTTGCCCATATCATAGCGCTTGCCCTCAAATTCCACTGCGGTCATGCCCTTGGTGACGGCGATTTCACGCATGGCGTCGGTCAGCTGGATCTCGCCGCCTACGCCGGGCTTTGTGCGCTCCAAAATTTCAAAGATGGAGGGAGGCAGCACACAGCGGTCGAGGATGGAATACAGTGACAGCACTTCCTCGGGCGTTTGGGGCTTTTCGCGCATGTCAGTGCAGGCAAACACATTGTCGTGCAGATTTTCCACCTTGAGCGAGCCGTATTTGTGGATCTCGCTTGCAGGCACTTTTTTGACGCCCACAACGCCATCGCCGAAGGCGCCGTATTGGTCGATCAGTTGACCGATGGCAGGCTGTGTTTTGCTGATGATGACGCCGTCGCCGAACAGCACGGCAAACGGTTCGTTGCCGACAAAGGACTTTGCCTTTAAGATGGCGTGTCCCAAGCCCTTCATTTCCTTTTGGCGGATAAAGTGGATGTTCGCCAAATCGCCGATGCCCTGCACCAGCTCCAAAAACGCGGTTTTGCCGCTTTTTTCAAGAAGATGCTCCAGCTCGGGCGAGCGGTCAAAGTGATCCTCGATCAATCCCTTGCCGCGGTTGGTGATGATCAATATATCGGTGATGCCGGCGCTGACCGCCTCTTCGACAATATACTGAATGGTGGGCTTGTCCACAATGGGAAACATTTCCTTGGGAAAGCTTTTGGTGGCGGGCAAAACGCGTGTGCCAAAGCCCGCTGCGGGGATAACCGCTTTGGTGATGTTCATGTTGTCCTCCGTATGATGTTGTTTAAAATTGCGTGATCAAATAGATATTGCAAAGTTCATGAATGACGGCAAAAGACGCAAACAGGCTGATCGCCATGGGCAGGTTGACGCCTCCCTGCGTTTCCAGTGTTTTATTGAGGTCGCCGTCCCGGTGCGCGGCTTTGATTTGATGAATGCGCTTCACGCAGTGGCGGTAATAAAAGCGGTTTGCGGAAAAGCCGCTGAACAGCATGATGCCGAAGCGCAGGACATTGAAGCCCGCGCTCGCCGCCAACACACCTAACTCGCCCGCGCCGAACTCGCCGTTGTTGAAGTTAGCGAGCATATCGGCGTATTCCGTGGTGAGCATCCACGGGTTGGACATCATCAGCGCCGTGGAGCCGACGGTGACGCCGATCATCAGCAGGGAGAGGATAATGCCGAGCACATACATTTTGCGGTAAACAAAAAACGCGCCCGAAAACAAAAACGCCGAAAAGCTGAACCTGCCGGAGCCGAACTGCTTGATGCGGTGGAAAACCATCAGGTAATACGGTGTGCTTTTGCCGATGAACTTCGCCATCTCGCCCACCTTGACGTTATCGGCGATGTCCTCCTCGCTGTTCATGCCCGCGAGAGGATCAAACGCAGCCGCGCCGGATGTGCCGAACCCAAAGGGCATTCCCTGCGGGTTTTGCTGACGGTTGCTTTGCCCGGCGGCGTTTTCCTGTGGCTGCCTGTCCTCATCGTGAAGCGGAAAGCCGCAGCCGCCGCAGAAAAAGGCAGTTTTTTCATTCTCTTTGCCGCACTTCGGACAATGTATCACATGGAGGTTGTCCTCCGCGCCGTTTTCGTTGTCGCTGTCCGAGTGTCCAAAATCAAATCCCTGCGCGTGTCTGTCGTAATAAAAACAACGGTTTGTTTGTTCATAACAGCTGCGGTGATGCGGTGCGCCGCAATCGGGGCAGACAACTACGTCGTCGCCGTTTTCAAACTGCCGGTTACAAACAGGGCATGTGTATTGCGTAAATTCCATAAAATCCTCCGCTGTGATTCGTATTCATTTATTATATCAAATAATCGGGAATAATGCAACAATATTTTGGTCGTTTTTAAAACACAGTAAATTCTCAAAGTAAATTCCACAGTGGAAGTTGGAGTGGAATTTAGTCTG
>CAMKOU010000053.1 GCA_946414505.1 uncultured Clostridia bacterium | reverse complement strand
ACCCTAAACACTCCCAAAAGTCACTGTTTATGCGGCTTTTGGGAGTTTTGCTTTTTGTCGGAAACACAAAACCTAGTGAAATCAATCTACACAGTTAGAAAGCTATAGCCATTTGTGAATGAATGCTTCAAAGGAGATCACGGAAAGAATTCAATAAAAATAACAGCCCCTCCAATGTCCACACCGACGCGAGATGGTCTTTTTACAGGTATTAAAAAAGATAATCTAATATAGACAGATAAGGAAATCTTTGTTATAATCTATAAAAAAGGGGGAGTTGCCATGAACAGGTTGCAGGCAAATATTTGCCTTGTCTGCGTGACGCTCTGCTGGTCAACAGAGGTCATTATTTTTTCTTGTATTCCAAACGATGTGTTGCCGTTTGCCACCACCTTTATCTGCAACGCGATTGCTGCCGTGATTCTTGCCGCCTGTTTTTTCAGGCGCATCAAGCAGGAGTGGAGCCGTTCCGGCAAAAGGCTGCTTTTGCGGTGTTTGCTGCTGGGTGCGCTCAACTGCGGCTATAATGCGCTGTTTCAGTACGGATTAAACTATTTTGACGTGTCCACCGGCGCGTTTACCTTTTCGATGACAGTGGTTATTTTGCCGGTCGTGCTGATCTCAATGAAAAAAAACGTCGACAAAAAAACTTGGCTGTCGGTCGCGCTGGTATCTGTCGGAATTGTTGTCGCCCTGGGCGGAAACATGCTCCACGTACATCCCGTCGGTTTGCTTTTGATGCTTTGCGGCTGTATTCTTCGTGCCGTATATATTGTGAGATTAAATGATTATGCCCGTGAACACGACCCGGTTTCCCTTTCTGTATTTGTGTCCGTATTTGTCGCGGCAATCAGCTTTGTCATATGGATGGTGCTCCAGCCGGCGACCTTCGGCGCCATACAATGGTCGGGTACTATCATCGCAAGCTTGTTTATCTACGCGTATTTTATCATCGTTTTTGCGCAGACGCTGAATATTTTTGCGCAAAAACGCGCCACTGCGACGGAATCCACCATCATTTATACGCTTGAAATCGTGTTTTCTTTAATTTGGGGCGCTGTGCTGCCGGAAACGCTGATCGAGCGCGCCATCCCCACTCCGTTTCATATTATCGGCGCGGCGTTGATCGTTGCGGGAAGCATGGTGGAAATCATTGAATTCAAAGGAAAGAGGAGGCTGAAAAATGTCGCTGAAAAACAATAGGCTCCCAAAGCCGGTTCAGTTTTGTCTGCTGACAGGTGTTTTGGTTTTGGTGTATTTGATTATTGCGATCCCTTTTAAGGTAATGAGCATCATACCCGGCTTTACCGACATTCGTCCCGTTATGCTCCTCAAGCCGGTTTACGGCGTGTTTTTTGGCATCCCGGGCTGTATCGCCTTTGCGGTGGGCAACCTGTTTGGCGACATCATGAGCGACAGCCTGCGGTGGAGTTCCATCGCAGGGTTTGCGGCTAACTTTTTGGGACCGTTTGTGTTCTATTGGTTTTGGGTAAAGCTTTCAAAAGCAACGTTCTCTTTGCGGACGGGAATCGAGATTTTAAAACAGCTGGCGGTCATTGTCGTTTCGGCAGCAATGGAAGTGGTGATCATCGCGCCTTCCGTTAAGCTGGTATATAATGATGTCAACCTTTCTTTGCTGGCGCTGACCATATTTCTCAACGGCTCCATTTTCCCGCTGCTGCCCGGTATCCCGCTGATGATGCTGATGCAGGAGGAGCTTGGCTTTACGCCGCTTACAGGCAAAGCTCCCGAATCAATCCATACATAGACATCTGCAAAAGACCGCCCGGGTTAAGATGGTTCAATCAAAAAGCTTCTTTTTAAACGAATAGTTTAGTATAAATCCGAATAATTGATTATTTCATTAAACAGTTGCTTGATATTTTCAGGCAGCTGTTTTATTATGATCTTGAAAGACATTTATATATTTATTTTTGATCCATCGTTTCCCGGTCGAAAACGAAACAGAGGATACAATTTAGCGGAGGAGCAGAAAAATGAAGAACAGCTTTGTAAAATCAATTTGCGCGGGTCTTTGCACTTTATTGATCATGACTGCGGCAGGGTGCGCCCAACAACCAAAGGAAACACAACAAACACAACAAACACAACAAACACAGCCTACGCAAAGCGTTACGGAGACGGTTTCCGCTGACGTGAAAGAAAAGCTTGACAAAACCTTGTCGGATGAAAAATACAAGGGTATCGTGCAGATCTCACAAGGCGGTAATGTGATATATCAGTATGTTAACGGCGACGACGATAACAAAAAGCCCTTGACAATGGAGGCGTCCATGCCGATCGGTTCTGTATCAAAGCAATTCTGCGCCGCTTGTATTCTGTTCCTTTGCGAACAAAACAAACTCAGTGTGGACGATACGCTGGAAAGGTATTTCCCGAATTATACATACGGCAAAAAACTGACGATTAAAAACCTTCTTAATATGAGCTCGGGAATCAAGAATTATTTGGAGCTGATAGAGCCGTCCGATGTGGGAGACGATGAAAATGAGAATGTGCTGACCATTACGAACAAGATAATGGGGCAGGATCTTGGGTTTGAGCCGGGTGAAGACTATGAGTATTCCAACTCCAATTATTTCCTGCTTGCCAAAATAGTGGAGCAGGCCAGCGGTATAGCCTATCACAAATTCCTCCGGGAGCAGTTTTTTGATCCGCTGGAAATGACGCACACCGGATTTGTAGACGAAATATCCGAGGATACCGCGTGGGCGTCCGCGTTGTCTGTGGCGGCATTAAAGAAGGAATACTTCTATTTTCCCGGCGTGACCAAGGGAGCAGGCGATGTGGTATCAAACGCAGAGGACATGGATAAGTGGATGCGCGGACTGAGCGGCGGAAAAATACTGTCGGCGGACGGGTTCCGTCAAATGACAGAGAGCATCAACCCGAACAGCAATGAGGAATATGGGTATGGGTTGTGGCATATGCCGCAAGGAGGCGTAGGCCATGTCGGACAGATCCCGCCTTCCTTCGGTGCGGTGGATTATATCAATACCGAAAAGGATTTGTATCTGTTTGCAGTGTCAAACACCGGTCACGGCATGTCGTATGTACAGGAGATCCCGCAGGCGTTGCTCCGTGTCTTATTTGCAGAATAAGGGGAGAGAGGGAAGCAACGCTTTTCTCGCCGCGGATAGACCCATTTGATCGAAGGAGAGAGTATCATGCATTTAAAAACAGCTGCCGGTTTTATGGCATTCAGTCTGATCGTTTTGTCGGCAGGATGCGGACAGCAAGCATCTAAGCCTGCAACGGAAACAACCGCCGAAACCGCTGCCGTGACAACGGCGGTCGTCACGAATCTTGCTAAGCCGGATATGGCGCGTTGGCAGTATAATGCGGAATATGATTTGTATTACCAGATCGGGATCGATTACTGCGAAAAGCCTGCCGACACCGGCTATGAACAGCTTTCCGTGTTTGTGCCTGCCGCCTATCTGCGTGCCAAGGCAAACGGTGACGGCACCTACACCTGTGAATTGAACGAAAAGGGAGCGATCAACGGGTATACCGCTGCGGACGCGCCCATTGTGATGCCTGTTTTTACCGAGGGATATTCCGCCGCCGAAGCGCTGACGGAGGAGCGTCTGAACGGCGATAAGAGCTTCACGGAAATGCTGTCGGAATACACCGCGCAGGGCTTTGTGTATCTCTATGCAGGCTGCCGGGGCATAGACGAGGGCGCGCCCTTGGGCGCCGTCGATTTAAAGGCGGCTGTCCGGTATGCCCGCTACAGCGACGACGTGCTTCCCGGCGACGCGGAAAAAATCTTTGCGTTTGGCATGAGCGCGGGCGGCGCGTTAGCGTCTGTGCTCGGTGCGTCCGGCAACAGTCCGCTGTATACGCCCTATCTTGACGCCATCGGTGCGGTGCAGGGTGTTTCGGACGCGATTGCCGGTACGATGGCTTGGTGCCCCGTTACCGATTTGGACACCGCCAATGCGGAGTACGAATGGATGATGGGCTGCACCCGTCAGGGACGCAGCAAGGAGTGGAACGAAATCTCCGACAAACTGGCATACGCCTATGCGGAATATGTGAACGGAGCCGGCTTCACGGACGAAAACGGCAGTGCGCTTACGCTGGAGAAATCCCAAAGCGGCATTTATCAGGCAGGTTCCTATTATGATTATATAAAGCGCACGATCGAAAGATCTCTCAATAACTACCTTGCCGATACCCGGTTCACAGACGGGTCGGCGCAGGATTATATCAACGGTTTGAACGCCGGGAAAAAGTGGATCACCTATGACAAAAACACCAACACGGCCGTTATTACAAGTGTGGAGGACTTTGTAAAAGCCTGCAAAAATGCGTCCGAGCTGCCGGTCGCGTTTGACTGGCCGGGCTGCGGCAATACCCTGTTCGGCAGATCCAACGGCAGAGGCGCTCATTTTGACAGGATTTTATCGGACGTTTTGACGGAGCTGAACAGCGAATATGCCGCCGAGTACGCCGCAGACATGGAATTGACAGATTCCTTCGGCACCACCGTCAAACAGCGTGTGAATATGTATACGCCGCTTTACTATCTGCTGCAAAGCAGCGAGGGCTACGGTTCGTCGCAGGTCGCCGGGTATTGGCGCATCCGTTCGGGAATCAGGCAGCCTACAACGTCGCTGACGACGGAGGTCAATTTGGCGCTGGCGCTGCAGCATTGCGACGGTGTGGTAAGCGTTGATTTTGAAACCGTGTGGGAAAAGGGACACGACAGAGCCGAGCGCGAGGGAATGAGTACGGAGAATTTCATCCGCTGGGTGAACGAGTGTGTCAAGGGCGGCTAAATCGCTCTTGGTGCGCGGCGGCGCGGAAAAAGGACTTGCCGAACACGGCAAAATGGTCGGTTAGTTGACCGTCAAAAGCAAAGCTGCCGTCATGTCTTTTAGGCTCTTGCCTTTTGCAAAATAATCGTAAAAAAAATTGAATTTTTTTAAAAAAAGCCTTGACAAATGAGGGTGCATAGTATATAATATAGGTGGATAAAAAAGCAAAACTGTTGAAAAGCAGTGACGCAAAGCGAAGAGCCTAAGGTGTTTAACACTATGGTCGTCTGGTTGCATCTATTCATGTGTCTTTATTTTTCGGACACATGGTAGGTGCTTTTGTTTTTTATGGATAGGAGGAGTATGATCATGAAAAAGATAGTATCTTTGATGCTTGGCTCGATTCTAACGGTCACAACATTTTGCGTACCTGTTTCTGCATATACCGGTCATGTAAACGATGGCGATACGGTGGTATTTAACGGAGCAGCTCCCGGAAATGTTTTTGGTGATTTGCTGAATTGGACCGGTGTTGTATTTGAAAACGCAAACAATATCATTGACCTTGAAGGCACACTTGCCGTCGGCGGCAACTATGCTTCCGAAAGAGGTTTGTCCATTAACGGCGGTGCTTACGGTGCAAATCCTGCCTCCACCGACGATGTTGCGTTCCTCGTTAACGGTAACGTGAATATCAACGGCTACGGCAATGTCTGGGGACAGACAGTGGTTGGCAATGCAGAGGGAAATACCTATCGGCTGTCCAATGTAACGCCTGCCGAAACAACAAACGGCAAGTATACCGTTGCGAATACGTCGGGATATTTTGCTGACGCCAAGGCCACTGCTGTAGCAGCAAAAGCGGCTGTCGAGGCTCTTCCGGTGAACGGAGTATGCGAAGTCGCAAACGGCACCTATACGTTTGTCGGTGATTCCAACGCCACTACATTGGTGTACAACGTGAATGACGCGGTTTTGGATTCTTATATTTTCGATTTCTCGATTGCCGACGGTCAGACAGTTGTTGTCAATCTTACCGCTTCCGACACCCTTGCGCTTAAACTCGGCGCTGTCAGAATTAACGGAAATATGGAGCCGGATTATCTGAGAAGCTTCAACCGCAATATTATCTTCAACGTTGTAAATGCGGGCGAGATGGAAATGACCTCCACCGAAATTTACGGCATCCTGTTGGCTCCCTACACGAATTTGAAGGGCAACAACGCAAACGTATGCGGAACATCCATTTTGAACGGACTCACCGGCTTGAATGGCTTTGAGCTCCATGTAGGTTACAACAACAGCTTTGTCCCTGCACTGGTCGTTACAACGCCTGAAGTGCCCAGCACGCCTGTACCGGAAGTGATCCCCACTGACGAAGATGGCGAAAAGGTCAGCATCAGAATCGACACACCGTTAAAGATGGCGGTTGCGTTCGAGGATGGCAGCGTATACTACGGCGGCGAGATGAAAGAAGTTGTCGTCGGTAAGGAATATCTTTTCCAGATGTGTGCTGTCAACTGGGAAAACGGAAAGTTTGATGACAACGGCAACGGCATTCGCGGCACAGTCGTTTACAGAATGGTTGCTGTACATGAGAAAGAATTCAACGAGCTTGCAAAGGCGGCCAGAGAGAATCCCGAAAGATACACCGTTAAGGGTATCGACATCATTGACAACGAAGCAAAGAAAATCATCGTTAACTGTGATGCGAAGGATGCACACCTTGAAACAGATGTGAACAACTTCTTTATGGCGTACAGATTCCACTTCTCGGGTCAGGATTACAACAAAAAGACCGGCATTCAAAATGTCGTCAACACACCTCTCGAGAGCTTGTCCGTCAACCTGCCGCTTGGTTCCACCATCGCATGTAAAGCCTATAAAGGAAACGAAGTGCTCGGATCCGCGGAAGTATTTATCACCAACAACTCCGGCGAAGGCGTATACAACAATGTATACCTTACCAGTGTGAATGACTACACTTGGACATTCTAATACGTGACAAACAAAAACAGGGACAGAAAACAGTTCTGTGATCGATAAAAAGTTAGGGAGTATCAACCGATACTCCCTGCTTTTTTTGTTTTATCAAAGAATACGATTATGCGACAAAGCTGTCGCCGGTTAATCCGCATCCGTTGGTGTAGTTCGCCAAATACTTTTGCACACAGGTGGCATCGAGGACGGACACTCTGCCGTCGCCGTTGACGTCGGCAGTTCTTTCGCGTACCGGCGAAAGCTGATCCAGCTCGACGCCGACTCTCTGTATTCGTGTGACGTCTGCAATTGTCACCGTGCCGTCTCCGTCCGCGTCGCCGTAAATGTAGGTTTCCACGATCTTGAGCTTCACCTGCACCGTGCCGTCGTCAAACGTCAGCGTTAACGCGTGTTCGCCGTTCTCAAAGCCGACAAGCTCGGATTTACCGATGGCAAGCAAGCCCTCGTGCAGAACCATATTGCTGACGACGGTATTGCCCAGATAATTGCCGTCTACGGAAACGGAAGCGATCACGGAGTCGGAATTTGTTTGTATCTTTATGCCCGACCAACCGTCGCGGTTCCACTCAATGGCGGGCGTGTCGGTCGTCAGCTCTTTTTCTTCGAGGGGAAGGATCTCATCATAGGCGACATATGCCATCACGCGTTCGCTGTTTTTGACAAATCTTTGTCCGAGGAACGCCTCCTCCGCATCCAAGTCCATCCGGCGGGTGATTACCTGACCGTCGGAGTTGCCGTTGGTGTAGGTCAACATGTGGGTCGCTGCATCATAGTCCACGACGATGGCAACATGATCAAACCATTCGCCTGTTCCATCCCAAGAGAAGAAAAGCAGGCCGCCGGGCTGATAGGGGATATCAAACGCGTCTACATCAACATTGTAATACGTGTTCCAGTCGTATTTATCCAGCTTGTGGTGTGCCTTCGGCGTATAGTAAACGCCCTTTTGCCTGAAATTAAACGCCATGATCCATGAATCTGCATCGTATTCGATTCTCGGCTCGGCGTAATACGAATAATAATACCGTTTCAGGCGTTCATCATCCGAATAGCCCGCCTGATACAAGCACCAGCTGACGAAAATCGCGCACCAGTCGCAGTCAAGGTATTGTGTATCCTCGGCTCTGTCCATCACATAACGCTGCGCCCATCGGGTGTATTCCGTATTGCCGGTCATATCGTCGTTCATGCGCAGCGCGGCACCTGTCCACAGCAGCCCGTCAGCCTTTGCCTTTTCAATGTCGATGCCCTGCGTGGCGTAGTTTTTGTAGCCCTCCTGCGACAAAGCGACGGCAAGTGTTTTTTGCATCGCCGTCTTGTCCTTGCTGTCCGCCAGTGCAGCGGTCAGCTTGTCGTAATACGGAGAATGTTTATACTCCTGTGAAAACGTCAAATCTTCCGTTGCCGAAGCGGACGGAACGGCGAAAACAAAAGACGCTACCATAACGGTGGCAGAAAGAATGCCGCTGATGATCTTTTTTGGTTGCATAGATAACCCTCCTTTTTTTTGATTATATCATTCTGGTTCATTCCCTGTCAAGGTTCGGTTGCAGCGTCTTGCCATCCTGTCCGTTACTTCAGAGTCAGGCGGAAACGGAGCGCCGCGAAAACGGTCTTGCTGATTTTTATCATGATAGAAGGATTCGGATGACAAAAAATCCCCCGCAAATAAGCCAAAAGCTATTTGCAGGGGATCAGACGCCAAAAATAAATACCTCTGTTTTTCGATACCAGCATACCCTATAAAAACAGGTGCTGCCTCTCACAGAATGTCATCCGTGAGAGGCAGCACCGTTTGTTTTTTTCAAAAATCGTCTTGGCATCAACAATGCCGTGTTGCGGAAAATCCAAACGTGCAGAATGATGTGGATGCGTGCGTTTGCGTCACTTTGCGTCGGTATACTCCGACCAATTGCCGGCTGAATAACGGCGCTTGGATTTCATGGCGCCGGGGTCTGTCTTTGGTGCGACCGACATATCTATTTTGTATACCTTCCCGATCAGGGTATCGCTGTACGGCAGGTCGGTCGTTTGGTAGGCGTCCTTGCCTGCCGCCACCTCTTTGTCGGTGACGCCCGAATCAAAAATGATTCCCTGTACGGCAAAAGGTGCCGTGATCCGGTAAATATCGGTTCCTTCTATCTGTTCCATTTGGAAGCCCGGCCATTCGGCGAAATAATAGGGTTCCTTTGTCATGCTGTTGATGGCGATCCCGTTCCACCAGTAGGCGTAAACCTTGTCCCATTTTGTTTCGCTGTTGTCATAATACACATATCCCGGCTTGACATCCGCCGCGTCAAGCTCCATTTCTTCCAGGTATGCGGCGTAAGGATCGGTTTTGTCCGCATATTCCATCGGCACGCCAAAGTCCAGCGCGGCAACCGTTTGCGTAAACGCCGCCTCCAAAAACTCCGGATAGATATTTCTCCAATACTCCATAGAGTGTTCGCCGGTTTCATATTTGTTGAAAATGAGCTTATCCTTCGGATAGCCGCTTTCCAGCAGAC
Organism: uncultured Clostridia bacterium; assembly: GCA_946414505.1. Lineage (GTDB taxonomy): Bacteria > Bacillota > Clostridia > Oscillospirales > Acutalibacteraceae > Ruminococcoides. The sequence goes on along the minus strand of CAMKOU010000053.1, from coordinate 2,144 downwards.
GGTTGTACATGGACACCGTCACATCGCCGTTATCCGTCATGTAGCCTCCGGCGTAAAAATACAGGAACGGGGCGTTGTCCTGTTGCAGCTTGTCGCTGAGGAAAGACGTCCACTCCTTGTCGGTATACATGCCCAGCGTAGGGGACATCACGCCGCCGCAGCTGAACTTATCGGGATGTGCCAAAACCGTGTAGAAGGTTTCCAGTCCGCCCAGCGAGCTGCCCGCAAGAAAGGTGTGCTGTGCGTCGGTGTAAACGGTGTAGGTTTCGTTGATGTAGGGCATGATGGTATCGCAGATAAAATCGGCAAAGGCGTTTCCGCGTTTCAGAGAAACATCCTCTTCCTTGATGTTTTCCGGACCTTTTTCCAAATCAAGGTGTCCCAAATCGGGGATCAGTTCATCACTTCTGTACGGGCTTCCGTTATCAATGGCGACAATAATGGCTTTATTGTCCGTTGCCGCCATCATTCCCGAAACGCTTTCGCTGACGTTCCAACACACGACATCATTGTCCATGCCTTTATCTACGCCGGTGGTCAGAACGCTTTGACCGTCGAACATATAGATAACGGCGTATTTTTCATCAGCGTTCTTATCATATCCCTCGGGCGTCCAAATATAGACGTTTTTGTCGCGGCCGTCAAATTGAAATACTTTGGTATCGTATGCAGGTGCATATTGCGGCTTGGTTCCGACTACATAGGGCAGAAGCTCCTTGTTTTTTAGATTCCAGCCGCTTACCATGCTGTTAAACGCGACGTCCATGCTCGTGGTCTTGTCATAGGTCAGGTGTACCATATTGAAGCGGTTGACGTCCGCCTCACAGCGGAAAATCGTGCTGCTGTCGTCTTCACCGCTCTTTTCCATTTTGACGTCTGCGGTTTTGCCGGTTGCCGTATTCAAAAAGGTGGCAGTGATCTCGCTGATTTCTTTCGGCGCCCGGACGGTCAGCGGATGCAGCTTTTCAGCCTTGACCGGGGCGGGGGTTGCGGCGCTGTCCGGTGTTGCCGATGCTTCCGGCGGCTTGGCAGAGCAGCCCGCAATTGCGGTCATCATAACGGCGCCTAATGATAGTGCTAACAGTTTTTTCATGGTATCGACTCCTCAACATAGATTATCTTGTCTATATAATAAAACAGTTGCCGGATAAATATCAAGCAACTGTTTATAATTTTTATCAATCATAAAGAGCATGATTAAACCAATTGTTTAAAAAATCGGCTTTTTTCTATCACACAAACCGAAAACCGGATACGGTGAATCCTTGGCGATGCTATCCGCATAGCAAAGCAACGGCAAAACGTTTGCCTCGAAGCGGATGATATAGGAGTTGATCTCTCCTTCAACGGAGGCGATTTTCATGGGATACACGATATTTTTGTCACAGAGCGTCTTCATACAGCGCTCGACATCCTGCAAGTCCAGTCCGGTCCCCTGACTGATGAGCGACGCGGTGACCGGTATGTCGGAAACGGTATAAAGATAATAGAGGGATTTCAGTATTTTTTTATCCGCTAACAGCGCGAAAACCTGCCGGATAGCTTCTTCGCTTTCAAAATGCGAAAGAATACCGTCGTTTTGCGGACGAGTCATCAGAAAGAAGTGGCGAAAATCGCCTGAGATCCGCGCCAGTGTTAATCCTTCGTCCCACAGCACCTTGGAACAGTAATCCGGACGGAGATCCTTTTTTTCGGACTGACCGACAAAGGTTTCGGCAAAGTCTTCCGCAAGGTTCTCGTCGCCCGACAGTCCCAAAATGATAGACCAGCAATAATGAAACGCACAGCTAAACGCTTCATCACGCGGCATGGTACTCAGCTTTTTAATGATCGTCAGCTGAATGCTCTGGTCTTCTCTGCCGAAAAGCGCGTCAATGCTCACGCCCAGCGCATCGGCAAGCCCGGGCAACACTTCGGCGTCCGGGGTGCCGCCGCGCTCCCATTTTGAAACGGCCTGCGTTGTGACGCCCACCAAAATGCCGAGCTTTTCCTGTGTATACTGATTCTGTATACGGTATTTCTTGATCTGCTCACCAATTACGCTCATATTCAACCCTCCGTTGATGTTCTATCTCTATTGTACCAGATAAAACCGTGTTTGTCTAGGCAATACCGCACAATTCAGGTGTGCGGATTGCGCAGCC
>CAMKOU010000052.1 GCA_946414505.1 uncultured Clostridia bacterium | reverse complement strand
ATCACGCCCGTTTCGCTTTGGCGCATCGCCTGCTTGCGGCGGCGCTTGGATTCGCGGTAGCTTTTTCTGTCATAAGAAGCCATAGCGTAAAACAGGATCAGGCGGTTTATTTGATCGCCTTGGTGTCGATTTCTTCTTCGGCAAGCGCGAGGAAGTCCTGCACCTGCATGGCGCCGAGATCGCCCTCTTTTCTGTGGCGGACGGAAATGGTATTCGCTTCAATATCCTTGTCGCCGACAATGATCATATAGGGCACCTTTTCGAGCTGCGCCTGGCGGATCTTATAGCCGATCTTTTCGCTGCGGTCGTCCACCTCGACGCGCAAGCCTGCGGCGTCGAGCTGTTTTTTGATGGCATAGGCGTAGTCGAGATGCCGGTCAGCGACCGCCAGCAGCTTCACCTGTGTGGGCGCCAGCCACAGCGGAAATGCGCCCGCGTATTTTTCGATCAGCAGCGCGAGCGTGCGCTCGTAGCAGCCGATGGACGTGCGGTGGATGATGTAGGGATTCTTTTTGACGCCGTCGCGGTCGGTGTATTCCATACCGAACTTTTCGGCGATCATGGGGTCGATCTGAATGGTGATGAGGGTATCCTCTTTGCCGTAGACGTTCTTGATTTGGATGTCGAGCTTGGGACCGTAGAACGCCGCCTCGCCGATGCCGACGGAATAGGGGATCTCGAGATGATCGAGGATCCTGCCCATCATGCCCTGCACCTTGTCCCAGTCCTCCTCGGTGCCGATATACTTGGCGCGGTCGTTGGGATCCCACTGGGAGAAGCGGTAGCTGACGTCCTCGTACAAGCCGACGGTTTTCAGCATGAAGGTCGCCAGCTCAACGCACTGCCTGAACTCCTCCTCGAGCTGCTCGGGCGTACACATCAGGTGACCCTCGGAGATCGTAAACTGGCGCACGCGGATCAGGCCGTGCATTTCGCCTGACGCCTCGTTGCGGAACAGCGTGGAGGTTTCGTTGTAGCGCAGCGGCAAATCGCGGTAGGAGCGCTGCTGGTTGAGATATGCCTGATACTGGAACGGACAGGTCATGGGACGCAGCGCGTACACGTCGTCCTCGCTGTCGGGGTCGCCGAGAATGAACATACCGTCCTTGTAGTGATCCCAGTGTCCGCTGATTTTATACAGATCGCTTTTTGCCATAAACGGTGTTTTGGTCAGCAGCCATCCGCGCTTTTGCTCTTCGTCCTCGACAAAGCGCTGCAGCAGCTGGATGACACGCGCGCCCTTGGGCAGCAAAATCGGCAAACCCTGACCGATGTAGTCCACCGTGGTGAAGAAGCCGAGCTCGCGGCCGATTTTGTTGTGGTCGCGCTTTCTTGCCTCCTCCAGCATTTGGAGGTGCTCTTCGAGCATGGACGCCTTCGGGAACGCGATGCCGTATACGCGGCACAGCTGCGCCTTGGTCGCGTCGCCGCGCCAGTAGGCGCCGGTGCAGTTGGTCAGCTCGATCGCCTTTACTGCCGCCACAGACATCAGGTGCGGTCCCGCGCACAGGTCGGTAAACTCGCCCTGCTTGTAAAAGCTGATATTTTCGCCCTTGTCGGTGTGTTCCTGCGCGAGCTCCACCTTGTAAGGCTCGTTCATTTCGGTCAGGAGGGCTACCGCCTTGTCGGGCTCGAGCTCAAAGCGGGAAATTTCCAAGCCGGATTTCACGATTTTTTTCATTTCCGCTTTGATTTTCTGCAAATCCTCATTGGAAAAGGGCTTTTCCACATCGAAATCATAGTAAAAGCCCGATTCGATGGCAGGACCGATGGCGCATTTGGCATCGGGGTATAATCTCTTGACCGCCTGCGCCAAAATGTGCGACGCGGTGTGCCAAAACGCGTGCTTGCCCTCGGGATCGTCAAAGGTGAGCAATTCCACCTTGCTGTCCGCCGTGACGGGCGTGCGCAGGTCAACGACCTCTCCGTTGATTTTGGCGCAGCAAACCGCCTTGTACAGTCCCGCGCCGATGGATTTTGCAATGTCGGCAGGCGTAACGCCGGGGTCAAATTCCCTGACAACGCCGCCCTTTAATTCAATGTTGATCATGCCGATACTCCTTTTGCTGTGTGTTAAAAGAAACGTCCCAATACCCCCGCAGGAGTATTGGGACGAATAGACTCGTGGTTCCACCCAAATTCAACGCTTGCGCGTCCTTTGGCTTCCTTAACGCGGAATAACGCCGTGCCATTTCCTGCACAGGACTCAAGGGTGGTAATGCACGGCGCCGGATGCGGCAATTTCAGCAGCGATGCCGCTCTCTGTTATCCGGGAAAGCCGGGAATCATGTCCCTGTCAACGTCTTTTTTTATTGATATTATCATACCATTCTCGACAAAAAATGTCAAGGATATTATTTTTTATCGCCAAGATTTTTCAGCAAATCGTCCAGTGCGCTGCGCTTTTCGCGGTAAATCGCCTCGCGCGTGCCGATGTTGCCGGTAGAGGGATGTGCCTGCGCCGCTTCTTTTCTCGCTTTTGCGGCAGCAAGACGCGCTTCCTCGGCTTTTCTGGCTTCCTCGGCAGCACGGCGGGCTTCCTCTGCCCTTCTCGCTTCTTCGGCTTTTCTGGCCTCCTCTGCCCTGCGCGCTTCCTCCGCCTTTCTGGCTTCCTCGGCAGCACGGCGGGCTTCCTCTGCCTTTCGTGCTTCCTCGGCAAGGCGTGCTTCCTCGGCGCGGCGGGCTTCCTCTGCCTTTCGCGCTTCCTCGGCGCGTTTCGCCTCTTCCGCTTTTCTCAGCTCGTCGGCAGCGCGGCGGATCTCCTCCGCCCTTCTCTCCTCTTCCGCAGCGAGCGCCGCTTCCTCCGCCATCCTTTTTTCGGCGGTCAGACGCGCTTCGTTTGCCTTGCGGGTCTCCTCGGTGAGACGCGCTTCTTCGGCTTGGCGTGCTTCCTCGGCAAGGCGTTTTTCTTCCGCCAGCTTTGCTTCCGCCAGCTCCGCCGCAATACGCGCGGCATTGTGCGCTTTTTCGCGCTTGGAGGGATCCTGCACCGTATCGCCGAACTGGTTTGGCTCGGAAGCGTTCGTTCTGCCGTTTTCGGCGGCACGTCTCAGCTCCTCGGACAGCTTGCCCATGTCAACGCTGTTTCTTTTGTCGGCGGAACGGCTTTGCTTGATGTTGGCGTTCAGGATCTCACCGACGGAGGGCTCCTCCGGGAAGATCTGATGCTGCGGCGCAACCGCCGCCTGCGTCACCTCTTGCTGCTGCTTTTCAGCGGCTTTACGCGCGGCTTCCGCTTTTTTGGCTGCCTTTCGCGCTTCCTTTTCCTGCCTTTTCAGCTCTTTTTTGGACAAGGGCGTTTCTGCGGGCACGGGGCTATCCGGCTGCGCATCCGTGTTTTCTTCACGGGAGTAGTCCGTTCCCATGATATAATCCTTTGCGCCGTCGGCGCTGTCAAAATACTGACGAACCGTTTTTTCATCCGGTTCATAATCGGCAGTGCGCTCGGAAAACACCAGCTCATCCACTGTCATATTGTTCTGCCCGGCGGCGGAGTTCCCCTCATCTTCCGTTTTTTTTTCAGCGGCGTTCACGGGTGCCGCCACACCGTCCGTGGACGCTTGTTTGGCGCCGTTGTTTTTGAAGCTGTCCTCTTTTTCATCGGGCATACTGTCCACGATCTCCAAATCGTCCTTGGTATAGACGTTGGAAAACAGCTCCAGAATAAACGACAGGGCATACAAGCCCAGTGCGATCATCATGAACGCATTGAGCATCGCTGCATTGTTAAAGCCCTCGCGCTGCATCCTGCACAGCTCGTACACGCCGAAGGTCACACAAAGCGCGGTCATGGGCAGGCCGTAAATAAACACACCCTTGACAGGGTTTCTGCCCTTGATGCGCGAAATGACCATGGAATCGGAAAACAAAAACAGCGCAATAAAAATATAACAGAATAAAGCCGTCAAATCCTTGGAGGAAATGCTCGCCTTGGTCGCCTGTAAAAACTCATTGACCAATTCCGCGCAGCCCCACAGCGACGGGAACACAAACAGCGCCGAAACGGACGAAACCGTGTTGTTGCCTCTGAAATGTGAAAACGCCATCACCATCATCGCAATGCCGGCAGGCACCGCCAACGCAGCGCAAATAATGGTCACCAGGATGTTTTCGGTGTTTGCCTTGTCCGCCCACGCGTTGACAGCAACAAGCAATGAGCAGGAAATAATGCCGACGCCCGAAAGCAAAGCAAACAAGCCCGCGGCGAGATTCTTCTTAACGGGGTAAGCGGGTGCGGTTTTACGGTCGAACAAATTGATGAGGACACAGACCACAAACAATCCGACGGCAATGCCGATAACCGTATAGGTGATGTTCATACTGTTCATTCCCATGAACCTGCCGCTTGCGTCAACGCCGAAAACGCTCATGAGCTTTAACGCCAGCATTGCCAAAAACGCGGGAACAAAGGGAATTACGGAATATTTAACCTTCATACTCCATCTCCGTTCTATATAATGTTACTTGCAGGGTAATCATACCCAGTTTACGTACATATACTATTTTAAGACAATTATGTTCTGTTGTCAAGAAGAATCCTACAGGAGTGTGAAAAATGAAGGATAAATTTGGGATGATCGGCGTCTTTTTTCTGTTAATGGCGTCGCTTCCGCTGCTGTTGTCGGTGCGCCAAACCGGGACAAGCCCCCGTGACGCCACTGCCGGCGAAGCCTCTCACAACACGGCGGCGGCAATGTATGCGGCGGCGCTGTGTCCGCAAGAATGCAGCGACGAAGCGCTGCGGGCGGTAGCTATTATTCTGAAAACGAATCTTATCGCAGGTGAATCCATGACGCCTGCCGAAAATACTGCCGTTGCGCCGGCATTGCAACAGAGAATACAGGCTATTTTTGATTCTAATAACGAAATATTAGTCTATCAAGACAAGCCCGCCGCTGTTCCGCTGTATGCCTGCTCCAACGGCGTGACCGCCGGCGGCGATCGTCCGTATTTGTGCGCTGCTGCGTCGCCGTGGGATGCGTTTGCGGGCGCATCGAACGTCAAACCTGCTGCCGGCGTCAGCGTCAACGGACTGTGCCGTTTGTGTGACCGCGGGCTGCGCGCCGAGGAAGCGCTGCGGTGGTTTTTGCCGCGGCTGCGTGTCACACAGTTTAGCGGCGCGTCATAGTATGCAATGAGCGTATCACGCTCAATCAACCCACCAAAGGAGCATCAAAGTGAAGTTTTCGGAAATGGTAGAAAAACAGTACGGCATCGGCATACTGCCGGACGACGTGAGCTACGCGATGGCATATGTGCCGTTTCAGGCACAAAAAGCCAAGCTGTTTACACCCGATCAGGGATTTACGCTGGGCACAATGTATCCGGCGCTGAACAAGCCTTTTTACGGCAGCAGGTGCGGTGACGGCAATGACTAAGCGCGAGGCATTGATGAAGCAGATCTCCACCTATCAGTTTGCGGCGCACGACCTGCAGCTGTATCTCGACACCCATCCAAAGGACAGCGGCGCCACGCAGCAAATGCAGCAGTTTTTGCAAAAGGCGGCGCCGCTTGTCAAACAATATGAAGCGCAATACGGTGCGCTGACCAAACGCACCGAGGACGGCAACAACTGGGACTGGATAAAAGGTCCGTGGCCGTGGGAAAGCGAGGAGGACTGCTGATGTTTGTATATGAAAAAAAGCTGCAATACCCTGTCAACATCAAAACTCCAAACGCCAAGCTCGCCAAGGCCATCATGTCCCAGCTCGGAGGTGCATATGCCAAAAGGCGATAACTCTTCAGGGCAACGTGACGTTGCATCCGGTTCCGCCTTTTGTGAGGTTTGCCTGTTAGGTGAGCGTCATCAACGGCGGTGTCAAAACTGTATTTTGGGCATAAGAAAACCGCCCTCAATCACTTGGGAGCGGTTAAAATATCAATTCGCTTGGAATTGCTTTGTTTGTAATCATATTCTTATTGATTCTCAATCTTGAAAGATTAAAGGCATGTTTACAATGATTACACCAGATAACAGCATAACCAAATTCTTTTTCCACTTTCCTTGCACTGTACTCTGTATCATTCGATTGACAGTAGGGACAAACACCAGCGGTATTATCCGTTGCGATTTGCTCAATATTTTTCAACCACTTCATGTTTGCACCTTCTTTTTCAATAAACGATAGAATATTTCTTCAAATCTGTAAGCGCGTCGTTCCATTTCAGCAAGGTTTTCTTGTGTAAACTTCTTGCCATATTTCACTAATTGTTTATAATGACATTTTTCGTGCAAAATAGTTCTCACAAGATGTTCTTCATCAATAAACGCATTAGGAAACAAATCAATTCTACCAATATTATCATAATCCGTAGAACCAAAAAAATCAGTTCCCAGCATTCTCTCGGAACGCTGAATTTTAAAGGTTATTCCTTTTGTATTAATTCCGTATTTTTTGCAAATAGACAATACTGTTCTCTTTTGCATCGGCATTTTAAGATTGGAAAACGCACCAATGTTAGCAGTTTTTCTATTTACTTTTCTGTTTAATTTTATTATACCACTTTCCCCAAAATTTGCAAGCGCTTTTTCCGCGTTCTGCGCCTTTTGCGCAAACACCTCCGCGCGGTGGGAAAAGGTTCTTTTGTTGTCCGCGTCAAGGCTGTATTCCGCGATCCGGCGGCTTTTCTTTGCCTGATTGGCATAATAGCTTTGCCGCTGTTCGAGCTGTTCGCGGCGCGCCATTCCTTTGTTACGGTGTGTCCCACAACCCTGCTTCGGGGTGTTGGGCTAAGTATAAACTCATTTCTTCACCGATATGCTTTGTCATTTGCTGCCGGTACCGCGCGGAAGCTTCCTCCGGCAAGTGCCATACCACCGTACCGTCGGCATACACCGTGTACCACGGCAATTCCTCTCCGTTATCCAGCCTGATAAACGCTTCTGCTTTTATTGCTGACCTCGCCAATGGTATCACCTCGCTTTATCCTATGCGGAAAGCTGTTTATTTAACGCTGTTATGCTCCAATCGCCCTTCCTTTTCCTTTTTATCGTCGGTCCGTTAGCATCGCCGTTGTGCCGCTTCCAATGTTACCCAAAATATGAGGTGCCGTTTTGTGCACACTTCCCAAGTCGAATGACTTTCAAAAAACAATATTGACACGTTACGTATTTTGAGTAAAATAATAGTATAACCATAAGAAAAAATTCTTGTCTATCGTAAGGAAAGGAGCCAAATTCATGAACCCGGACCTACAGGATCCCGTAAAGCGCGAAAGGCGCCGCCGTGAAGTTGACCAATTTATGGCGATGTTTGAATTGATGGAACCGGACGAGCAGGAGCGGATTTTACGGAAAATCGACGAAATTATTGCCGAAAGGGAAAATAACAACTAAAATAACCACACAGGGCGCAGTGATACGATGTAACGGCAACTACATGGTATCACTGCTTTTTTTGCAAAACGGGGCGCCGGCGAAGGGATTTTTGCGACCTTTTCGCAATATCTTATAACCGGGGTGATACCATGAACCATACTTTAAAGGTGGCGGCGGCATATATCCGCGTGTCAACCGACCATCAAACCGAGCTGTCGCCGGACAGCCAAATCAAGGTCGTGCGCCAATACGCCAAAACGCACGGCTACATGATACCGAACGAATTCATTTTCCGCGACGACGGCATTTCCGGCAGAAGCGCTGACAAACGTCCGCAATTCAACGAAATGATCGCCGCTGCCAAGCAAAAGCCTTCCCCTTTTACGGCAGTGCTGCTGTGGAAGTTTTCGCGCTTTGCCCGCAACCAGGAGGAAAGCATTTTTTACAAATCCATGCTGCGCAAAAACGGCATCGAGGTACGCAGCGTATCCGAACCAATGATCGACGGACCGTTCGGCACCCTGATCGAGCGCATTATCGAGTGGTCGGACGAATACTATTCCATTCGTTTGTCGGGAGAGGTCAGGCGCGGCATGACCGAACGCGTTGAACGCGGCGGCGCCGTTTCCATTCCTGCCTTTGGTTATGATATCGTCAACAAGGAATATGTCGTCGATCCGCAAACCGCGCCGATCGTGCGGCAAATGTTTGCCGATTACCTCAGCGGCGTGCCGATCGTCCGGATAGCCCGCCGCCTGAACGAACGCCGGATCCCCACCGCTAAAGGAAATGCGTGGGAAAACCGCACTGTCGAATACATTCTGTATAATCCCGTGTACACCGGCAAGATCCGCTGGAACCCGAAACGCCGCACGTGCCGCCATTTTGACGATCCCGACATTATAATCACCGACGGCAAGCATCCGGCGATCATCGACCGGGAAACCTTTGACCGCGTGCAGGAGCGGCTTGCCGCACAAAAGAAAGCGCACCCGCGCAACATGCACCAAACCATCAAAGAAGAATACATGCTGCACGGCCTTGTCAAATGCTCCGCCTGCGGGGCGTCGCTGACGAGGTGCGCCAAAGGCGTTGGTTTGCAGTGCATCCGATACACCCACGGCAAGTGCAACACCTCGCATTATATCCGTCTCGGAAAACTCAATCAGCTGGTGCTTGCCGCCCTTGCAGTTGCCTTTCAGACCGCCGGCTTTACGCTCTCCGTGAAACATACGGCGCTGCCGCCTGCATTATCCGAGGCGGAAACAGACGCGCTGACGGAAAAAGAGCGCGCAAAATACAGGCGTATCCGCGAGGCATACGAAAACGGCGTGTACACGCTCGACGAGCTGAAGGAAAGCAAGCGCATCACAGAGCAGAACATTGCCGAGCTGAAAGCAAAGGCTGTCAGCGCCAAGACAAAGCCCATCCAACAGCTGAACGGTAAAAGCAAGCCGCTCCTGTCCCAATTACAATGCCCCGGTGTTTCCGAAGCCGAAAAAAACGCCGTCCTCCGTTCCTTCGTCGATACGATCCTCTTCACCCGCTCCGACGAAAGCATTCGGATCCTGTACTATATATAGTATAGCATTATCACATTTTGATTTAGGGAGGACCCGACGGTGAATTGGGCGCGGCGCTGCGCTATTTAAACCAGCGGTTCACCATGCCGCTGCCGGAACTGAAAGCGACGCTGACCGACATCGGCACCGAAGAATTGAACCACATGGAAATGATTGGCACCATTTTGTATCAGCTGACAAAGAATCTGACCGTTGACCAAATCAAGGCGCAGGGCTTTGACGCCTATTTTGTTGACCACACAACCGGCGTTTATCCTCAGTCCGCTGCCGGCGTGCCGTTCACTACGGCATATATTCAATCCAAGGGCGACGCCGTGACGGATCTGCACGAGGATTTGGCAGCGGAGCAAAAGGCACGCACCACCTACGACAACATCCTGCGGCTGACAGACGATTATGACGTGAAAGACGCTATCCGCTTTTTACGCGAGCGCGAAATCGTGCACTATCAGCGTTTCGGCGAAAACCTGCGGCTGCTGACCGACAAGCTGGACGAACGCAACCTGTACGCGTTCAACCCCTCGTTTGACAAAAAGTGCTTCCGCAAAAGCCGTTGAAAAACGCTGTAACCGCCTCTTTTATGCCGACGCATGATGTTGCAGGATAAACCAATCGGACGGATGTTAAAATAAAAACCGCGCCGCCGTTTTGAGCGTTACACCCAAAACGGCGGCGCAGTGATGGACTGCCGCTGTGCCCGTTAGTGGAAACTGCATGGTGAAACCTCTGCGGCGACGCCGCTGAAAGCTGCTGACATTCCCTTTGAAATCGCTTGACAATATGGAACATTTGTTCTATAATAAAAATAGGGGGTTTTGTATTTTTAACTCCCGTCACAGGTTTGTAAACCAATGCATGATTTCAAGGAGGCTTTTTTGAACATACAAACGATTTCGATGTCCTATGACATCAACAGAAAAACACCCGTTGATATGATCGCCGTCACGCATATCAATGATGTCAGCGCCAGGGTACTTGAACTGACGCTTTATCAAAACGGGGAAAAAATGACGGTAGACAGCGGCTGTGAGGTGCTTGCTTCGATCGTAGACCGCAACACAAAACAGCTGATCATGGGTGAAATCACCTGTTCCGTTACCCAAGACGGAAACATACTGGTGCCGGTGGACACGCTGCCCATCCGTGCGCGACACGATTTGCATGTGGAGGTCAGTATAACCGATCTCGTCACGGAACAGACGCTGACACTCCCCTATCCGATTTTTCTTCGCGTGAATCCGTCTGTTTTGGACGACGCGGAGCCCAGTGAGACATCCGAGGGAACGGTGCCCGAGCTGTTGGAAGCAGCGCGCAAGGCGCTGGCGGAAAGCGCCGGTGCTGCCGTTGTGCCGTCCTACTGGCAAGCAGAGATCGAGGACACCATCGGCAAAATCCGGGCGCTGCAGGACGAGGGCGGCAGCCGACTGCTCTGCTTTGGCTGGTGCAGCGACATGCATGTGCCCGCAGGCGGCACCCCTTACGAAAAAAACCTAGGCGCAGTTGCGGCAAGCGTCATGAAGGCGTGCCGGATCCCGCTGTTTTTGATGACGGGCGACATGCTGACAGAAGACACCACCACCACCCTCGCGCAAATACCGAACGCCTACGCAAAGGTGTGGGAATACCTGTCGCCGATCGGCACGGAGAACATTTTGGCGGTAAAGGGCAGCCACGATGCGTGGACAGGCAACGACGGCAGTTACAATACTTATGTCAGGGGCTTGTCCCCCGAAAAGCTCTACCGGCAGCTGTTCGCGCCGCAGGCAAAGGATTTCCGTCGTGTGTTCGGCGACGACGGCAGCTATTTTTATGTGGATAACCTGCCGCAAAAAACGCGGTTCATCTGCCTGAATTCGCAGTGGGGCGCCTATGCGGAAAACGCCTCCGGCACCGTAAAATACTCCACCCAGAAGGGCGCAGGCTTTGGACAGGCGCAGCTGGACTGGCTGTCGCAGACCGCGCTAAACGTACCTGCGGACTATGCGGTGATCGTCGGGCTGCATATGCCGCCGAGCGACGCGCTTCCGGACGGCAAAGACTATGCCACCAACTACAGCAACCGTGATTTCGGCGTTCTGCGCGGAATACTGACCGCGTATTGTCAAAAAACCACCTATTCCGGCAGCTACCAACACCTAGTCAAAGGCGCTTATCTGCAAGAGGGAACATGGGCAGATGTGCAGATCACCTGCGATTTCAGCAACAGTCACGGCACGCTGCTCGGCATTTTTTGCGGACACAGCCATGCCGACCAGTTTGTTAAAGGCGATTTGCCCGCACCGGTCGTCTGCATCACCTCCGCCGTCAACACGCCGCATGACACCGCCGCGTCCGTCCGCGTGTTGGGCACGAGCGACGAAACGGCGATGGACTTTGTCTGCATCCACCGCGACACCGGCAAAATCGACCTGATCCGCTGCGGATACGGCGCGGACAGGGTCATTTCCTGATACTGTTTTCAATTAATTCATATAGAAACACATGTGAACGGGGTTGGATAAAATAGTATAAACATCCTGCGCAGCCGCGGCGCTGCACAGGAAAACAGGCGTTTTTAAAAGGGGGCTGGCTCAAAACTCAGTTATGAGTAAGAGCCAAGCCCCCGTTTTTGTTATA
>CAMKOU010000051.1 GCA_946414505.1 uncultured Clostridia bacterium | reverse complement strand
TGTAGTGACAGCCCTTGCGGCTGTCAATTCCACGTCGTAAACGACGTGGAAAGGGGAATCGCAAGGTGATTCCCTACTATCGTGTTTCAACTAACGCTTACCTTTTGATAACGATGTAGGGGCGAACCCGTGTGTTCGCCCGAGCCGGGTTTTCCTGTCAAACCGTACCCGCCGTGAAAACGAGCGGTTTCCTGTCCCGGGCGCACACGCGGGTGCGCCCCTACATCATAAATGTAATGTAAAGTTTTCTCTGAAACAAAGCAGTAGGGGCGAGCAGTGCTCGCCCGCAGATAGAAAACCACTGTTTTCCTATATAAAATCGGTTTGACAGGACAGCGCGGCGCAGCAGGCGAGCGATGCGCGTCCCTGCAATGTAAAACAAGGTACTTATAGTTTTAGAGTTGACACCGTACTGCGTGCATCACCCGTTTATGACGGCTCCGCTCAGATAGAAGGAAACGATTATGGCTGAATTAAAATACGACAAAAAAACAGGGCGCTTGCTGTTTACCAAGCAGATGAAGCGCGAGGGCTACACGATACTGATGCCCAATATGGCGCCGATCCACTTTCGGATCCTCGTCAACGTGTTCCGCAGCTTCGGCTATAACTGCGAGCTGCTCGAAACCACAGGCCCCGAAATCGCGCAAACCGGACTCAAATATGTGCACAACGACACCTGTTATCCCGCGCTGCTGGTGATCGGACAGTTTATTCACGCGCTGCAAAGCGGCAAATACGATGTGCATAAAACCGCCCTGATGCTGACGCAAACGGGCGGCGGCTGCCGTGCGTCCAACTATATCCACCTGCTGCGCAAGGCGCTGAAAAAGGCGGGCTTCGGCTTTGTGCCCGTCATTTCGCTGAGCTTTGGTGTGGAAAAAAACAGCGGCTTTTCCCTGACGATCCCGATGATCCGCCGTTTTGTGGGCGGCTTGGTGTACGGCGACCAGCTGATGCTGCTGTCCAACCAAATCAAGCCCTATGAGGTCAACAAGGGCGAAACGATGGCGCTGGTGAAGCAGTGGAGCGACAAAATCGCCGATCTGCTGATCGAGGGCAAGGGCTACAGCTTAGAGGAGATCGACGCGAATCTGCACCTGCTCACCAAAGACTTTTCCAAAATCGAGGTCAACCGCGTGCCCAAGGTCAAGGTGGGCGTGGTCGGCGAAATATACGTTAAATATTCCAAAATGGCAAACAACGGGCTGGAGGATTTCCTCGCCGAGCAGGACTGCGAGGTTTGTCTGCCGGGCTTGATGGGCTTTGCCAGCTTTAAGGTGGACAACCGCATCGAGGACTACAAAATGTTCGGCGGCAACCGCCTGAAATACGAGTTTTGCAAAAAGCTGCTCAGCTATGTCACCAGCCTGGAGACGCTGATGGTGGAGTCGGCGGAGCGGTTCCACTTTGTGCCGCCCCACCGCTATGCCCACACCAAGGAGCTGGTCAAGGGCGTGATCGGCTACGGCAGCAAAATGGGCGAGGGCTGGCTGCTCACCGCGGAAATGCTCGAGCTTGCCGAAACGGGCTACGAAAACATCGTCTGCACCCAGCCGTTCGGCTGTTTGCCCAATCACATCAACGGCAAGGGCGCCATTCGCAAGATCAAGGAGGTCAAGCCCAACGCCAACATCGTCACCATCGACTACGACCCCGGCGCGCCGAAGGTCAACCAGGAAAACCGCATCAAGCTGATGCTCGCCGTCGGCAGAGAGGAACTCAAAAAGAAAGTCGATGCGCAGCAGGCGGCAGACGAAGAAAAAACGGCGTAGATATCCCAATAAAACCGATACAACAGGCACATTTCTCCCTTTGGCAGCATATACTGCAGAGGGAGATTTTTTTATGGAGAAAAAAGCAAAAACCGTTGTCAAGGCGGCGGTGTATATCATCCTGCGCGCGGTGACGGCGGCGGTGCTGACCCACAGCCTGCTGCGCGGACAGTGGGAAAACGCCGTCACCTGTGCCCTGACGCTGTTGCTGCTGCTGGTGCCGTCTGTTTTGGAGCGGCGGTGGCAGATCGGCTTGCCCGGCGTGATGGAGGTGCTGCTGATCGTCTTTGTGTTCGCGGCAAACATCCTCGGCGAGATCGCCGCGTTTTACGAAAAGCTGCCGCTGCTTGACACGGCGCTGCACGCCGTCAACGGCTTTATCTGTGCAGGCGTGGGCTTTGGGCTGATCGACATCCTCAACCGCGACCGCCGTGTGCGGCTCTGTCTGTCGCCGCTGTTTGTGGTGCTGTTCGCGTTTTGCTTTTCG
This sequence comes from uncultured Clostridia bacterium, assembly GCA_946414505.1. Taxonomy (GTDB): domain Bacteria; phylum Bacillota; class Clostridia; order Oscillospirales; family Acutalibacteraceae; genus Ruminococcoides. Next base: position 9,348 of record CAMKOU010000051.1, on the reverse strand, counting down.
ATGACGGCAGGCACCGTGTGGGAGTTTTTTGAGTTTGGTATGGATGTGCTGTTCGGCAAGGACATGCAAAAGGACGCGGTGGTCACCTTCCTTCACTCCCACCTGCTCTCTGACGGTGACAGCATGGCGGCGATCGAGGACATACGCACCACCGCCGTCAACGGAAAAACGCTGCCGTTGGCAGGCTATTTGGATATCGGGCTGTACGACACCATGAAGGACTTGCTGGTGAATTTCATCGGTGCGGCGGTGTTTAACACGGCGGGCTTTTTTTACCTGATCGGCAGAAAAAAGCACACGGAATTTATTCGGAATTTTATCCCGAAAAAGGGCAAAGCGGACTGACGACGCGTCAGCCCGCTTTGCTTTCGGCGATTTTCATCCGCCGGTATTTTTGCCTGGTCGCCATGCCGCCGCGCAGGTGGCGCTCGCTTTTGTTGCGCTCCAAAATCAGCCGCACATCGCGATACAGCGCAGGGTTCAGCCGTTTCAGCCGCCCCGTTACATCCTTGTGCACCGTGCTTTTACTGATGCCGAATTGCTGCGCCGCCGCGCGAACGGTCGCCTCGTGTTCCGCGATATAGACACCGAGCGTCAGTGCGCGTTCCTCTACCGAATCTCTCAAAAAACAGCCCTCCGCTTGTGTTTTGTTCATGTATATGTGCGCGTTCGGATAAATATGCTGCGCCCCCTTCGTGAAATTAAACAAAAAAATTCCTCATTTATCGGAAAAACAGACAGTTGAAACAGATGTACCTTTTGTGCTATAATTAAAATATAACATTTCGTTAGGAGGTATTTTAGAATGAAAAGATGGTTAGCAACGATTTTGGCGGTCGTGACGGCGTTCTCTTGGATGGCAATCGCGCCTGCTTCGGCGGTGCAAATGCAGGGTGACCAAACATTTGGTCATATTTCCGAGTACAAGGATTTTTATACAACCTATAAAAGCGCGGTGGACGCGATAGCGGAGAGCGCCTATCGTTTGGAGACTTCCGTAAATGTGAAAGATTATCAAATTCCGCTTACACAGGAAAACATGAACATGCTCCATGCCGTTATAACCAACACACACCCCGAGTTGTTTTATGTCGTCGGCATTTCCGGTTCGGGTGTACACAACAGTATGGGACAGGCGGTTTTTTCCACTATTACTTTTAGCTGGGGTAAAATAGTGTATGATAACAGCGGAAATTATACCGGACAGGAGAACTATACTGCGGAACAGGTGCAGCAAATGCAAGCTGAATTCCACAGCCGTGCGCAGTGGTATCTTGACAAGGTGGACGACAGCATGTCCGACTTTGACAAGGCGCTGGTGCTGCACGACGCGTTGGCGCTGAATGCCGAATACTTGATTACGGGCGCTACATATGATTTGATGGTCAACGGACAGGGCAAATGCTACGGCTATTCCGAGTGCTATGCCTATTTGCTGGCGCAGGTGGGTATTGACAGCGAGATCGTGGAGTCGCGCAGCATGAATCACCAGTGGAACAAGGTGAAGCTCGACGGCGCATATTACCATGTGGACGTCACGTGGGACGATCCCATCAATGACAGACCGGGCAAGGTGGGGCATACGTACTTCCTGCTCAGCGACAGCGCCATTGAAGGTCTGTCCGGCAATTCCCGTCACTATAACTATGTTTCCGATTATCCGTCCACTGACACGCGCTTTGATAACAAAAACTTCCACGGCATCAACACCCAATTCTGCTATGTCGGCGATAATGTGTATGCTGTGAATAACGATTCGTCGTCGAAGAGCTTCTGTCTGTATGATGCGGCGACCGACAGCTTTACGGTTGTACAGAGCTTTTCCAACATGAAATGGAGCGCCGGCGGCAACAGCTATTGGATAGACAGCTTCATCGCGCTGGAAGCGTATGACGGCTATCTGTATATGAACACGCCCGACAAAATCTTGGTGTACGACACCGCGACCGGCACGTTTGCCGATTTTGCGGATAATACGTATACAAATGATTTTTACGGCGTGCGTGTGATCGACGGCAAGGTGTACGGTGTGGTCGCGGAAAATCCCAGAGTGACCGGCACGCTGCAATATGTCGGCGACTGCCTGGTGCGGCCTCCCGTCACGGGCGATCTGGACGGCGATGATGCGGTGAGTGTGACGGACGCCACCATGCTGCAGCGCTATTTGTCCGAGTTTATCACGCTGACCGACGCGCAGCTGGCGCTTGCCGACGCGGACGGCGACGGCAAGGTGAATATCAGGGATGTCACCCACATGCAGCGGCAGATCGCGGAATTGATTTAACAACTTTTACCGAACGGCGCAGACGTTTTGTCTGCGCTGTTTTTCTTGACGGTCTTTGCAAAACGTGCTATAATCGAATAATATTATAGGCAATTACTGGAATTTTGATGATTGTGAGCTGATACTATGAAAATCCATTCGCTGTTCGGCAAGGGCAAGCCTGTGTTTTCGTTTGAGGTGTTCCCGCCGAAAAAGGATTCGCCGATCGAGTCGGTGTACGGCAAGCTGGAGGAGATCTGCGCCCTAAAGCCCGACTTTATCAGCGTGACCTACGGCGCCGGCGGCACCGGCGCGCACAGCCGCACCTGCGAGATCGCCGCCAAAATCAAACACGATTTCGGCGTGGAGTCGGTGGCGCACCTCACCTGTGTCAACAGCACGAAGGAGCTGATCGACGACATTCTCGCCGATTTTCGCAAAAATGATATTGAAAATATCCTCGCCCTGCGCGGCGACTATGCGGAGGGCATGGCGCCGCAAACGGACTTTCGCTATGCGAGCGACCTGTGCGCCTATATCCGCGCCAAGGGCGACTTTGACGTCAGCGGCGCGTGTTATCCCGAGGTGCATGTGGACGCTGCCGACGAGGTGGAGGACGTGCTCAACCTCAAGCGCAAGGTGGACGCAGGCGCACAGCATTTGATCAGCCAATTGTTTTTTGACAACGCGGTGTTTTACCGCTTTTTGGAGCGCACCAAAATCGCGGGCATCCGCGTGCCGATCGAGGCAGGCATCATGCCTGTCACCAGCAAAAAGCAGATCGAGCGCATGGTGTCGCTGTGCGGCGCGAGTTTGCCGCCGAAGTTCAGCAAAATGATGCAGCGCTACGAAAGCAAGCCCGAAGCCCTGCGCGACGCGGGTATCGCCTATGCCGTGGAGCAAATCGTCGATTTGCTGTCCAACGGCGTGGACGGCATCCACCTGTATACCATGAACAACCCGACCGTTGCGGGAAAAATCACCGCGGCGGTAGCGACGCTGTTGTGAATATCCCCGACCGGATCGACCGCCGCGAGGCTGTCCGCTATATGGGCGGCGCAGGGGTAATGATGAACGCGGACATGGAGCGGCTGATGGACGGGTGCGAGCAGGAGCTGCTGCGCGTGATGCAGCCGAAATATTTGTATCAAATCGTCGATCTGCCGCAGGAGGCGCTGCTGGTCGGCGGGGACATCCGCCGCCATTTAAAGGGCTGCCGGCAGGCGGTGCTGTTTTGCGCCACGCTGGGCGCGGCGGTCGACAGGCTGCTGCGTGTGGCGCAGGTGCGCGACATGGCAAGGGCGGTCGTGCTGGACAGCATGGCGAGCGTCGCGATCGAGCAGGTGTGCCGCCAGGCGGACGAAAGCATCGCCGCGCAGCTGCCCGGCCGGTTCTTGACCTTTCGCTACAGCCCCGGCTACGGCGACTATCCCATCGAGCTGCAAAAAACCTTTTTGCGGCTGCTGGACGCGCCGCGTAAAATCGGCCTGACCGTCAGCGACAGCTGCCTGCTGGTTCCTGCCAAATCGGTGACGGCGATCGCAGGCATTTCGGATGTGCCTGTGGAGCGGCAGCGGCGCGGCTGTGCGGTGTGCAATTTGCGCGATACCTGCCAATACAGAAAGAACGGTGACCACTGTGGATTTTAAAACCCTGTTACATACAAAAGAATTTGTCCTGCTGGACGGTGCGATGGGCACGATGATCCAGCGCAGCGGCGCGGGCTACCGACATTGCCCCGAAACGCTCAACCTCACCCGTCCCGAGCTGATCACATCCTTCCACCGCGCCTATATCGAGGCAGGTGCGGACATCGTGTACGCCAACACCTTCGGCGCCAACGCCTACAAGCTCGAGGGCAGCGGCTGCTCGGTGGAGCGTGTGATCGCCGCCGGTATCCAAAACGCCAAGGCAGCGTGCGCCGGCACGGACGCGCTGGTCGCGCTGGATATCGGCCCCATCGGTATGCTGCTCGAACCGTCGGGCGTGCTGCGGTTTGAAGACGCTTACGACTATTTTAAACAGCAGATCCTCGCCGGCAGGGACGCCGACGTCATCGTGCTTGAAACCATGACCGACCTCTACGAGCTGAAGGCGGCGGTGCTGGCGGCAAAGGAAAACAGCGACAAGCCGGTGCTCGCCACCATGACCTTCGAGCGCAGCGGCCGCACCTTTACGGGCGTGTCGGCAGCGGCGGCGGCGCTGACCCTGACGGGCTTGGGCGTGGACGCGCTGGGCGTCAACTGCTCGCTCGGCCCCGACGAGCTGGAGCCGGTCATTGCCGAAATGACCCAATATACCGACCTGCCGCTGATCGTCAAGGCAAACGCAGGTCTGCCCGACCCCAACAGCAACGAATACGACATCCTGCCCGACCGCTTTGCGCAGTGCGTCAAGGCGCTGCTGCCCTACGGCGTGAAGCTCGCCGGCGGCTGCTGCGGCACCACGCCTGCATATATCGCCGCACTGAAAGCGGCGCTGGAAAATGAAACGTTTCAGCCCTGCCCGAAAACGGCGGACACCTGCGTGTGCAGTCCGAGCGTGGTGGTGGAGATCAACGGTCCGCGCATCATCGGCGAGCGCATCAACCCCACGGGCAAAAAGCTGTTTAAGCAGGCGCTTATCGACAACAATATCGACTATATCCTCACCCAGGCGCTGTCGCAGGTCAGCGGCGGTGCCGAGCTGCTCGACGTCAACGTCGGGCATCCCGAAATCGACGAGAAAAAAATGATGGTGCGCGTGCTCAAGGCGATCCAAAGCGTGTGCGACGCGCCGCTGCAAATCGACTCCACCAAGCCCGAGGTGCTTGAGGCAGGCTTGCGCGCCTACAGCGGCAAGCCGATCGTCAACTCCGTCAACGGCGAGGAAAAAAGCCTGTCGGCGGTGCTGCCGCTCGTCAAAAAATACGGCGCATCCGTGGTGGGCTTGACGCTCGACGAGGGCGGCATCCCCAAAACCGCCGAGGGCAGGTTTGCCATCGCCAAGCGGATCGTCGAGCGCGCCGAGGCGCTGGGCATCGACCGCCGCGACGTGTATATCGACTGCCTGACGCTGACCGTGTCCGCCGAGCAGGACGCCTGCCGCGAAACACTGCAGGCGCTGCACCGCGTCAAAACCGAGCTGGGCTGCAAAACCTGCCTGGGTGTGTCGAATATTTCCTTCGGACTGCCCAACCGCGAGCTGGTCAACAGCACCTTCCTCACCATGGCGCTGGAGGAGGGCTTGGATCTGCCGATCATCAACCCCAATATCGCCGCCATGACGGGCGCGGTGCGCGCGTACCGGGTTTTGGCAGGCATAGATACAAACGCGCGCGACTTTATCGACAACTATAACGACGCCGCGCCTGCCCCAAAGCCGCAGGCGGCCGCTTCCGTCAGCCTGGAGGATGCGGTGTATAACGGATTGAAAAACGAGGCGGCGGCGATCGCGGCAAAGCTGCTGGAGACCGCCGACCCGATGGCCATCGTCAACGAAAAGCTGATCCCCGCACTGGACAGGGTGGGGGAGGATTTTGAGCAAAACAAAATCTTTTTGCCGCAGCTGATCCAAAGCGCCAACACCGCGCAGGCGTGCTTTGAGGTCATTAAGCAGCATCTCGCCAAGCAGGGCGGCGCGCAGGTCAGCAAGGGCAAGATCATCGTCGCCACCGTCAAGGGCGACATCCACGACATCGGCAAAAACATCGTCAAGGTGCTGCTCGACAATTACGGTTACACCGTGGTGGATCTGGGCAAGGACGTCGATCCGCAGCTGGTCGTGGACACTGCCGTGGAGCAGAACATCACCATGATCGGTCTGTCGGCGCTGATGACCACCACCCTGAAAAGCATGGAGGACACCATTGCCCTTGTGCGGCAGACGCCGGCGCTGCAAAACGCCGACGGCAGCAGCAAATGCAAGATATTTGTCGGTGGCGCGGTGCTGACCCGCGACTACGCCATGAAAATCGGCGCGGATTTTTACTGCCGCGACGCCAAGGAAAGCGTTGACGCGGCGAAGCAGGTGCTGGGCTGATAGAATCAATAAATGATAAAGGCAACACCGCACAATTCGCGGTGCACGCCTTACTTGCATCTTATTCCGTCATAGTGTCCAAAAATCAGCACGCATACGTCAGTATGCGCACTGATTATTTGTACACTCTGACGAAAAATCTGGCTGCGCAATCCGCACACCTGAATTGTGCGGTATTGCCTAAACCGTTTCCGCTGTGTATGTATTTGACATTTACAACGGGATGGGGTATAATCATAATGAAAAAGTTTGTAAAGCAACCAGAAGAATCGAGGAGTAGAGCACCTATGAAAAAGCTGAATTTTCGTAAGCTGGTATTATTGCTTGCGGATATCTTTATCATCACGGTCAGCGGCATTACCTTAAACTATGTGCTGGCGCTGACGAAATTTATGAAATTCGAGTCCAACGGCAACCTGTTTTATATCATCTTGATCGATATCCTCACATGTGAACTGATGCTGCTGTTGTTTGGCTCCTATTCGCGGCTGTGGCGATATTTTAATATCCGCGACTATGTCATGTGCGGCATCGCCATGACGCTCGGCTTCGCCATGGGCTACGGCGTGTTATTGCTGCTGAAAATGGAGCCGCGCAAGGTTTTCTTTTTACTGTTTTACATCGCGGCGACCGCCGGCGTGCTGCTGTTCCGCTTTGCGTTCAAGCGAACGTTTTTGTCGCTGACACGCGAGGGCAGGGAAGAGGATTTGCAGCGCACGCTGATCGTCGGCGCCGGACGGGCGGGCCGCATGATCTTGACCGAGATCCGCAATGCCCAAATCGACCCCAACAACCCCGCGGGCAAGCTGTTTCCCATTTGCATGGTGGACGACGACACCAACAAGCTGCACACCCGGTTCGACGGGGTGGAGGTGATCGGTGTTTGCGCCGAGATCCCGCGCATTTGCGCCGACCGTGACATCGACACCATCATCGTTGCCATCCCCTCCTGCGAGGAGGACGAAAAACGCAAGATCCTCGACTACTGCTCGGCGACCAAGTGCAGCATCAAGGTGGTGCCCTATCTCAGCGAGCTGCTGCTCGGCGACCATTCGCCGCAGCTGATCACCCAAGCAAAGGAAATCAAAATTGAAGACTTGCTCGGCAGAAAGCCGATCGAATTTGACCGCAACCGCATCGCATCCTTTATCTACGACAAGGTGTGCATGGTGACGGGCGGCGGCGGCTCCATCGGCAGCGAGCTGGTGCGCCAAATCGCCAAATACAGCCCCAAACAGGTCATCATTGTGGATATTTACGAAAACAACGCATATGATATACAGCAGGAGCTGCGGCTGGAATACGGCGAGTCGCTCAATCTCGAAACGCTGATCGCCTCGGTGCGCGATTATAACAAGATGGAAAGCATCTTTAAAAAATACCGTCCGCAGGTGGTGTTCCACGCGGCGGCGCACAAGCATGTGCCGCTGATGGAGACCGTGCCCGAGGAGGCGGTGAAAAACAATATCTTCGGCACCTTTAACGTGGCGACGCTCGCCGAGTATTTCCGCGCGGACAAATTTGTGATGATCTCCACCGACAAGGCGGTGAATCCCACCAATGTGATGGGCGCCACCAAGCGCGCCTGTGAAATGATCATCCAGTACAAGGCGCAAACCTCCACGCACACCGAGTTTGTGACCACGCGCTTCGGCAACGTGCTCGGCTCCAACGGCTCGGTGATCCCGCTGTTCCGCCGCCAAATTGAAAGCGGCTCGCCCGTCACCGTCACCCATCCCGACATCATCCGCTACTTTATGACGATCCCCGAGGCGGTTTCACTGGTGCTGGAAGCCGGCGCCATGGCAAAGGGCGGCGAGATTTTTGTGCTTGACATGGGCGCGCCCGTTAAGATCACCACGCTCGCCGAAAACCTGATCCGCATGTACGGCAAGGTGCCTTACAAGGATGTGCCGATCGTGTTTACCGGTCTGCGTCCCGGCGAAAAGCTGTTTGAGGAGCTGCTGATGGACGAGGAGGGACTGAAATCCACCGCCAACAAAAAGATTTTCATCGGCAACCAAATATCCATCGACGGCAATGAAATGCTGTATAAGCTTAACTGCCTGCACGAAAGCGCCGAGTCCAACGACAGCGAAAGAACTGTGGAACTGCTTGGCGATTTGGTACCAACGTTTCACCATCAAGTGCTGAAAGAGGCACAATAATACGATGAATTGCAAAAGTCACGCGCAATGCGCGTGACTTTTACTTGACTTTTTTTCAGGGATATGATAGAATTTTTTTGTTTGTGCAGGCATTGCCGCACGAAACACATAAAATAGCTTGGCAGAAAGGAGAGCAGCGAGCTATTAGCGCCGGGACCGGAAGGTTGACGAGGTTTGGCAGTTATCGAAAGATTCGGCGGATGCTGCCACGGTTAAGACAGGACGCAAGCAGGTTAGCCTATGATCGTAAATTGCGCCGAGATAGACCGTCAGAGAAACAGAAAAAGCAGAATCAACACTGTAACAAAGGGTTTCTTGCTATCTACCATTTACTATCAAGTTACTATTGTCATATGGAAACAGAAAAGGAGTTAACTTCCATGAGAGTTGTTATTCAGGATAATTACGATAAAATGTGCAAGTGGGCGGCGGCTTATATCGCTCAGAAAATCAAAAACCATAAAGAGGATCGTCCCTTTGTGCTCGGTCTTCCCACCGGCTCTTCGCCCATCGGCGTTTACAAGGAGCTGTACACCATGAACCAAAAGGGCGAGCTTTCGTTTGCCAACGTGGTGACCTTCAACATGGACGAATACCTCGGTCTGCCCCACGAGCACGACCAGAGCTACTGGTATTTCATGCACGACAACTTCTTCGATCATCTTGTCGATATGAAGCCCGAAAACATCAACATCCTCAACGGCATGACCGACGATCCCGAGGGTGAATGCGCACGCTATGAGGAGAAGATCGCTTCCTACGGCGGCATCGACCTGTTTATGGGCGGCATCGGCGTGGACGGCCACATCGCGTTCAACGAGCCCTTCACCAGCCTTGCGTCCCGCACCGGCGTCAGAAACCTGACCACCGACACCCGCATCGTCAACTCCCGTTTCT
>CAMKOU010000050.1 GCA_946414505.1 uncultured Clostridia bacterium | reverse complement strand
GGGGATGGTCGCACAGTGCGCGACAGTTGGAGTGGCTGCACACGATAGGAGTACTGCTGATTTGCAGGGCATCGTAGAAGCTTTTCTCAGCGGCATGGCTCAGGTCGACCATGATGCCACACTCGTTCATTCGACGGATGACCTGCTCGCCAAACTGGCTGACGCCGTCGTGGGTGTTGCAGCCACGTGCGGAGCCGCAGATGTCGTTATCGCCATTGTGGCAAAGCGTGATATAGACGACACCACGCTGTGCAAAGCGGCGCACTTGCGCGTGATGTCAACCTCATATGCCATACCGGTTTCTCTTGTGAGCGCTTCTATTAATAAATTGGGATTCACATTGTCGCTGCTGCCTGCCGACAACAGCACATCCAGCACCGCGACGTCAAACTGCTCGGTGATCTTGTATGCGTGGATGCCGGGCTTGATATCCACCGTTTTCATGCCTTTTTTCGATTTCTTTTCGATTTCGATGCTCTCGCGGCTGAGCAGGCGGTCGAGCTGCGCGGCGACCAGCGACGACGGCTTGTCCGGCACGCCGACGCGGATGGTGAACGACGCAAACGCCACCTTGCCTGCCTTCATCACCGCCTCGGTGACGTCAAACACGCGGATGCCGCGCGGCAGGCAGGCGTTCAGCCGTTCGGATATTTCCTGAAAGGAATAATCATCATCCTCCAGCCGCACGTCCATGCACTCGTTCACACCGCGAAAGCCCAGCGACAGCGGCAGCGGAAAGGTGGCAAACGGGTGCGGATTGAAGCCCTCGGTATGCCAAATCGGAATTTTGCTTTTGTGCAGCGCCCGCAGCATGGTGCGGTTGAGGTCGAGGTGCGAAATATAGCGGCATTCAAAATCCTTTTTAAACCAAATCCTGACGTTTTTCAAAGCAAACACCCCTTCCGTATTTTGCCGCGCCGCAGTGCGCACATGCCAAACGGCAGTGCGGCGTCGTCGTATTTTCATATGCCTTTTGGCATTCTTCGATCAAAAAGCTCTTTTTCACGCCGTAGTCGATGTGATCCCACGGCAGGATTTCGTCGAAGCGGCGGCGGCGATTGGCATAAAACGCCGGGTCGATGCCGCATTCCTCAAACAGCGCCATCCACTTCGACAAATCAAAGCAGTCCGCCCAGCCGTCAAAATGGAAGCCGCGCTCGCACGCCAGCGCCAGCACGCGGCACAAGCGGCGGTCGCCGCGCGCAAACACCGCCTCCAAAAAGCTGGTGTCCGCGTCGTGGTAATTAAACTGGAGCTTGCGCGAGGTGATGCTCGCCTTGATGTGCTGCTGCTTTTCGTGCAGGACGGGGATCGTGTCCTGCGGCTCCCACTGAAACGGCGTGAACGGCTTGGGCACAAACGACGACGCCGACACGGTGACGCGCACGCTTTTGCCCTTGGCGTGGTTGGGCGTGCGGTAGTAGGTGTCCACCACGTCCTGCCCCAAATGCGCGATATCCGCCACGTCGTCCATCGTTTCGGTCGGCAAGCCGATCATAAAATAAAGCTTCACCGTCGTCCAGCCGCCTGCAAAGGCAGTGGCGCAGGTTTGCATCAGCTCGTCATGCTGCACGTTTTTGTTGATGACGTCGCGCATACGCTGGCTGCCTGCCTCGGGCGCAAAGGTGAGTCCGCTTTTGCGCACGGTTTTGATTTTGTTCATGATCTCGTCGGTGAAGCCGTCCACGCGCAGCGACGGCAGCGAAATGCTGACCTTTTCCTCGCCCGTCCACGCCGTCAGCTGTTCGAGCAGCGGGACAATTTGGCTGTAATCGCTGGAGCTCAGCGACGACAGCGACACCTCGTCGTAGCCCGTGTTGTCGCAGAGCGCGCGGCACTGGGCGTTGATGGTTTCGGGCGATTTTTCGCGCACAGGGCGGTAGATAAAGCCTGCCTGACAAAAACGGCAGCCGCGGATGCAGCCGCGGAAAATTTCCTGCACCGCGCGGTCGTGTACGATCTCGACCAGCGGCACCACAAAAGTATCGGGATAATAGGACGTGTCCATGTCGAGCATCAGCCGCTTGTGCACCACGGCAGGCGCACCGTCCCTGGGCGTAAAGCTTTGGATCGTGCCGTCGTCGTTGTAGGCGGTCTCGTAGAGCGACGGCACATACACACCCTCGATTTGGGCGCAGCGGCGCAAAAACGCGGGCTTGTCCACACCCTCGGCACGGCATGTGCGGAACAACTCCATGACCTCCAAATCCACCTCCTCACCCTCGCCGATGAAGAACAAATCGACAAAATCGGCGATCGGCTCGGGATTGCAGGCACAGGGACCGCCCGCCACAACGATATGCTTCAGCTCGTCGCCGCGCGCGGCAGTGGTGAGGGGGATATTGCCCAACTTGAGCATGTTGAGCATGTTGGTGTAGCTCAGCTCATATTGCAGCGTAAAGCCGATGAAATCAAACGCCGACAGCGGATCGCCGCTTTCCAGCGCATAGAGCGGTATGCGGTGCTTCACCATCTCCGCCTCCATGTCCACCCACGGTGCAAACACGCGCTCGCACCAAATATAGGGCACGCTGTTAAATTGGCTGTACAGAATTTTCATGCCCAAATGCGACATGCCCACTTCATACGTATCGGGAAAACAAAACGCAAAGCGCACCTCTACATCACGTTTGTTTTTTATCACTTCATTCAGCTCGCCGCCGACATAGCGGCCGGGCTTTTGCACCTTGAGCAACAGCCGCTCCACTTCCTTGCTGACCATTGTTACCTCCGAATCAATCTATAAGTATCCTCATCTTTATTGGATATCCTGTCCCCGCTTCACCGCAAGCGTCACGCCCAAATAGGCGCTGACGAACAGCAGCGAAGGATTACGGCTTTGCGTCACAAGCATCACGCCCAACGCCGTCAGCGGCACCAGGCAAACCACCGTGCAGACATGCACCACGCGCACAGCTGTCGTGTGCGATAAGCGGCGGCTGAGCAGCAAATACAGCAGCATACCGCCGTCGAGCGACAGCGCGGGCAGCAAATTGAACATGCCGACCGACACATTCGCCGCCAGCAACGGCAAAACGACAGGGGTTTTACTTAAGTATACCAGATAACACGGCAGAACACAAATAAAATTCGCAAAAGGGCCGAAAAAAAGTATAACGGCGTTTTGCCGCAGGCTGCGCTGCGACCGGGTGTTGTCCGCAATGTCGATGGAAAAGGGCGCGAGCTTGATTTTTTGCGGAAAGCAGCCCAGCGCCGCCAGCGCCGCCAAATGTCCGCTCTCGTGGACTGCGATGGCAGCCGCGCACCATAAAAAATCGCGCCACACCCCGAGCAAGATACTGACGGCAACCAAACACAGCAGCGTGTAGGACACCTCCACCTCGGTGCGGCGCAGCTTAAGCTTCATCGTCCGTCGATGCCGGCAGCAGGTTTTCCAAGCCGGCGCTGCCGTCGAAGAGCAGGGTTTCGTTCAGCTTTTCCGCATACCATGCGCGCGCCGTATCATACACCTCGCCGCCGATATTTTTCAGCGCAAACGCCGCCACTGCCACTACCATACAGACGACCAGCTGCATGGTCAGCAGCAGCTGCCGCGGCGCGGCAGGCGTGCGGCGTTCGCGCGGCAAAGCCTCCGGCTCCGCTTCTCCGGGCGCGAGAATGACAGGCGCTTCCGGCTCGCTGACGCTCTGCCAGTTTTCCTCATAGGTAATCGTGCTGCGGTTTTCGTCCAAAAAAATCACCTCGGCACATTCTATGCGCCGAGGATAGCGTTTAATGCAGTTTTTTGAAGTCGCCCTTCACCAGTTGGAAGAAAAACCCGAGCGCGATCACCAGCGCGCCGGCCTCGGCGATCGGGAAGGCATACCACGCGTTTGCCACGCCGGTGGTGACCGACAGCAGCAGCGCCGTCGGCAGCAGAATGATCAGCTGACGGCAAAACGACAGGATCATGCTGCGGAAGCCCTTGCCCACCGCCTGAAACAGCGTGGTAAAAATGATGCCCACCGCCGCCGGGATAAAGCACAGGCTGATGATGCGGAACGCACGCTCGCCCTCGTGCAGCAAGACGTCCTGCGGCACGTCGGTAAAGCTCGATTCGTTGCCGAACAGCGAGATAAACACATCGGGGATCGTCCACATCAGCAGCGTGCCCACCGCCATAATGCACATGGCGATGATCAAGCCGCGCTTGAGGGCGGAGTACAGCCGCACCTTGTTGCGCGCGCCGTAGTTGAAGCCCAAAATCGGCATTAAACCCTGATTTAAGCCAAAGCACGGCATAAACACAAAGCTTTGCAGCTTAAAATAGATGCCGAACACGTCCACCGACACGATCGAGCTGTACGCCTGAAAGATCGCGTTGAGCCCCAGCATCATAACGGCGCCGATGCTCTGCATAATAATAGAGGGAAAGCCCACCGCGTATATATTTTTGACGGTGATTCTGTCCATACGGAAGCCCTTCAGCTGAATTTTGACCTTGTGGCTTTTGGTAAACAGGACGATCACCGCGAACACCATGCCGCAAAACTGACCGAAAACCGTCGCGACCGCGGCGCCGAGCACGCCCAATTCGGGAAAAATGCCGATACCGAAAATCAGCAGCGGGTCGAAAATGATATTGACCACCGCGCCGACGACTTGGAACAGCATGGGATAGATCATGTTGCCCGTCGCCTGCAAGGTTTTTTCGATCATGACCTGTACGATGGAAAATACCGACAGGCACAGCACGCAGGTAAAGTACTGCACGCCTGCCTCCACCACGCGCTCGTTGCCGCCGCTGAACGCTTCCATAAACGGGCGCACGCCGAATATGCCCAGCAGCAAAAAGAACGCATAGGTAAAGCCGCACAGCACCAAGCCGTGGGTAGCGGCGGCGTTTGCCTGTTCATATTCGCGTTCGCCCAGCTTGCGCGCCACCAGCGAGTTGACGCCGACCGCCGTACCGACGGACGCCGCGATCAGCAGCAGCTGCAAGGGATAGGCAAGCGACACCGCCGTAAAGCCGTCCATGTCGTAGTTGCTGATAAAAATGCTGTCCACCACATTGTACATCGCGAGCACCGTCATCGAAAAAATGGCGGGCAGCGACATGGTGAAAATCAGCCGCGTCATGGGCATCGTGCCCATTTTATTTTCCTGATGTTGTTTCTGTGCCATCGTTCTCCTCTTTCCGTTTCCATTTCCTGCGCGTAAACAGCGTAAATATCCCCCACATCACCAGTATGCCCGTCACGGCGCCGCCGAGGTCGATCCAAACGTCGGCGATCATGCCGGCTCTGCCCTCGACAAACAGCTGGATGGTTTCATCGACCAGCGCCGCCGACAACGCCGCCAGCAGCGCCTGCGGCGCATAGCGGATCGGATGTTGCCTGTCAAAGCAATAGGCGCAGCTGAGCAGCAGTACGCCGATCGCGGCAAACTCCGAAAAATGCGCCAGCTTGCGTATCAGCTGCTCAGTCAACGCCTGTCCGGCGCCGAACAGCGCAAAAAAGCGGTAGATAATAGCAAATACACCCTCGCTTTCGCGCGATGACAAATCCGCCGGGAAGCACGAATGCACCCACGCAAACAGAATCATCCCTGCCGTGAGGCAAAAAATGATGACCGTAAACCGTTTGGAGGCTCTGTCTTTTTCCATTCAATCACCCCATATGTACTCTATTGTACACCAAACACCGTCAAAGTCAATGAAAAAACACGGCAAAAAACCAACTCTGTTGGATTTTTACGAAACATTTTCGGAACATATTGAAAAAAATTACTTTTTCTGCTATACTATGCAGGATTTAACTGACAAAAAGGAGCGAAACACTGACATGTGGTATTGGTATCTCATTTGTTTTTTCATATCCATGGTGCCGATTATTGAACTGAGAGGCGCGATTCCGGTGGGTATCGCCAACGACCTCAACGTTTTTTGGCTGTTCCCCATCTGTATCATCGGCAACATGCTGCCGGTGCCGCTCATTTATTTCTTCGCCCGCAAGGTGCTGATTTGGGGCGCGGATAAAAAGGTGATCGGCAAGTTTTTCACCTGGTGCCTGAAAAAAGGCGAAAAGGGCGGTCAAAAGCTGCAAAAGAACGGCGGCAAGGGCTTGTTTATCGCCCTGATGCTGTTCGTCGGCATTCCGCTGCCGGGCACCGGCGCCTGGACGGGCACGCTGGCGGCGAGCTTTTTGAACATGGGCTTTAAAAAGAGCGTCATCGCCGTGATTTGCGGCGTTTTACTTGCAGGCGTTATCATGGCTGTCGGCACCTACGCCGTCAAAATGGGCATGGGCGGCATTTTTTCGCTCATGGCAAACGCGGATTAAACCAACAGGCAAAAGGATAAGGCAGCGTCAGGCTGCCTTATTTGATAGGGGAACATATGAACCGAACCTTTGACGTCATCATCATCGGCGGCGGTGCGGCAGGGCTTGTCTGCGCGATCGCCGCCAAACGAAAAAAACCGCGTCTGCGCGTGGCGATCCTCGAAAAAAACGAACGCGTGGGCAAAAAGCTGCTTGCCACCGGCAACGGCAGGTGCAACCTCACGCACGAGGCTGTGTCCGCCGCGCATTACACGGGCAGCTTTCAGCCGCAAAGCCAAGCGGTGTTTGACCGCGTGAATACCGCCGCGCTGTGCGGCTTTTTTAAGGAGCTGGGACTGCTGACCGTCCGCGACAGCGAGGAAAGATATTATCCGCTGTGCAAACAGGCGTCGGCTGTGCTGGACGTGCTGCGCTTCCGCTGCGAGGCGCTCGGCGTCGAGATGATTTGCGGCGCGGCGATACAGCGCATTCAGCACCAAGGCGGCTTTACCGTCAAAACCGCAGACGGCGTTTGGACGGCGGACAAGCTGGTGATCGCCGCAGGCTCCAAGGCGGCGCCCAAGCTCGGCGGCAGCGGCAGCGCCGCAGACATCCTGCAAAACATGGGGCACCGCTTCGTGCCGTTTGCCCCTGCCCTTTGCCCCGTCACGGTACAGTCGGACATTCTAAAGCCGCTCAGGGGGCTGCGCGCCGCCGCAGCGGTTTCGCTTTTGCGGGGCGGCAAGCCCGTGAAAGCCGCACGCGGCGAGGTGCAGTTTAACGAGGACAACCTGTCCGGCATTTGCGTGTTTGATCTGTCGCTTTATGCGCGCCCTGCCGATACCATCACGGTCGATCTGCTCCCCGATTATTCTCAAAAAGAAATATTTACTTTCTTACAACAACATAAAACGCTCTTCGCAAAACAACCGGCTGACAATCTGTTCACCGGCATTTTACAAAAGCGCGTGGCGCAGGCAGTGCTGAAAGCGGCATCTATCGGCGATTTTTCGCGCCTCAGTGCGCAATTGTCCGACAAGGAGCTGCACGCTGCCGCCCGCACCGCCAAGCAGCTGCCCTTTGCCGTGAAAGGCAACGCGGGTTTTGACCGCGCACAGGCATGTACCGGCGGCGTGCATGGCAGCGAGATCGACGCATACACCATGCGCAGCAAGCGGCAACACCATTTATATGTATGCGGCGAGGCCATCGACCTGTGCGGCGAATGCGGCGGCTACAACCTCCACTTCGCTTTTGCAAGCGGCATCATCGCGGGAGAAAGCCTATGATCCGACTGAACAACATCCAACTGCCCTTAGAGTACGACGACTGCACGCTGACGCAGGCTGCCGCCAAAGCGCTGCGCGTAGAGCGCCGCGCCATCAAAACCGTGACGCTCGTGCGCCGTGCGGCGGACGCCCGCAAAAAAGATCGCATCCACTTCACCTGCACGCTGGACGTCACCCTGCACAACAACGAAAACGCAGTGCTGAAAAAGGCGAAAAACGCCGTCAAGGTTACGCCTTACCATTACGAAGTACCGCAATGGCAGGGCGGCGCTGCACCTGTGGTGACCGGCTTTGGTCCCGCAGGCATGTTTGCCGCGCTGGTGCTCGCCCAAAGCGGCGCCAAGCCCATTGTGCTGGAGCGCGGCAGGGACGTGGACAACCGCACCGGGGATGTGCAGCGATTTTGGGCAACCGGCAAGCTGAACGCCGCCTCCAACGCACAGTTCGGCGAGGGCGGCGCCGGCACCTTTTCCGACGGCAAGCTCAACACGGGCACAAAGGACAGCCGTCAGCGCAAGGTATTGCAGGAGTTTGTCGCCCACGGCGCACCGGAGGAGATTTTGTACCACGCCAAGCCGCACATCGGCACCGACAAGCTGAAAATCACCGTCAAACGGCTGCGCGAGGACATCATCGCCCTCGGCGGCACCGTGCTGTTTGAAACGCAGTTGGTCGGCATCGAAACCAGGGACAACCGCGTATGCGGCGTGATCGCCGAACGCGGCGGCAAGCGTGAGCGGATAGACACCGACAGCGTGATCCTCGCGATCGGTCACAGCGCCCGCGACACCTTTACGCTGCTGCACGACATGCGCCTGCCGCTGGAGGCCAAGCCGTTTTCGGTGGGCGCGCGCATCGAGCATTTGCGTGAACAAATCGACCGCGCCCAATACGGCAGCTTTGCAGGGCACCCGGCACTTGGCGCGGCGCCATATAAAATGAACGTACAAACCGCGAACGGCAGAGGCGCCTACACCTTTTGCATGTGTCCCGGCGGCACGGTGGTCAACGCGTCGAGCGAGCACGGCAGGCTGTGCACCAACGGCATGAGCGAATTTGCCCGTGACGCGGTCAACTCCAACGCCGCGCTGCTGGTCGGCGTCTCGCCGGAGGATTACGGCAGTGACCATCCTTTGGCAGGCATGTATTTTCAGCGCGACTTAGAGGAAAAGGCCTTTCGGCTCGGCGGTGAAGCCTACCGGGCGCCTGTGCAGCGCGTCGCGGACTTTTTGAACAAACAGCCGTCCGCCCACCTCGGCGCGGTGATGCCGTCTGTTTCTCCCGGCTATACGCTATGCAATTTGCACGACATGCTGCCCGCCTGCATCGGTGACAGCATGATGCAGGCGATTGTCGCAATGGGCAAAAAGCTGCGCGGCTTTGACGACGGCGATGCGGTGCTGACGGGCGCGGAAACACGCTCGTCCTCGCCTGTCCGCGTGCTGCGGCATCCCGAGACGTTGCAATCCGTGGCGCTGGCAGGGCTGTATCCCTGCGGTGAAGGCGCAGGTTACGCGGGCGGTATCGTTTCGGCGGCAGTGGACGGTATAAAATGCGCCGAAAAAATCATTCTTCGCTGAATAATTCCTTTTTCCTGTAGTTTTCGACCGATAACTGTGGTATACTACCTATAGAAGAAGAAAAGGGGTGAGTGCCGTGACAAAACGAATGTCGCTTTGTCTGCTGCTCACCCTTTTGCTGTTATTCCCTGTCCGTGCCGCGGCGACGACCCTGCACGAGCTGGCAAACTGCCGCAAAACCTTCTCCTACAGCGGCAGCGGCGCCGCCTACTTTTACGGCTTTACCGGCAGCAAGCTGGTTTCTTCGCGCGTACTGCCCGATATACTGACGCGTACCACAGAGGTGCCCGGCAATATTTTAAGCGCCTGTCACAATGACGACGCCGTCTGCGCCTTGTATCAGGTATCGCTGCACACCTACAAGGCGGTGCAAATGAATATGCACAGCGGCGCCTGCACCCACACCACCGTTGCCGCGAACCGCTCGGTGCAGCACTCCTCCATCGCCGCCGCAGCGGATGAGGTGTTTGTGATCGTGGTAGACAACGACGTTTCCTACGCACTGGGCACACGCGGAACCACGGAATTCACCTACCGTTTTGCGCAGAATATCGACCGCCTGTTTGTCAGCGGCAATGCTGCCTATGCCCGGCTGGACGGCGGTGCGGTATACCGCATCGGCAACGGTCAATCCACCGCCGCAAACGGCGTTGCACCGCAGGACAGCGCGCCAACGGTTAGCGCCGCCGGCAAAACGGCGACCCTGCAGGCGGATTTTTCGTGCACGGTACGCGATACTAACGCGCCGCAGGCTATCGCCTTTGGTGACGCGATCACTTCGGACGGTTTTCTCGCTGTTGCCGCAGGCACCACCGTCCGTCAGCTGCAAGCGCGATATGACACGCCGCTGACCGTCAGTGATACGAACGGCAACCGTGTGGACAGCGGAAAGCTGAAAACGGGCGACGCGGTTGTCACGGGCGGCAAAACCTGTCTGCTCGCCGTGCTGGGCGACCTGAACGGCACCGGCACCGTCAATTCCGCCGATGCCGCGGCACTGATGCGGCATTTTACCGGCAGTGAAGCGCTGTCGTCTGTCGCCGAACGCGCAGCGGATTTCAACCGGGACGGCGCCGCCGACCACCGCGATTTGGTTCTCATAGCACGCGCAGCGCCATAGAATAAAAGTTAACCACTCGCCGAAGGGAGAACCCCTATGCCGAAACAAGCGGTAGTAACCGAATATACCCTGCCGGCTCCCAAGCTGCAAAACGACCTCACCATCGGGCTGGTCGCAGATATTCACGAGCGCAGCGCAGCGGATATCGCCGCGCTGCTGGAGCAGTCACGCCCCGATGTCATTGCGGTGGCAGGCGATACCTTTGAGCGCTTCGACGACAACAGTCCGCTGAAATGCTACAAAAGCAACCCCAATCCCTTTCGCCGCGCTTTTTTAACCGCAGCCGCGTATTTTAATTACTTCGTTATGCAGAAAATCCGCAAAAACATTCCCGACCCGCAAAATGCCTTTTCCTTTTTGGAACGCGCCGCCAAGGTGGCGCCTGTGTTTCTCAGCATGGGGAATCATGAGGAATTGTTTTGGGACGAGGACCGCGCCTTTTTTCAAAAGCACGGCATTACGCTGCTGGATAACACCTCCGCGGCGGTCACGCTCAGGGAAAACACACTGCAAATCGGCGGCATTTCCAACGACGACGAAAACACGCAGATGTGGCTGACCGCCTTTTCCCGGAAAAGCGGCTTCAAGCTGCTGCTGTGTCACCGTCCCGAGCATTACGCTGAAATCGTGCGCGGCAAGGACATCGACCTCACGCTCGCCGGTCACAACCACGGCGGACAGATCCGCCTGTTCGGACGCGGGCTGCTGTCCTCGGGCGGCAAGCTGTTTCCGCGCTATGACCGCGGTGTGTTTGACGATCGCTTTGTCGTCACCGCCGGCTGCTCCAACACCGTTGCCCTGCCGCGCATCGGCAATCCGCGCGAGCTGGTGTTGATCCACCTGAAAGCCGCATCCTCCTAAAACGCCCCCATCCTTTCCCCAAACGCTCCTCCGTTTGGAAAAGCGCTTCGGAAGCTTACGGTTTCTTTAGGCTCGATGAATGGATACCGCTTATGTATTTAATCGTTTGAAAAGAGACGCGTTAGATGAATAGAGCTTCTTAAACACTTGATAGTGGCGCTCGTACACTTCCTGGTTGTTGGGATCGGGCACGTAGGTGCAGTCAACTTTGACAAGCTGACGCGAGAGCTCGAGCACATCTATCCCCTTGAGTCCTGCCGCTACGACAAGAGCGGTTCCGATCGCACCGACCTCCTGTGTATTATGGATCGTTTCTATCTTTCTGCCGGTGATATCGGCAAGGATTTGACAGGCAACCGGCGAAAGGGCTAATCCGCCGACAAATCGAATCGGGTCGGACGTTTTCACTTTCTTCGCTTCACATTCCAACAGCCATCTCAGGTGATAACAGATCCCCTCGAGTACCGCGCGGATCATATCTCTCTTGCCGTTTTCGATGCGGACATTGAAGAACATTCCCC
>CAMKOU010000049.1 GCA_946414505.1 uncultured Clostridia bacterium | reverse complement strand
TCATGCTAAATTCCGCTACCTTTCCTACTGTGGAATTTACTTTGAGAATTTACGTGTTTTTTGCTTTTTGGCGGTATCAGGCGCGGATTCTTGCAAAATTATGTAAAATTAGCGATATTGACGGGATATTTATGGAATATGACACTTGATTTTTTGGATGTGTTCTGCTATATTAATAACTGATAAACTTTTAAGGAGTTGTATAAATTATGAAAAAAATTCTTTCCGCTTTGATGGCGGGCACCATGCTGTTTGGCTCCGCGCTTGCATTTGCCGGCTGCGGCGGCAGCAACGCTTCGTCCAAGGCTGACGACACCAGCAAGACCGAGAGCGCTGCCGCAACGGCTGATTCCGCAACCAAGGATTCCGCAACCAAGGATTCCGCCGTCAACGGCGAACTGCACATGGCGACCAACGCAGCGTTCCCTCCCTATGAATATGTTGACGGTCAGGAGATCGTCGGTATCGACGCCGAGATCGCCGGCCTGATCTGTGACAAGCTTGGTTATACGCTTGTGATCGACGATATGGAGTTTGATTCCATCATTACTGCCGTACAGTCCGGCAAGGCGGACTTTGGTATGGCAGGCATGACGGTCACCGATGAAAGACTGGAAGCCATCGACTTTACCGATACCTACACCAATGCGGTTCAGGTGATCATCGTAAAAGAGGGCGACGAAAAAATCAAGACGAAGGACGACCTCAAATCTGCTGCCATCGCGGTACAGAAGGGCACCACCGGCGACCTGTATGTTTCCGATTATGAGGCGGAGGGCGCTACCATCGAGCGTCTTTCCAACGGCGCCGACGCGGTTCTCGCGCTGACACAGGGCAAGGTGGATGCTGTTGTGATCGACAACGAGCCTGCCAAGGCATTTGTCGCGCAGAATCAGGGCCTGGTCATTTTGGATGAACCCTTTGAAAACGAGCAGTATGCCATCTGCGTTGCCAAGGGCAGCGAGCTGACCCAGAAAATCAACACTGCGCTTGCCGAGTTGAAGAACGAGGGCAAGATTGACGAGATCATCAACAAATACATCAAGGCGTAAGCGCTTTGCAGCGGTAAAACGGGCGGGTTTTCAGCTTGCCCGTTTTTGCTGATGTGACAAGGAAACAAAAGTTATGCAGTTTTTACAACCTATTCTCGCCGCGGCTTCTTCCGCTGCACCGGCAACAGACAATTTTTGGGAGGGTCTGTGGAAGAGCTTTGAAAAAACCTTTATCTATCAGGACCGCTGGAGATTTTTCCTCAACGGCTTGCTGGCTACCCTGCGCATTGCGTTTTTTGCGGCGCTGTTGGGCGTGTTGGTGGGCTTTCTCGTCGCTTCTGTTCGTTCCACCCACGACATGCGTCTGACCGGAAAAAAATGCCGCAGCTTTGGTGACGTTGTCCTGAAAATCCTCAATGTGCTGTGCAATATATACATCACGATCATCCGCGGTACACCGGCGGTCATTCAGGTGATGATCATGTACTTCATCATCTTCGCCAATTCGCGCAACAAGGAGCTGGCGGCGGTGCTGTCGTTCGGCATCAATTCGGGCGCGTATGTCGCCGAAATCGTCCGGTCGGGCATCATGTCCATCGACAAGGGGCAGTTTGAGGCGAGCCGTTCGCTCGGCTTCAACTACGGAAGCACCATGATCCACATTATTTTGCCGCAGGCGTTCAAAAACATCCTGCCGGCACTCGGCAACGAATTTATCGTGCTGATCAAGGAAACCTCGGTGGCGGCGTATGTCGGTATCGCCGAGCTGACCTATGTGGGCAACCTCATCCGTTCGCGCACCTACGAGGCGTTTTTCCCGTTGATAGCGGTGGCGCTGATTTATTTGGCGATCGTCATGCTGTTCACGTTCCTGCTCAAGAAATTGGAAAGGAGGCTGCGTAACAGTGATCACTAGCAGCAATGTACTGATCAAAGTGTCCGGCTTGTGCAAGTCCTTCGGCGATCTAGAGGTGCTCAAGGGCATTGATGCGGAAATCTACAAGGGCGATGTGATGGTGGTGATCGGCGCGTCCGGTTCGGGCAAATCCACCTTTTTGCGCTGCCTCAATCTGCTGGAGGAGCCGACAGGCGGTACCATCACCTTTGAGGGCGTCAACATTACCGACAGATCCGTGGACATCAACAAGCACCGTCAAAAGATGGGCATGGTGTTCCAGCAGTTTAACCTGTTTCCGCACAAAACCGTGCTGCAAAACATGACGCTCGGTCCCATCAAGCTCCTCAAGCAGAGCAAAAAGGAAGCCGAGGCAAACGCCATGAGGCTGCTCGAGCGCGTCGGCCTTTCGGACAAGGCATACGCCTATCCGTCGCAGCTGTCGGGCGGTCAAAAGCAGCGCGTGGCGATCGTGCGTGCGCTGGCGATGAATCCCGACGTCATGCTCTTTGACGAGCCGACCTCTGCGCTTGACCCCGAAATGGTCGGCGAAGTGCTGGAGGTTATGAAGCAGCTTGCCAGGGAGGGCATGACCATGGTGGTGGTCACCCACGAAATGGGCTTTGCACGCGAGGTCGGCACCGACATCGTGTTTGTCGATGAGGGTGTGATCGTGGAACAGGGGAGACCCGAGGAGTTCTTTACCAACCCCAAAAATCCGCGCTTAAAGGACTTTTTGTCCAAGGTGCTGTAAACAAACAGATAGATGTAAACGGCGTTTCTGTCAGCAAAAGGCAGAAACGCTTTTTTCATATGCGGCGCGGTTTGTGACGGGAAAATGAAATAGGAAATTATTTGGTGTTTTTTCTTTACTTTACTGCCAAGATATAGTATAATAAATTCAACTATAGATAATGAGGTGTTTTCACATGCAACCAAAATATAATAGAATATTATTGAAGCTATCCGGTGAATCTTTGGCGGGGGCTGCCAAGCACGGCATTGATTTCGACGTGGTGCAAAAAATATGTGAGCCCATCAAAAAATGCGTTGACGCCGGTGTACAGGTCGGCATCGTTGTCGGCGGCGGCAATTTTTGGCGCGGCAGAAGCTCCGGCGAGATGGATCGCACCCGTGCCGACCACATGGGTATGCTTGCCACCACCATCAACGCGCTGGGCGTGTGCGATGCGCTGGAGCAGCTTGGACTTGACGTTCGTGTGCAAACGGCTATTCCCATGCGGCAGGTAGCCGAGCCCTACATCCGCAACAAGGCGATGAGCCATCTCAACAAGGGCAGGGTCGTGATTTTCGGCTGCGGCACCGGCAACCCCTTCTTCAGCACCGACACCGCCGCGGCGCTGCGCGCTGTGGAGATCGAAGCGGACGTCATTATGAAAGCCACCATGGTGGACGGCGTATATGACAGCGACCCGCAAAAGAATCCCAACGCCAAAAAATTTGACGCGATTTCGTTTGCGGATGTGCTCAGCAAGGATTTGGCAGTGATGGACAGCACCGCGTCCGCGCTGTGTAAGGACAACGATTTGCCGATTTTGGTGTTCAGCATCGAGGATCCCGAGAATATTTACAGGGCGGTTTGCGGCGAAAACATCGGCACGATCGTTACCAATCAGGCAGAATAATCATTTTTCTATATCATTCATTTAGGAGGCGTTGATTAACATGCAAGAACAAATAAAAAAAGCAGAAGAAAGAATGGGCAGACGCTATGACCATATGTGTAAGGAATTTTCCGAGATCAGAGCAGGCAGAGCGAATCCTGCGGTTTTGGACAAGGTAAAGGTCGATTATTACGGATCGCCCACGCCCGTTAACCAGCTGGCGGCGGTGTCTGTGACCGAAGCGCGTACCCTGACCATCCAGCCGTGGGATATGTCGGTGCTGCGTCCCATCGAAAAAGCCATTCAAAAGTCCGACATCGGCATCAACCCCATGAACGACGGCAAGCTGATCCGCTTGGTGTTCCCGCCGCTGACCGAGGACAGACGTAAGGAGATCGTCAAGGACGTGCAGAAAATCGCCGAGGAAACCAAGGTGCAGATCCGCAACGTCCGCCGCGACACCATCGAAAAGCTCAAGGCGATGAAAAAATCCGGCGAGCTGACCGAGGACGATTTGAAAAATGCGGAAAAGAAGACCCAAAAGCTGACCGACAGCTTTACCAAAAAAATAGACGAAACCTCTGCTGCCAAGCAGAAGGAGGTCATGGAGCTGTAACATGGCGTTGTTTGGAAAAAACAAAAAGGATAACGCCGCGGGCGCCGCGCTTGCGGAGGAGATCGTTTTACCAAAGCACGTCGGCATCATTATGGACGGCAACGGCAGGTGGGCGAAAAACCGCGGCTTGCCCCGCAAGGCAGGTCACCGCGAGGGCGCGCAGGTGTTTCGCACCATCACGCGCTACGCCTCCGAGGTGGGCATCCGCTATTTGACCGTTTATGCGTTTTCCACCGAAAACTGGAAGCGCCCGGAGGACGAGGTCGGCGCGCTGATGGGACTGTTCAAGTCCTACTTAAAGGAGGCGCTGGAGGACTTTAAGGACGATGATATCGTGGTGCGTTTTATCGGCGAAAAAAGCGGGTTCTCGCCCGAGCTGCAAAAGCTGATGACCGAAAACGAGGAAAGCTCCGCGTACCGCGACGGCATGGTGCTCAATATTGCCATGAATTACGGCAGCCGCGACGAAATCGTGCGCGCGGTGAAAAGCATCTGCGCCGATGTCAAAAGCGGCAGAATAGGAGAGAGCGACATCAGCGAGCAGCTGTTTTCCGATTATCTCTATACGGCAGGACAGCCGGATCCCGATTTGATCATCCGTCCCAGCGGCGAATACCGCATTTCCAATTTTATGCTGTGGCAGTCCGCCTACACCGAGTTTGTCATCATGAACAAGCTGTGGCCGGACTTCACCAAGGCGGATTTCGACGAGGCGCTGCGCCTTTACGCACAGCGCAACCGTCGATACGGCGGCGTATAATAGTATTTTTGGGTGGGGAAACCCTTGCGGTTTCCCTACAAAACCGTTTAGGCAATACCGCATAATTCGGGTGTGCGGATTGCGCAGTAAGATTTTTTGTCAGGTTGAACAAATAAATCGAGGTAAGGCTGTCGCCTTGCCGAGATTTTTTGGGCAAGCTGACGGAATAATATTCAAGCAAGCCGTGCGCCTTGAATTGTGCGGTGTTGCCTTTATATACGGTTGATTCGATTTGTGTTTTATGAGGGTTTTGTAAAGAAAGGTTAGGAGATTGTTATGAAGTCATTAAAGCCGCGTCTGTTGACAGCGGTTATCGGTATACCCGCCGTGGTTATCATCATGCTGTTATCGGAGCTGTGGCCGCCGTTGCTGCGCATTGTGGTGGGTCTGGCGTCTGTGTTGATGGTCGGCGAGTATTTGTCCGCCAAAAGCTTGCTCGGCTGTTCGCCGCTGGCGGCGGTTTGTATGCTGTATACGCTGCTGATGCCGATCACGGTCGTCGTTGCGCCGCTTTCATATTTGTTGACCTACCTGTTTTTCCTGGGTGGCTTTATCGTCAGTTTGGTGTATTATCGAAAGCTTCATTTCCCCAATCTCGCCTATGCCATGTTCGGCACGCTGCTGATCACGTTCGGCATGACCGCCGTATCCGTAGCCTGCACCACCAACGGCACCAGCGTCAGCTTTTTCTTCGTGCTGATTTTCCTGCTGCCCTGGATGGCCGACGGCGGCGGCTACTTTATCGGCAGCTATTTCGGCAGACGCAAGCTTTGTCCCAACATCAGCCCCAAAAAGACGGTGGAGGGCGTGCTCGGCGGCGCTGTGTTTTGTGTGGCGGCAGCCATGGTAATGGGTTTGATTTTCCAGTTTGTGGTGTTCCGCGGCGACGGAAACGTCCGTGTTAACTTTGCGGCATTGGTCGTGCTCGCCATTTTGGATTCTGTGGTGTCTCTCATCGGCGACCTCTGCTTCTCTTTAATCAAACGTTTTTTGAAAATCAAGGATTACGGCTCTATTTTCCCGGGCCACGGCGGTATGCTTGACCGCTGCGACAGCATTATCTTTACCGCGCCGCTGGTGGTTGGCTTGGGACAGGTGTTGCCGTTCCTGCAAATTTTGGTGTAACATATGAAAACGATCGCGATACTGGGTTCCACCGGCTCCATCGGCACACAAACGCTGGACGTCGCGGACAAATTGCATTTACGGGTTTCGGCGCTGACAGCGGCGAACAATATTGCCCTGCTTGAACAGCAGGCGCGCAAATACAAGCCTGCTTTGGCAGTGGTGTATCATGCAGAAAAAGCCAAGCAGCTGCAAATCGCCCTTGCCGACACCGATGTAAAGGTGCTTGGCGGAATGGACGGCTTGCTTGCGGCGGCGACGCTGCCGCAGACAGATTTAGTAGTGAACGCCGTGGTCGGCATGGTGGGCTTGCAGCCGACCATTGCCGCAGCGCAGGCAAAAAAAGACATCGCCCTTGCCAACAAGGAAACGCTGGTGGCAGGCGGCGATTTGGTGACGGACGCAGTGCACGGCAACGGCGTGCAGCTGTTGCCCGTGGACAGTGAGCATTCGGCGATCTTCCAGTGCTTGCAGGGGATGCCCGACAAAAAAGTGCTCAAAAAGCTGATCCTCACCGCCTCGGGCGGTCCCTTCTTCGGAAAAACCACCGAAGAGCTGCGGGACGTCACGGTAGAGCAGGCGCTCAACCATCCCAACTGGAGCATGGGCGCCAAAATTACGATCGACTCCGCCACCATGATGAACAAGGGCTTGGAGATCATCGAAGCCGGCAGACTGTTTGGTGTGGGCGGCGACGCCATCGACGTGGTGGTGCACCGCGAAAGCATCATCCATTCGCTGGTGGAATTCACCGACAATTCGGTGCTGGCGCAGCTGGGCGTGCCCGATATGCGCATTCCCATCCAATACGCCATCACCTATCCCATGCGTTATGAAAGCCCCGTGGCGGAGCTGGATTTGGCACAAATCGGCAGCCTGAGCTTTTTTGAACCGGATTACGACACCTTTGCGTGCCTGACCGCGTGCAAAAAGGCGTTTGCCATGGGCGGCGCAGCAACGGCGATCGCCAACGGCGCCAACGAGGAGGCAAACGCCCTGTTCCGTCAGGGCAAGCTGAAATTCCTCGAGATCGGCGAGCTGGTGACAGGCGCCGTTGACAGCATTCCCAACTTTACGCCTGCCTGTGTGCAGGATATTCTGGATGTGGATGCGCAGGCGCGGGCATATGTCAGGGACAGGGTATCATAAAGTAGAAAAGGTGTAGAATAATTAGCGGAATCTATTTTGGAGTTGAAGGTATTTGCAGGTTTTAACCACCGCTGCGCTGATCATCATCGGCGTGCTGTTATTTGAATTTATTATTTTTGCACACGAATTCGGTCATTATATCACCGCCAAAAAGTCGGGTGTGCAGGTCAACGAGTTTGCGCTTGGTATGGGCCCGAAAATTTTCAGTTTTAAAAAGGGCGAAACCACCTATTCGCTGCGCCTGTTTCCCATCGGCGGCTTTTGCTCCATGGAGGGCGAGGACGAACGCAGCGACAACCCGCG
The DNA here is from genome assembly GCA_946414505.1 of uncultured Clostridia bacterium. Taxonomy (GTDB): domain Bacteria; phylum Bacillota; class Clostridia; order Oscillospirales; family Acutalibacteraceae; genus Ruminococcoides. Next base: position 4,376 of record CAMKOU010000049.1, on the reverse strand, counting down.
CGCATTCACCAATGCCAAGGTGTGGAAGCGCATGATCATCATTGTGGCGGGCGCGGTGATGAACATTCTGGTCGGCTTTGTGCTGATGTTCATTGTCACCGTGTTTCAGGGGCAGTTTATCGGCACCACCGTCACCGCTTTTGCGCCCTACGCCTACACCGCGAACGCGGGGCTGGAGGTCGGCGATCAAATCGTGTCGGTCGGCGGCTACTCCATTGCCAATTCACGCGATCTGTCGCTGGGCATTCAGCTGCTGCCGTGCGAAAATGTCGATCCGCAGTCGCTGACGGTGTACAAACAGGATTGCTGCACCGAGGCGATGCATTATCTTTACACCATGCGCGATGATTTAAAGCTGATCGACGACGATATGATGTCTGCGCTCTACTATCAGGTGCTGCCGCCTGTTGCCGCACAGATCAACCGGGCGACAAGCAAGGAAGAAGCCTATGCGCTGATGCAGCAGGTTATCGATCAGTACTACACCGTCGCCAAGGCTGAAAAGCCCAAGGACTTTGCGTATCCTGTCATCGAGGTGCGCGACAGCCGGTTGCGCTATATGGGCGATGTGACGGTGATACGAAACGGAGAAAAACAAGAGCTGAAGGACGTGCAGTTCTTTACCTATAAACCAAGCGAGGACAAAACAGCGGTGGGGATTGACTTTTATTTGTCGCCAAAGGAGAAAAACTTCGCTACCGTGATGGAGGAAACCTTCACCGGCACCGTATCGCTGGCGAAAAGCGTTTGGAAATCCTTTGAAATGCTCCTTCGCGGACGGTTTCATTTGTCGGATATGTCCGGTCCCGTCGGCATCACCAAAGCGGTGTCCGACGTGGCGGCGGTCGGCTTGCAGTCGAGCTTTGGAGACGCGGTGCTCAATATCGTCATGGTGATGGCGCTGATCACCGTCAACCTCGGCATTGTCAACATGCTGCCGTTCCCGGCGCTCGACGGCGGACGGTTTGTGTTCCTGCTGATAGAGGCGATCATTCGCCGCCCCCTGCCGCGCAAGCTGGAATATATTGTGAACGGCGTCGGATTGGCGCTGCTGATCCTGTTGATCATTGTTATCACCGGCAGCGATATTTTTAAATTATTTACGGGCGGTTTTGATACGATAACGTAATCAGATAGCTCACGGAGGCTGTTATGAGTAGTAAAATACAGGTAAAAGCGGGCAATGTTCTTATTGGCGGCGGCGCGCCGGTTTCGGTGCAGTCGATGCTCAACGTGCCCTCCACCGATATAGCCGGCAGTGTGGCGCAGGCAAAGCGCTTGGCGGAGGCCGGCTGTCAAATCATCCGTGCCGCCATTCCCGATATGGACGCGGTGCGCCTGATCCCCGCGCTCAAGGAAGCGGTCGATGTGCCTATCGTCGCCGACATTCATTTTAATTATAAGCTCGCGCTCGAGGCGTGCGCCGCGGGCGTGGATAAAATTCGCATCAATCCCGGCAACATCGGCGCCGATGACCGTGTAAAAGCGGTTGCCGACGCGTGCCGGCAGCGCGGCATTCCCATCCGCATCGGCGTCAATTCCGGTTCGCTGGAAAAGGAAATTTTGGCAAAATACGGCCATCCTACGCCGCAGGCGCTCTGTGACAGCGCGCTGTACCATGCGTCGCTGCTCGAAAAATTTGATTTTCACGACATTGTGTTGTCCATGAAAAGCTCCACGGTGTCCACCATGATCCGGGCATACGAGCTCGCCGCCGAGCAGTGCGACTATCCCTTGCACCTCGGCGTGACCGAAGCAGGCACCGAACGCATGGGTATCATCAAATCCGCCGCCGGACTGGGTGCGCTGCTGACGCGCGGCATCGGCGACACGATCCGCGTGTCCCTGACTGCCGATCCGGTGCGCGAGGTATATGCGGCGCATGACATTTTGCGCGCGCTCGATTTAAAGGAGGGCGGCGTGCAGTTTGTATCCTGTCCCACCTGCGGCAGAACGCGCATCGACTTGGTGGCGATCGCCAACGAGGTGGAGGAGCGTCTGCGCGGCTGTGACAAAAACATCAAGGTCGCCGTGATGGGCTGCGTTGTCAACGGTCCCGGTGAAGCGCGTGAAGCCGACATCGGCATCGCCGGCGGCGACGGCTGCGGACTGGTGTTCAAAAAGGGCGAAATTATCGCCAAGGTGGACGAGGACCGGCTCGTGGACGCCTTAATGGAAGAAATTGAAAAGATGTAGATTGTCATGCGCAATGCGTGAAGCCTATAGAATAAGGAAATTGAATGAAAACACTGGGAGAAATTTTCGGCGCGATGGCACAGCAGACGAATATTCCGGCGGCTGTTGCCTGCGGCGTCGTCACAAAAGTGAAAATACGCAACGAGGTGCGCGTCATCACGCTTTGGGTGCAGTTTCCCGCCTTAGTGCCGCGTGATCAGCTGTTGGATGCGGAAAAGACCTGTGCAAAGCTGCTGGACGCGTCGGTGTGCATCAAGCCGCATTTCGGCGAAGCGCTGTTCACCCCCGACTATTTTCCGCACCTTTACACTGCCGTCAAGCGCGAAATGCCCAGCATCAACGGCACGCTCAACAACGCCGAGGTGCGGCGCGACGGCGACAGGCTGATCATCACCCTGCATAACGGCGGCAAGGCGCTGCTCGACGCCAAGGGCTTTGACGAGGCGTTAACGCGGCGGATCGCCGAAGAATTTGATATACAATTGAAAATCCGCTATGCCGGCACCTGCGAGGTGCAGGCGGAAAGCGACGAATACCGGCAGGCGATGCAGAGCGCGCAAAAGCAAATCAAGCGCGAGCAGCTGCAAAAGGCGGCGGACTTCTTCAAGGAGGAGGAGGACATCGCCGAAACCATCCGCGAGCGCCAAATCGAGGACGCCGTCACCGAAATCGAGGTGCGCGAGGGCAGCTTTGCCACCCCGCAGATCCTGCGTTCCTCTGTCAGACCGCTCTACGGCAGAAGTATCCGCGGCAAAATGACGCCGATCCAAACCCTCAGCGACGGCACCAGGGGCGCGGTCGTGTGGGGCGACATCATCGAAAAAGAGAAGCGCATCACTAAAAACGGCAAAAACGCCATTATCACCATCGACATCACCGATTACACCGGCTCTATCACCGTCAAGCTGTTTGCCGGCGTGAAGGAAACCGAAGCGATAGACGCTTTGAAAGCCGGCAAAACCATCGTTGTCATGGGCAATGTGGAGTACGACGATTTTTTAAAGGAAGTCGTATTAAACGCCTTTTCTATCGGTACTGCCGAAAAAATAAAGGTGGTGGACAACGCCGAGGAAAAGCGCGTGGAGCTGCACATGCACACCAACATGTCGCAAATGGACGCCCTCACCCCGGCGGGCACGCTGGTGCAGCGCGCCTATGATTGGGGACACAAGGCGGTCGCCATCACCGACCACGGCGTGGCGCAGGCGTTTCCCGACGCGATGAAGCAGGCGGAAACCATCAAATACAAGCTCGGCGGCGACATCAAGGTGATTTACGGCATCGAAGCCTACTTTATGGACGACTTGGTGGAGTCGGTGGAGGGTGCGCAGGATGCACCGCTCGACGGCACCTTTATCTGTTTTGATATCGAAACCACCGGGCTTTCACCGCTGCGCGACCGCATCACCGAGATCGGTGCGGTCAAGGTAGTGAACGGCGAGATCACCGACACCTTTTCCACCTTTGCCGATCCCGGTATGCCGATCCCCGCGAAAATCACGCAGCTGACAGGCATCACCGACGACATGGTGAAGGACGCGCCCTCGCAAAAGGACGCGGTCACGGCGTTTTTGGCGTTTGCGGGCGACAGCATTCTCGTCGCGCACAACGCGCCGTTCGACACCTCGTTCATTCGCAAGGCGTGCGAAAATATGCACGTCGCATACAACTATACTTCCATTGATACCGTCGCCATCTCGCGTGCGATCTTGCCCGATATCAAAAACGTCAAGCTCGACACCGTGGCAAATTACCTGCGCTTGGGCAGCTTTAACCACCACCGCGCCACCGACGACGCAACGATTTTGGCGAAGATCTTTATTTCGCTCTGCTCGCGTCTGGGCGACGACTACGGCATTTATACCGTCAAGGATATCAATACAAAAATCGCCGGCGGCGACTTTAAAAAGCTGCCGACGTATCATCAGATCATTCTGGCTAAGAATGCGATTGGACTGAAAAATCTCTACAAGCTGATTTCCAAAAGCCATTTGGAAACCTTTTACAAAAAGCCGCGCATCGCCAAAAGCGACCTTGTCAAGCACCGCGAGGGCTTGATCATCGGCTCCGCCTGCTGCGAGGGACAGCTGTATAAAAGCATTTTGAACGGCAAGCCGTGGGGAGAGATCAAGCAGATCGCCTCCTTCTACGACTATCTCGAGATCCAGCCCTCCGGCAAC
>CAMKOU010000048.1 GCA_946414505.1 uncultured Clostridia bacterium | reverse complement strand
TTTCATACCCGGGAAATGCGCGGAGTTCATGCAGGGCTGACCGAAGCAGAACGAAGGATTCCGTTTATCGTGATTGAGAAGAAGTAGGGAATTCTCCGAGTAGATTTGATATATCAGGACGTGTTCGCTATTACAGTATAGCGTTGTTAAGCCAAAACAGAAATCAAAGATTTGTTAGTATAAAGGCAACACCGCACAATTCAAGCCGTGCGCTTTGAATTATGCGGTATTGCCGTAATCTTTTCCGGTCACGACTATTCGACATGCCCCTCTATCCTCTGCCGCGAAAAATCCCGCTTCCCTGCATTGTCGTTTCCGTTGAACGGGTGCGGTGCTAATGCGTATCATTCCGTAACATGCAGTATACTTGAAAATCGGATGACGCTGACGGGTAAAGTAAGCTCTTGGTTTGCCTTTCGATTGACAACAAATGAAAAGTGCTCTATACTAAGTTTATACTGTTAAGAAATGAGGGTATACGATGAGAATTCCGACAGGTGGCGTGACGGTTACAGCGAATGCGTCGCGCAGGTATTTTATCGGGTTTCGCTGTTGCAGCTGCGGATGTGAAGCCGTTATGGATTATTTTATCGAAGAACATGCACAAACGAGTTATCATATGTTGCAGTCAAAGAGCGTGCGGGATGCACGGTCGGAGAAGGCAAAGGACATGGCTTCCGGTCGGCTGGATGCGTTAGACCGGAAACTGTTTGAAGAGATCAACGAAAAACAGGTGTATGCGTCCATTCAGGATAAGGTCGATTGTCCCTACTGCGGCGCAACACAAATTTGGTCGCATTTTCCGGCGCCGTGGAACCGGTCGGCAACCTTTCCGTGGATCTTGGGGATGCTGTTGCTGCTTGTATTTGCTTCTGTTATTTTCTTTGGAAAAGGGGAGCCCGGTTTCGGCGGTATGCTGCTGGGCGTTTTTATCTTGTTTGCCTTTTGTGCCGTTGTGGCATTGCCCTTGGTGATCAAGCTGCGGCGAAATGCCGCGCAAAAAAAGATCGACAGCGCACAGTTTGAACCGCCGGTTTACTATGACGAAATGAATTTTGAAAAACTGATTGCGCGCACGATGCGTATGCGGCATGAAAACCCCAACGCTTACGTACCGTTTGAATTCAAATAGCGTCCAATGCTTTATGAACGTTACGTCATAAAGCATTTTTTGCTATTGCTGTTGCCGCCAAAAAGGTGTACAATATAACTATATCAATGCAAAGGAAATCTCTATGTGGAAGCTGCGACGATTTTTAAAGGATTATAAAAAAGAATGTATCATCGGACCGTTGTGCAAGCTGTTTGAAGCGATTCTCGAGCTGTTTGTGCCGCTGGTCATGGCGAATATTATCGACGTTGGCATTGCCAACCGCGACGCGGGTCATGTATGGAGAATGAGCGCACTGTTGGTGCTGCTGGCGGTGCTTGGCTGGTCGAGCGCGATGTTTACGCAGTATTTCGCCTCGAAAGCGTCACAGGGCGCCGGCACGAAGATCCGCCGCGCGCTGTTTGCGCATATCAACACCCTGTCGCACGCGGAGCTGGACGCGCTCGGGACACCCTCGCTGATCACGCGCATTACCAACGACACCAACCAGGTGCAGCAGAGCATCGCCATGATGATTCGCCTGCTGACGCGTGCGCCGTTTATTATCGTCGGTTCGCTTGTCATGGCGATGACGATCAACCTCAAGCTGTCACTCATTTTCTTTGCCGCGGCGCTGCTGATCGCGCTGACGCTGTGGCTGGTGATGACGCGCAGCGTGCCGGTTTTTGCCGCCATGCAGCGGAAGCTCGACCGGATCGGCGTGATATCGCGCGAAAACCTGTCCGGCAACCGCGTCATTCGCGCGTTTTCCAAGCAAAAGACAGAGTGCGCGCGTGTGGACGCCGCGACCGAGGATCTGGCTAAAACATCCATTCGTGTCAGCATGTTGTCCGCGCTGCTCAGCCCCGTGACCTATGCAGTGACGGATATTGCCATCATTTTGATCGTTTGGTTCGGTGCGGTGGAAGTGAACGCCGGCGGTATGCACACGGGTGATATCGTGGCGCTGGTCAGCTATATGACGCAAATTTTGCTGGCGATGGTGGTCGTGGCAAATCTGGTGACGCTGATGACGCGTGCCGGCGCCAGCGCCAAGCGCATCAATGAGGTGCTCGAAACTGCGCCGAGCGTGACGGAAGCAACAGCGGAGCCGGTTACCGTAGATTCAAACGCGCCGAAAATCGCCTTTGAAAACGTCAGCTTCCACTACTCCGCCGACGGAGACGAGGAGCTCAGCAGCGTCAGCTTTTCCGTGCCGCGCGGTGCGACCGTCGGCATTATCGGCGGCACCGGCAGCGGCAAAACCACCTTGGTCAACTTGGTTCCGCGCTTTTATGACGTGACAAAGGGCTGTGTGCGTGTGGACGGCGTGGATGTGCGCGACTATCCCTTTGCGCAGCTGCGCCGGCAAATCGGCATCGTGCCGCAGCAAAGCGTGCTGTTCAGCGGCACCATCCGCGACAATTTGCGCTGGCAAAACAAAAACGCCACAGACGAAGAGATGATACGTGCCCTGCAAATCGCGCAGGCATACGAATTTGTCGCCAAGCTGCCGCAGGGCTTGGACAGCCGTGTGGAGCAGGGCGGCAGGAATTTCAGCGGCGGTCAGCGCCAGCGCCTGTGCATCGCGCGTGCGCTGGTGGCGCATCCGGCAGTTTTGATTTTAGATGACAGCTTTTCCGCGCTGGACGTGGCGACGGACGCCGCGCTGCGGCGTGCGCTGCAAGAAAACACGCAGGGTATGACGGTGCTGCTGGTGACACAGCGCTGCGCCACCGTGCGCGAGGCGGATTTGATATTAACAGTGCACGACGGCAGATTGGCAGGACAGGGCACCCACGAGGAACTGATGCGCAGCTGCGACATTTACCGCGCGATTTGCCTGTCGCAGCAGGGAGAAACGGAGGTGCGCCATGCAACCGCGTAATTCCGTGAAAAAGGTGCTGCGCCGTCTGCGCCCGTATACAGGCATTCTGTCGGCAGCCGTGCTGTGTGCGCTGGTCAGCGTATCGCTGACGTTGTATATTCCCGTGCTGGTCGGTCATGCGCTCGACCGGATCATCGGCAAGGGCAACGTCGCCTTTGCAGACGTGGCGCAGATCCTCGGCTATATCGGCGTTGCCGTCGCCGGCGTGACGGTTTGCCAATGGCTGATGACCTATTTGGTGAATTTGGTCAGCTACAAAACCGTGCGCGACCTGCGACGCGAGGTGTTTCGCAAGCTGAACACCGTACCGCTTGCGTACATCGACACGCACGGTCACGGCGACCTGATCAGCCGCGTGATCAACGATGTGGACGCGGTGGGCGACGGCTTGACGCAGCTGTTTTTACAGCTGTTCGCAGGCGTTGTCACGATCGTGGGTACGCTGATCTTTATGCTGATGACCGACTGGCGCATTGCGCTGGCGGTGTTTTTCCTCACGCCGCTGTCGCTGTTCGTGGCGGCGTTCATCGGCAAGCTGAGCGCCAGGCGCTTTCGTGAGCAGCAGCTGTTGCAGGGTGAAATTTCGTCCTATGTGGAGGAATATGTCGGCAACCAGCGGATCGTCAAAGCATTTTCGTACGAACAGCAGGCGTTTGAGGACTTCGACGCGTACAACACCAAGCTCTATGACGTGGGCTTCAAGGCGCAGTACGCGGGTGCGTTGGCAAATCCGACCACGCGGCTCGTCAACGCGATCGTATACGCCGCTGTGGGCGTGATCGGCGCCTTGACCGTGCTGTCGGGTACGCTGACGGTCGGCGGATTGTCCTGCTTTTTGACCTATGCCAATCAGTATACCAAGCCTTTTAACGACGTGACGGGCGTGCTGACGCAGCTGCAAACGGGTATTGCGGCGGCGGCGCGTGTGTTTGAGGTGCTCGAGGCGGAGGACGAAACGCCCGACGCGCCCAACGCCGCTGCGCCGCCGCACAGGGGCGAGGTGTGCTTTGACGACGTCAGCTTTTCCTACACGCCCGAAAAGCCCTTGATCCGGCACTTTTCACTCCGCGTCAAAAGCGGCACACATGTGGCGATCGTCGGTCCCACGGGCTGCGGCAAAACCACGCTGATCAATCTGCTGATGCGGTTTTATGACGTCAACGGCGGCAGCATCCGGGTGGACGGCGCGGATATCCGCGACATGCGGCGCGACGAGCTGCGCACGCGGTTCGGCATGGTGCTGCAGGACAGCTGGCTGTTTCACGGCACGATTATGGAAAACCTGCGCTACGGCAACGAAAATGCTTCCGAGGCAGAAATAATCGCCGCCGCAAAAGCCGCCTACGCGCACAGCTTTATCCGCCGTATGCCCAAGGGCTACGACACCGTGATCAGCGAGGGCGGCGGCAACCTGAGTCTCGGTCAAAAGCAGCTGCTGTGCATCGCGCGCGCCATGCTCACGCATCCCGACATCCTCATTTTGGACGAGGCGACCTCCTCCATCGACACGCTCACCGAGATCCGCGTGCAAAAGGCGTTTGCCAAGATGATGCAGGGCAAAACCGCCTTTGTGGTGGCGCACCGCCTGTCCACCATCCGCGAAAGCGACGTGATTTTGGTCATGCGCGACGGCAACATCGTGGAGCAGGGCAACCACGAGGAATTGCTGCAACAAAAAGGCTTTTACTATCAGTTGTATCAATCACAGTTTTCCAAACAATAAAAAACAGGGGCAGCCAATTTCCCTGCAGTTGTCATTTCAATCAATCGTTACCATTACAGGTGTAGGGGCGAGCATTGCTCGCCCGAGATAGGCAGCTGACTTTTTCTGCTAATCTGCGGTTTTGCAGGACAGCGCGGTGCAGCGGGCGACCAATGGTCGCCCCTACATTTGACAAGGAATGGTTTGCCAGCATAATAATAGTATCACACAACCGAAAACACAATCCAAACATCCCGTTCAGACTCCGAAGAATCCGAACGGGATGTTGTTTCATTATCCTAAGGTCACATCAAATTCTGCAAGATACTGCTGTAAATGCGTTGCGTCGTTGATATTCACTACGCCGTCGCCGTTGGTGTCGGAAAGGAATACTTGCTCATCATTAAAGGTTTCCAATTCTGCGGAATAGCGTTGTAGGGCGGTGACATCTTTAATGTTAATACTTGTATCGAGGTTTATATCGCCTGCTAAGAATATATGAAAAGATTTTACAACTTTACCACAATAATTGTTAATACCTGTAATAGTTACAGTGCCCGTACATGTATCCGTATTTGTTGTTATTTCGACAGTGTAATCTAAGTCTTTGGCGAGTTTGACCGTATCGACTATTACGTTTATTTCAGGTGTGATGCTTTCGGTATAATTTGTTGTTTTAATATTACCGGCTTGAACCATATCGTCTTGCAGAACACGAATGGGTTTCCATTTTTGAGCAGTTGAACCATTGTATGGATACACCTGAATATTTGCTCCGGCGTTTGAACTTCCGCCTGAAACATCCATATAATAACCCGACATCTTATTGATGAAATAATAGAATCCGTCTGTATCTCGTTTGATTTTCCAAAGTTGTTCTTTTCCGTTCCCTTTCGTAGCCAACAACACATTCTTTTTAGCATTTAAATAGGAGTATTCGTTATTTAATGATGCAACTGCCAGATTACTAATGGGTTCAAAAACTCTATAATAACCATCGCCTGCATATTCAATCTGCAATTTTTCACCGGCGTTTTCCCATAGCTGTAAATTTGTTGTATCAGAAAAGCTATTTGGTTCTGCTGGCGCATCTAAGAAAAGCGATTGATTTAAAGCTGAGCTAAGCATATAGATTCCATCTGTCAGGGGCTTTTCATTTGGTTCGAATGGGATTAAAGCAAAGTATTGACTATCTGTATCGTTGTACGTCCAAGTTTGCAGATTTGTACCTGTTTCATAAGAAGCGTGTGCGACGTCCATACAGAACGAATTTCGTCTGGAACGCAACAAATATCCTTTATCATTTTTTTCAATAGACCATTGGTGTGCTGTTCCTCCGTGTTTTTCCCATAAATGAATATTCGCACCGTTTTCCATAGATCCGGATTGAATATCCAATCCCTGATTGGAGTTCATTTGAGAAATTTGATAAAAACCGTTATTTTGATATTCTATATGGAAAACGTCATATGCACCCGGCGTTGTGTTCCAAATACACATTTGTGCATTTGCGCCGTTTTCTGTAAGCGTATAGTTTCCGGGAATATCAATAAAATAATTGGAAGCAATGCGGCTGGAAATCCAATAATTTCCATCAGGAATTGTCCTTCCAGCAGCTTCAGATTCAAGCATTTCATGACCTTGAATGGTAGGATTTAGAACAGCTCCGCTAACATACACGAACCCCAAAAAGGTTTGATAGTAATAGACACCGTTTTTGTCTGTCCAACTGATGTTGCTGCCTACGGTAAACCATCTCTCATTATAATGCCCGTCGTAACCGCCCTCACTGATTTTGTAACTGTTTCCGCTTACTTCCTCCACAAATGCCACATGACTGAAACCGGTGTTGCCGTAATCCCATACTGCCAAACAACCGACAACCGGTGTGCCGGATGTTGTGTCGCCGTAATCTCCGGCATTCGTGTAGTAGCCTCGTGCATTATCGCCCGGCCAGTGCAATTCAAAGCCGTATACTTCCTGAAAACGGGCACGTGCATACGTAACACAATCGCCACCTGCCCAATCCTTGGCAGCAGCGCTTACCGCTATCGGCGCAACGGCAAATACACCTGTCGCCATTACCAATACCAATAGTATAGCGACAATCTTATTTCTCTTTTTCATGATGGTACTTCCTTTCTTGATAAAACTTTCCGGGCTTTTGCGCATAGATAGAATCAACCGAAATGGTTTTTTGTTATACAAGCGCCAGAAAACAAAAAAGACGCACAACCGGAGTGGTGCGTCATAAAACACAGCTCCGATTGTCGCCAAACAAATTGATTTCACGTCATAGAAAAATGTGAAGGTAGAGCCTGCATTTTTAGTAATAAAAATGCACACTTTTCTATGACATATTCAATTTGTTTGGCAACTTTATCATACCATGTTTTCAGCCTGTATGCAATCCAAAAATATCATCCTTCTTTTAGCTATTTTGCACATAACAAAAGCGCAGCCTGCCGCATTTGGTAAGGCTGCGCCTGTTGCTTTTTATTTCTATATTATAACGCCAAGCCCTCGGTGGTTTTCAAAAACGCCTGCAGCTGCTTGTAGATCACGTCCGCGCCGCCCTCGCTGTCGCTCTCGATGTTCAGCGGCATGATCGGGTCGTGGACGGACAGGCGCAGTAAAAACCAGCCGTCGCCGTGCGCCTTGTCAAAGGATACGCGCACACCCTCGCGGTTGTCGTCGGCGAGCTGCCAGCCGTCCTGCTGCGCGGCGTAGGCGGTCAGCTGTGCAATAATGCGTTCGCCGCAGGCACGAAAGTCCTTTTCGGTGATTTGGAAGCGGATTTCGCGGCTTTCGAGCGGCTCCTTTAAGTCGGCGGTCAGGTCGCTCAGCTCCTTGCCCTGCTGCCGCAGCTGCGCCGCCTTGATAATGATCTTGGTGCACAGATACGCGCCGTCGTCGAGGAAGTAGTTTTCACGCATGGCGGCGTGTCCCGAGGTCTCGATCGCCAGCGGACAGTTGACGCCCTGCGCGTTCAGCTCCAGCGCCTTGTCGATCACGTTCTTGTAGCCGCGGCGGTAGCGGTAGTGCTTGCCGCCGAGGTCTTTTTCGATAAAAGCTTTCAGCCCTGCCGAGGTGATGGAGTCGGTGACGATCGTGCCGCCGTCGTTGCCCTCCAGCGCGATCGCCGCCGCCACGGCAACCAGGCGGTTGCGGTTGATCTCGTTGCCCTTGCTGTCCACCGCGCCGCCGCGATCCACGTCGGTGTCAAAAATCACGCCCAAATCGGCGTTGTTTTCGCGCACCGCCTCGCAAATCGACGCCATCGCCGTTGCATCCTCGGGATTCGGCACGTGGTTGGGGAACATGCCGTCGGGGTCGAGATAGCGGCTGCCGCTCGTGTCCGCGCCCAAGGGAGCGAGCACCTTGTCGGCGTAAAAGCCGCCTGCGCCGTTGCCGGCGTCCACCACGATATGAAAGCCCCTGAGCGGATGGTCGTAGTCGGCGGCGCTGACCTCTTGCTTGATTTTTTCGCGCAAGCCTTTTGCGTAGTCGCTCATATAGTCCACGACGGTTATGCTGCCGCCGTCCTTTGCGGCAGGATGCGCGTCATTTTGGGCAAATTCCAATATCGCTTCGATGTCGCTGCCCTCCAAGCCGCCGTCGCGGGTGAAGAATTTCAGCCCGTTTCTATTATAGGGGTGATGGCTGGCGGTGATTTGCAGCGCGCCGTCGCAGCCCAAATCGACCGTTGTCATGAACATCGACGGGGTAGAGGCGAGCCCGCAACACAAAACCGCGGCGCCTGCCGCGCAAAAACGCTGCGTTGTCAGCTGCATGATGTGCGGTCCCGAGATGCGGCTGTCCCGTCCGACGGCGATTTTCAGCCGATCGGGCGCTTTATTCACCCTTTGGGCGAGCCACAGCACAAAGCCGTCCGCCATTTTTTGGATCACTTCATCGGTCAAATTCACATTTTGCCCCGCGACACCCTCGAGTGCCACGCCGCGAATGTCCGTTCCGCTCTTGAATTGCTTAAAAAATTCGTTCAGCATATCAAAATCTCCTTTTCTATATCTTGTGTGTCGATGCTTTTATTATAGCGGTAAACCCCAAAATCGTCAATATCAAAGCCTGAAAATGCCGGGATCGGCAGTTTTCGGGAATGGTTCAAACGGCAACTTTGTCAAAATACCCCTCAGTTTTTTGCTAAATTGGAATTAAGTTGGACAGAATGCCTAAGAAAAGGTTACAAGATTTTAACCGACTAAATTCTTTAAAAGCATTAATAAGTGCGAATTGCACAAATAGTGTGACTAAAAGTTAGCAAACATTGACATAAAATTAGCAGCTTGCATAAATGTGCGCGCTGAAAAATGTTGACTTTTCCGAAAAGTTGAGTATAATAACAAGTGTCAAGTCAATAGTCCGCTTGACCATCGGCATTATTCTCAAAATGACTCGAGTACAACAGAATAAGCAAAAGGCTGATTGAAATCATGATTTGCCAAATGGTAAATGGCGCACGAAAATTTCGCTTGATTGCAGGATGCAAACTGCAATCCAAACAATGAAGGAGGAAACACTATGACACCGATCATGAACTTACACAACATTGATGTAACAGAGTTCCTCGCCGTGCTGGATACCTGCGAGGGCAACGTATATCTTGTTACAGACGAAGGCGATAAGCTTAACCTCAGATCCAAGCTTTGCCAGCTGGTTGGCTTGACCAAGCTGATCGAAGGCGGCAAAATTGCCGAGGCAAGCATTCTTTGCGACAACAAGGCTGACGAAAGCAAGCTGTTCCGTTTCAACTGCTTCGGTGATACGGCGAATGCAAAGGTAGGCTAAGCTGCCGTATAACAATTAGGTATTTGAAAAGATTATGTCAAATGATGTAACAAATCCACGTATTCTACGTTAATTTCAAAACTTCTAAATGCGAAGGGGATCGTCCGGTCGGGCGGTCCTTTTCGTTGCTGTTTTTTTGTGACGACCGGCTGAAAAACGAATGAAAACCGGCTGACAATTGGCGCCCCGGTGGGATTTGTCATTGACATTTTTCGCGGTTTATTATAAGATAGTATCAATGAAATGTCCGGTAAACCAAAGGAAAGGAGTATGGACATGAGAAGAGATGTTGTTTACTACTACGAAGCCCCGCTCAACGCCGTGTTTGCGGCGTTTGTACAGGCTGCCAATCAGCAATTCGGGAAAAATTGTAAAATAGACCAGGGCAAAACCATCAGCTTTGCCTTGAACTACTCTTTCAAATATAATATGAACGGCGGTGCGGTGACGGCGCACTTTATGCCGTATCAAAACGGCACGGCGGTCAACCTGCGTTACTCGGTGGTGCAGCTGTTCGGTGCGCGTTATATGCGGCACGCGAACGATTTGACCGGCTTTGTCAACGGTCTGCTGCATGTCAGCGGCAGCGTTATCGAGCTGCCGGTCCAACAGTTTCTCGACTATGAAGCGCAAACGCCGTCGGCGGGTGTGCAGGTGCAGTCCGAGCAGTCACCCTATGTGCCGCCGCAGACGGCGCAAACGGTGTTTTGTCCGCACTGCGATGCGCCGATCTCCGCCCAAGCCGCCTTTTGTCCGCGTTGCGGCAGCAAGCAAGGGTAACGGAGGTTTGTCATGATTGATTTCAGCCAAAATACTTTTTTTAAGCTAAAGCAAACGGATACCGCCAAGGGCGAAAAGCTGGTTGCCGATTTAATGGTGCCGGGGGAGCAGGTGATGTCCGCGTACCAGGAAATGCGCGATTATGTGGTGTTCACCGACCGCCGCGTGATTTCGGTCAATGTGCAAAATGTGACGGGCAAAAAGAAAAACTATACCGTGCTGCCCTACGCGAAGATTTCCGTGTTCGCGGTGGAAACGGCAGGCGTGATGGACATCGACAGCCGGCTCGACCTGTGGTTCAGCGGCCTGGGACATGTGCGGTTTGAGTTTTCGGGACATTCCGACGTCGTGGAAATCAGCCGCGTGGTCGCCGGATACGCCCTGCGGAAGGCGTGACGGCTGCAAAGCGCAGCAAACCGTTGACAGCGGGCGAAGAAGATGGTAAAATATAAAGTTGTGGTGAAAACTAATGAATCGTAAAACCAAAAAAGGAATCGTTTGGGGTGTATTGATCGTATGCCTCGTTGTACTTTTAGGCGTTGCCGGCTATTTGGTTTTTAAATCTATCAACATTGACAACGCCGAAAACATATATAAACAGCTGCAGGGCTCCGATACACCGGAGCCGGATCCCAATGGAAACGCGAATGGGACTCCACTTGTCTTAGTCGGCGATCCCAATGTGCATCTCGACACGGCGGTGGATCCCGATGAGTATTTCAAATTAATCAAGGAAAACCCCGAGGTGTACGCGTGGCTGTATGTGCCTGACACCAATATTTCACTGCCGGTTTTGCAGAGCGGAACAGACGACAATTTTTATCTTGAGCATGATGTGTATAAAGACTACAGCTTTCCCGGCGCCATTTATTCCCAGGCGATGAACAGCAAGGATTTCCTCGACCGTGTAACGGTGCTGTATGGCCATAATATGGCGGACGGGTCGATGTTTGCCGATCTGCACAAGTTTTCGGATGAAAAATTCTTTAATTCGAAGGCGCATGAGTTTTTTTATGTGTTTGACCGTGATGGCAAAAAGCTGGTTTATCAGGTGGTGTCCGCGCACGGCTTTGACAGCAGGCACATTATGAATTCTTATGATTTTAAAAAAGACGACGTGTTCAAAAAATGGTTGGACAACGCCGCAAATCCGCGTTCCACCTACGGCAATGCGAGAAAGGGGATCAACCTGGATCTCAACAGCCACATGCTGGTGCTCAGCACCTGCGAAAACGGGGGCGACGGACGGTTTCTTTTGCAAGGAGTGTTAGTTGGCGATGAAAGAGCATACTACTGACGATCGGGTTCCGGAAGAAGATATCGAAGGAGGCGCTGCGTCCGCCGGCAGTGCGGACGATCTGGTGTTTTCCGGCGCGGACAGCACCCGCACGCCGGTGGCGCGCGACGCTGCGCCGGAATCCTATGAAAAAATAGATAGAATTGTCTTTTCGGGCGAGCGCGGAAACGCGAAAACCGCGCGCGATCCTGTGCCGAAGTCCGTCGGAAGCGTAGGCGATCTGGTGTTTTCCGGCGCGGACAGCACCCGCACGCCCGTGGCGCATGATCCCGTGCCGGCGTCCGGCGAGGGCGTGGACGTCATCCGGTCCGCGGACAAAGGAGAGCAACGGAAGAAGCACCGCTCCGCGTCGGAAAAAGAGGATGTGTCCGACTATAAATTTATCACGCGGCATTCCGGTCAATCGCATCACGGCCACAAACGCCGCCGCTCGCATCACCACGGCAGCTCGGAGCACCACTCGCACCATCACAGCAGCAGCGGC
>CAMKOU010000047.1 GCA_946414505.1 uncultured Clostridia bacterium | reverse complement strand
GATACTATGAACCTACCGAATAAACTGACTGTACTGCGCATTGTTCTGGTGCCGTTTTTTGTTGCGGCGCTGCTGATCGACTTTCCGCTGAATAACCTTGCAGCGCTTGCGCTGTTTGGCGCGGCGTCGCTGACCGATATGTTCGACGGCAAAATTGCCCGCAAACACGGCTTGGTAACGGATTTCGGCAAATTTGCCGACCCGCTGGCGGACAAAATCCTGGTCATTTCCGCTCTGCTGTGTTTTGTGCAGCTCGAGCTGTGCGACTGTGTGGCGGTCATCATTGTGCTGTTCCGCGAATTTACCGTCACCTCCATCCGCCTGATCGCCGCCGCCAAGGGCAAGGTGATCGCGGCAAATATCTTCGGCAAAATTAAAACCGTGACGCAAATCGTCGCGGTCATTTGCGTACTCCTCATGCAGATCGTGCTGGATCTCGGCGCGCTCGGCGTGCCGCTGCCCGACATGCTTCCCGCCGTTTTCTTTTGGATCGGCGAAGGACTGATTTGGATATCCACCGTGTTTGCCGTTCTTTCGGGCGTGATCTACATCAAGCAAAACAAGCAATTTATCGCGGATTTTTGATCCACTTTTCATTCTCAACAATCAACTCTTATAAAAGGAGCCAACAAACATGATACTCTACAACTCACTCGGTCAAACCAAACAGGAATTTGTCCCCCACACCCCCGGCAAGGTGAATATGTACACCTGCGGTCCCACCGTTTATCACTATGCGCACATCGGCAACCTGCGCACCTACATCATGGAGGATGTGCTGGAGAAATACCTGCGCTTTGCGGGCTTTGACGTCAACCGCGTCATGAACATCACCGATGTGGGACACCTGTCGAGCGACGCCGACACCGGCGAGGATAAAATGCTCAAGGGCGCCAAACGCGAGCACAAGACCGTGATGGAAATCGCGCAGTTTTACACCGACGCCTTTTTTGCCGACTGCGACAAGCTGAATATCAAGCGTCCCGACGTGGTGGAGCCTGCCACCAACTGCATCGACGAGTTTATCGACATGGTGTCCGTGCTGCTCGACAAGGGCTACGCCTATGTCGCCGGCGGCAACGTCTATTTTGACACCTCCAAGCTCGACACCTACTACGTATTCGGCAACATGAACGAGGACGATTTGGCGGTCGGCGTGCGCGACAGCGTGGAGGAGGACGAAAACAAGCGCAACAAAACCGATTTTGTGCTGTGGTTCACCAAGTCCAAGTTTGAGGATCAGGAGTTGAAGTGGGAATCCCCGTGGGGCGTCGGTTATCCCGGCTGGCACATCGAGTGCTCCTGCATCAGCAAAAAGCACAACGGCGAATATCTCGACATCCACTGCGGCGGCATCGACAACGCGTTTCCGCACCACACCAACGAGATCGCGCAGAGCGAAGCGTATCTCGGTCACCCGTGGTGCAAATATTGGTTCCATGTGCTGCATCTCAACGACGCGCGCGGCAAAATGAGCAAATCTAAGGGCGATTTCCTCACCGTTTCTCTGTTGGAAAGCAAGGGCTACGACCCGATCGCCTACCGCATGTTCTGCCTGCAAAGCCACTACCGCAAGCCGCTGACCTTCTCCTATGAAAGCTTAGACAACTGCGTGAAGGCGTATGAAAAGCTGCGCAAGCGCATCACGTCGCTCGGCACCGACGGCGCCGTTGAGCAGGACAAGGCGGACGCGCTGCTCGGCAAATTCCGCGAAGCGATGGACAACGACCTCAACACCTCGCTCGGTGTGACCGTCGTGTATGACGTGCTGAAGGCAGACGCCAACGACGCGACCAAGCGCTATGTGCTCGGCGAACTGGACAAGGTGCTGTCGCTCAACCTGTTAGCAGCCGCCGAGGAAACCCCCAAGGCCGAAAACCCGCAGGACGCCGAGGTGGAAGCGCTGATCGCCAAGCGCACCGAAGCGCGCAAAAATAAAGACTGGGCAACCGCCGACGCGATTCGCGACCAACTCGCCGCGATGAAGGTGGTTGTCGTCGATACCAAAGACGGCATCAGCTGGCACTACGCGGAATAAAACGAATGGTTTCCCGGTGTCAGCGCAAAAGCCCAATCCAAAATCAAATTAGTGTAAAAATCGAATAGTTTTGCGATTCCCTCCATATACATGAATATCGTATACGGAGGGAATTCTTATGAAACTATTCATACTAACCAAACGGAGCCTGCTATCCATCGCACTGTGTTTGCTTGCAGGCATAACGGCGCTTTGTGTGAGCGTCAGCTCCACCACCAAAGCCATACAGACCGCCGCCGAACCAAAGATAAATCCGATTTATCGCGTGAAGAGCGACAAAAAGCAGGTCGCCATCTCCTTTGACGCGGCGTGGGGCAATGAGGAAACTGCGCAATTACTGGATATTTTGGACAAATACAAGGTCAAGGCGACCTTTTTCCTCGTCGGCGACTGGGTAGACCATTTTCCCGGGGACGTGAAAACGATTGCGGAAAAAGGGCACGACATCGGCAACCACAGCAACACCCATCCGCATATGCCGCAGCTTTCCTCCGACACGGCGAGCACCGAGATCACCGCCTGCAATGACAAAATCAAGGCGCTGACCGGCAAGTCCCCCACCCTGTTCCGTCCGCCCTACGGGGACTATGACAACATGGTGGTCAACACCGTCAAAAGCCTGGGCATGTACTGCGTACAGTGGGATGTGGACAGCTTGGACTGGAAGGACCCCACGCCCGAACAAATGACAAAAACCGTGCTCGACAAGGTGCAGGACGGCTCGATCGTATTAATGCACAACGGCGCAAAACACACCCCTGCCGCGCTGCCCGGTATCATCAAGGGCATACAGGACAAGGGGTTCGAGATCGTGCTGATCAAGGATTTGATTCCCGAGGGGGAGTATTATACAGATGTGCAGGGTGAAATGCATTTATCGGAAAACTAAAAATGGTATTGACTATTTGAGAATAATACTATATAATGAAAGTGAAGAGAGATAGTGCGGACAGTTTCGCAGTATTTCAAAGGGTTAAATGTTTTTAACCGCTCTGTTTTGGCAGAAACAGGGCGGTTACTTATTTGAGGATCGGTACTTTGACCATTTAGAAAACAATATCTTCAAAAAAAGAAAAGAGTTGGTGCATATGATACAACAAAAGAATACAGTCGTTTCCGGTAGAATAGAATGGATTGATATCTTAAAGGGATTTGGAATGATTTGTGTTGTCTTAGGTCATTTATCTCCCTCTCTTCCCGTTGAACAGTTTATTTATTCCTTCCACATGCCGTTATTCTTTTTTCTTTCCGGCTTTGTCAAAAAGGAACAAGCCAATATAGGGCTTTCCATGAAGAAAAATACGCTATCCCTATTCATTCCGTTCCTCTTATGGGACTTTTTATCATTCCTTGTTTCTGTTATAGGAATCAAACAGGATATTATCACTTCTGTTTATCGTGCGTGTTTTATCAATGGGTTACACTCTTGGAATGCTCCCATATGGTTTTTGCTTGTGCTTTTCTTGACCAAATCTCTGCATGACATTCTTCGAGTTATTCATATTCCAAATTGGATTATTCTTTTGGTTTCAATTGCAGCTTCACCGTTTATCGCACCACTGGAAAAAGCTCCCTTCATGCTAAACCTCATTCCTGTAGCCATGGCTTTTTTCGTTTTTGGAATCGAGTGTCGTCGGATATATGATAAACCCAAATTGCAGGAAATGGTAAGGCAAAAAACTATTGTCATTCTTTCCGGAATTTTCCTTCTTGCGGTCTCGATTGTTTTCGGCATCTTCTTAAATAGCAGAATCTCATTTACCGGCGCAGATTTTGGCAATTATTTTTCATTTTACATAAGTGCAATTGGCGGCATTCTGTTTTTTGTCCTACTATTTATGTACCTTCCAAATTGGAAGCTATTGAACACCATTGGCAAGAACTCAATGTTTATCATGTGTTTTCACTACTGGATTTTTACAGGCTTAGATATGGTTTCCAATAAACTCTTTCATTTTTCTGTTTGGCATTACAGAAATACCCTAAAAGCGATTGCAGTAACGATAATTACAATCGCATTGTGCTTGTTCATTTGCTTTGTTGTCAGAAAAATCGGAAATAGATTTCCAAAAGCAAAAAAGGGTTTTTTATTATTTGGAATCAAATAATACATTCCATGTCCATCAACAAAAAATGTATATAGGGTGCTGAAACAGCAGCCATACTCCAAAAAGAATGATGATAAAAAACACTATCAACAACTCACGGCAGCCTGCGTTTTGCAGACTGCCGTTTCCTGTTAGGGTTGATCATAAACAATGACAAATGTGCCGATGCCGCTGTTTTCGTAAATCGTTTTCACCGCGTTGAACGGCGTGTTGACACAGCCGTGAGAGCCGTCGTAGGTATAGATATTGCCGCCGTAGGTGGAGCGCCAGCTGGCGTCGTGAATACCGTAGCCGCCGAGGAACGCCATCCAATAATCGACGTGCGAAACATAGTCGTCACCGTACAGATAGGTGTCCTTTGCACGCTGGTAGACACTGTAAAAGCCCGTGGGCGTGTCGGCGGAGCCTTTCATGCCCGTGACAACGGGGGTTTCCACCAGCAGCTTGCCGTCCTTGTAATACCACATGGTTTGCAGCGACAGGTTGACCTCTATGTAGGTTTTGCCGGGTTTTTTGCCGAACATATAGCCCGAAACATCCACCGATTTGGTATGCGAGGTGCCGGTCACCAGTCTGCCGTTCTTTTCATAAATGGGATACACACGGAAATACAGCGTGGAATTGCCCGGCAGCTTGTCGGTCATAAACGAGGTGCCGGTGGTGGAGCCTGCCTTGGTATAAGCCGTCGCATCGGGATCCTTGGAATAATACACGTTGTAGCGTGTGGCATAGGGATTCTTTTTCCAGCTGAGAAAGCCGCGGTACAGTTCGGACTTCACGGTGAAGTTCGGCGCGGACAGACCTGCCATGCAGCTCATGCGGTTGCCCGACGAATGCACTGTCACGCCCGGATACACGGTGCGGATCGCCACCACATTATAGGTGTAAATCGTGCCCTGCTTCACGTTGGTATCGTCAAACTGCGTGATATTTTTGTTCGAGATCAGTTGATAGAGCACCTCTTGATCGCCCGTTTCGGGAGAAGAACGGAGGATCTTATAGCCCGTCGCCCTGCTGACAGGTTTCCACGTCAGTGTCACCACATCGGAGCTTCTGGCACGCGTCAGCCCCTCTACCCTAGGGGGCTGGGTGGCGGTGTTCAGCTGCATCGCCTTGCCCATCACACGCACACCGTTGTGCCACACATACGCGGCGACCTTGTACTGATAGGCACTCGCCTGCACCAAGCGCGTGTCATGGTAGGCATTGGTTTTAACGTCGGCAAGCAGCTTAAACTTACCGCGGTCATACTCCACGCTGCAACGGTAGAGAATGTACCCGTCAGCGCCGCTGACCGCATTCCACACCAACTGAATATCCGTGAGATTGAGGGTCGTTTTTTTCAAGCCCGTCACCGCGCCCACCTTAGGCATGGGTGCGACAGCAGGCACAGTGGCGGCAACCGCCGGCTCGGTTTTCGGAGGGATGGTCGTACCGACCGCTTCACCGGCGTCGGTTTCCGCCGCCGTGACGGTAACATCCTCCTGTGCGGCAAAAACCTGCAGCGCCGTCAAAGCTGTCAGCAGCGTCAACACTGCCAAGCAGACAGCCGTTATGCGTAAAGTTGTTTTTTTCATAGATACTACCTCTCTTTCCAAAAACAAAAACTGTCAAAACGGGGACTCAGCCGTTCCGTTTTGACAGTGAACGGATAATTTCTGCCTTAAACCGGTCAAACGGCGACAGGTCTGTTTCCGTTTGAAGGCGCGGCTCCAGCTTTTTCGGCTTCACATTCGACGCACCCGACTGCGCGTGCATAGGGATGCGAATGTTTTCACGCTGGATCAGTGCAAACAGCTCGCTGAGCGTTTCGGTGTCGCAGATCGCCTGCACCAGCGCACTGTCCTCCTCGCGCACCTTTGGCGGAACATAACCGCCGCACACCGCCTTTTTGACTTCCATTTTCAGCCTGTCCAGCGGCAGCTCCCTCATTTCCTCGGGACTGAGCTGCCGGGGCTGCAAATTGGACGCCCCCTCTTGGGCGTGCATCTGAATTTTGATTTGTTCATGTTGAATCAACGCGAACAACTGACTGAGCGAGGTACAGTCGTCAATGGCTCTTAACAGCTCCCGTATGTCTTTCCTTCGATATCCTGCGAGATACGCATGATTCACCCAATCACCTGCCTGTGATAGCGGTCAAACCGCCGTTTTTCGATAGGATTGCAATTATAACCTCTTTCATTATACTAAAAAACCGACTTGATTTCAATAGTATTTCACAATTTATTCCATTTTGAATGTTTACAGAATTTTAATTTTATGCTATGCTAAAGTTACTGTTTCCTTATCTGCTACTCTATCATACAAGGAGGAAATTTCATGAAACAAATCCTATGCGCGGGCATTTGCGCGCTTGCCGTGCTGCTGTCCGGCTGCAGCGCCGCAAAAGAAAGCGCAGCGCCGCAGGAAACCACCACTGTGGCAACCACCACTGCGGCAACCACCGCGGCAACGGCAGCCACCGCCGCCCTTTTGCCGGAAAACTTTTCGGATGACGGCACCTTGAAGCACTACACCGTCAACGGCAAGGAGCTGTCCGTAGCGGGCGTGGATGTATCATCCTACAGCGGCAGTATTGACTGGCAGCGCGTCAGGGACGCGGGCATCACCTTTGTGATGGTGCGTCTCGGCGGACGCGGCTACGACGAGAACGGCGGATTGTACAGCGACGACCGCGCCGTGGAATATATCCAAGGTGCGCAGGCAGCGGGGCTGCACACAGGCGGTTACTTTTTCTCCCAGGCAATTTCTCCCGAGGAAGCCCGCGAGGAAGCGGCGTACTGCCAACAGCTGCTCGGCGATTTGACGCTTGACTACCCCATCGCCTACGACTGGGAGTTTATCAAGGACGACACGGCGCGCACCGACAACATGACCGTCGCGGAGACCACCGCCTGTGCGCGTGCGTTTTGCGACGAGGTGAAAGCCTACGGCATGACGCCGATGCTCTACGCAGGAGATGCCGAAATGACCGCGAAATATGACCTTGCACAGCTTGCCGACGTCGCAATTTGGTACACCGAATACGCCGACGTGCCCCATGCCCCCTTCCCGATCGGCATGTGGCAGTACTCCAAAACCGCTGTGATCGACGGTATCGAGGGCAACGCCGACTTGGACATGTGGTTGCTTCCTGCTTCCTAACGGGCTGCGCCGTTTGGTACGTAAGCCGCCGTTACCGCCGGCAACGGCGGCAGCTGTCCGCTATTTAAACATATATTTTGCCGTGTCGGCAACATCATTCATGGTGTGCTTGGCGCGGCTGATTTTTTTGCGGATCTTCGGGTTTTCATCGGCGACCGATTTGCCCGCGTAGCCCACAACCGCGCCCGCAAGCATACCGACCGCCACGCCCTTGACCATGTTTACCAAAGGACTTTTGCTCAATTTCATCCCTCCCACAACCAAATCGCAAGAAAAAACTTGCAATATTATTCTTTCCGATTTACAATAGAATAGTCATTACAAATTCTGACTATCGACGATCACTGACTACTGAAAAGGACGGATGGATTATGGCTACACTCAACCTCGTTTTGGTCGAGCCCGAAATACCGCAAAACACCGGCAACATCGCCCGCACCTGCGCCGCCACGGGCGCACGGCTGCATATCGTCAAGCCGATGGGCTTTACCATCGACGACCGCAAGCTCAAGCGTGCCGGGCTGGATTACTGGTATTTGCTCGACATCACCTACTACGATGACCTCGATGACTTTTTTGAAAAAAACAAGGGCGGTCATTTTTACTTTTTTTCCACCAAAGGACAGCACGTGTACAGCGACGTGACATTTCCCGACAACTGCTTTTTGCTGTTCGGCAAGGAAACGCGCGGCCTGCCGGAGCATGTTTTATTGCAGCACCCCAACGAAACCCTGCGCCTGCCGATGATCAGCGAGGCGCGCAGCCTCAACCTGTCCAATTCGGTGGCGGTCGCCGCCTATGAGGTGCTGCGCCAGTGGGATTTTCCGGAGCTGCAAAACCGGGGCGAACTGCACCGGCACCGCTGGTCAGACGCGAACAATTTGTCTTAAATGTAAAAATACCGGTAAAAAATCCCTGATTCCTATTGCGAAATTTCCAAAAATAGGCTATAATAATAGTGTCTGTAGATACTTGGTATTGTGACAAAAAATATTTCATATATGAAAGGATGTTTTTATTATGCAGCTTAACAAAGTATCCGTTGATGACATCAATGTCAAGGGCAAAAAGGTTCTTGTACGCGTAGACTTCAACGTACCCCTCAAGGAAGGCGTGATCACCAATGACAACAGGATCACCGCCGCGCTGCCCACCATCAAAAAACTGATCGCCGACGGCGGCAAGGTCATCCTCTGCTCTCACCTCGGCAAACCGAAGAACGGTCCCGAAGAAAAGTTCAGTCTGGCACCCGTAGCGGTTCGCCTGGCAGAGCTGCTCGGACAGGACGTTGTGTTCGCCAATGACGACGAGGTCGTCGGCGAGAACGCCAAAAAAGCGGTTGCCGAAATGAAGGACGGCGACGTTGTTCTTCTGCAAAACACCCGTTTCAGAAAAGAAGAAACCAAAAATCTGGAGCCGTTCTCCTCTGAGCTGGCTTCTCTCGCCGAAGTATTCGTCATGGACGCGTTCGGCTCCGCACACCGTGCGCACTGCTCCACTGCGGGCGTGACCGATCACATCAAGGACACCGCTGTAGGTTACCTGATGCAGAAGGAGATCAACTTCCTCGGCAACGCGGTAGAAAATCCCGTGCGTCCCTTCGTTGCCATCCTCGGCGGCGCCAAGGTCGCGGACAAGCTCAACGTGATTTCCAACCTGCTCGAAAAGTGCGACACCCTGATCATCGGCGGCGGCATGGCATACACCTTCCTCAAGGCACAGGGCAAGGAAGTCGGCAAATCCCTCGTGGACGACACCAAGATCGACTACTGCAAGGATATGATCCAAAAGGCGCAGGACCTCGGCAAGCAGCTGCTGCTTCCCGTTGACACCACCATCGCCGCAGAATTCCCGGATCCCATCGACGGTCCCATCGACGTCAGCGTGGTAGACGTTGACGCGATCCCCGCCGACATGGAAGGCTTGGATATCGGCACCAAGACACAAGAGCTGTTTGCGGACGCTGTCAAGAACGCCAAGACCGTTGTTTGGAACGGACCCATGGGCGTATTTGAAAATCCGATCCTCGCCGCAGGTACCATCGCAGTGGCGAAAGCACTGGCAGACACCGACGCTACCACCATCATCGGCGGCGGCGACAGCGCAGCGGCTGTGATCCAGCTCGGCTTTGCGGACAAGATGAGCCACATTTCCACCGGCGGCGGCGCTTCGCTGGAGTATTTGGAGGGCAAAACCCTGCCCGGCATCGCCGTGATCGCAGACAAATAAGCAACACACCATTGCATCCAATGACAAAACCCCGTAGGGGCGATCCTTGCGGTCGCCCTTATGTTTTTGATATTTTTCTTGAAAGGAACTAACATTATGGATAAAGCAAAAAGAAAAGCCATTATCGCCGGCAACTGGAAAATGAACAAAACACCTGCGGAAGCCAAAGAGCTGCTGACCGCGATCGCGCCTTTGGTTGCGGACGCGGACTGCGAGGTGATCGCGTGCGTTCCTTATGTGGATCTGGCAACTGCGATCGAAGCGACCGCCGGCACCAACGTGAAAATCGGCGCGGAAAACTGCCACTGGGCGGAGAGCGGCGCCTTCACCGGCGAAATATCCACCGGTATGCTCAAGGAGATCGGTGTGGAGTACGTGGTGCTCGGTCACAGCGAGCGCAGACAGTACTTTGGCGAGACCGATGAAACCGTTAACAAGAGAACAAAGGCAGCACTGGCGGCAGGCTTGAAGCCCATCGTATGCGTCGGCGAGCTGCTGTGGGAGCGCGAATGCAACATCACCGAGGAAGTCATCGCGCGCCAGATCAAGCTCGATTTGTGGGACGTCACCGAGGAAGAATTGAAGAACGTCGTCATCGCCTATGAGCCTGTTTGGGCGATCGGCACCGGCAAAACCGCTACCGCCGAGCAGGCAGAGGAGGTTTGCGCCTTTATCCGCGCCCAGCTTGCCAAGCTGTACAATCAAGACGCTGCGGACGCTGTGACGATCCAGTACGGCGGCTCCATGAACGACGGCAATGCCGACGAGCTGCTCTCCAAGGTCAACGTTGACGGCGGCTTGATCGGCGGCGCTTCCCTTGTTGCAGAGAAGTTTGCGGCGATCGTGAAGGCAGCCTCTAAATAATGCGTAATGCATAATGCGTAATTGTTCGGGCGACCGATGGTCGCCCCTACGATTATACTCTCACAGAAAGGAATTCCCTTATGAAACAGCCTATAATTTTAATGATCCTCGACGGCTTTGGCTGCGGCAAAAAGGGCGAGGAAAAGGCAAACGCGATCCTCGCCGCCAACACGCCCAACCTTGACAAGCTGTTTGCCGAGAATCCGCTGACGCAGATCGGCGCGTCGGGCATGGACGTCGGTCTGCCCGACGGTCAGATGGGCAACTCCGAGGTGGGTCATACCAACATCGGCGCGGGCAGGATCGTCTATCAGGAGCTGACCCGCATTACCAAAACCATTCAGGATGACAAGCTCAAGGACAACGAGGCGATCGTCGCGGCAATGGACAACGCGCTGGAAAAGGGCACCGACCTGCACCTGTTCGGTCTGCTGTCCCCCGGCGGCGTTCACAGCCACAACACCCATCTCTACGGTATTTTGGAGCTTGCCAAGAAAAAGGGACTGCAAAACGTATTCATCCACGCATTCCTCGACGGACGTGACGTGCCGCCCAGCAGCGCGGCGGAGTATGTTGCCGACGCAGTCGCCGAATGCCAAAAAATCGGCGTGGGCAAAATTGCCACCGTCATGGGCAGATACTATGCCATGGACAGAGACAACCGTTGGGAGCGTGTGGAAAAGGCATATGCCGCGCTGGTATACGGCGAGGGCGTGCCGGCTGCCGATCCCGTACAGGGCGTGCGTGACAGCTACGCCAACGGCGTGACCGACGAATTTGTCATCCCGATCGTCGTGGAGGGCGGCGCCACCGTTAAGCCTGACGACAGCGTGATCTTCTACAACTTCCGCCCCGACAGAGCGCGCGAGATCACCCGCACCTTTGTCGATCCCGATTTCAAGGGCTTCGAGCGCAAAAAGGGCTTTTTCCCGCTGTATTACGTCTGCATGACGCAGTATGACGCCACCATGCCCAATGTACACATCGCCTTTAAGCCCCAAACCCTCAAAAATACCATGGGCGAATATATTTCAAGCCTCGGTATGCAGCAGCTGCGCATTGCCGAAACCGAAAAGTACGCACATGTGACCTTCTTCTTCAACGGCGGCGTAGAAAAGGTGTATAACGGCGAGGATCGCATTTTGGTGAAATCCCCTGCGGTCGCCACCTATGACTTACAACCCGAAATGAGCGCGTATGAGGTCAAGGACAAGCTCGTTGACGCGATCCACAGCGGCGTGTACGATATGATCATCCTCAACTTTGCCAACTGCGACATGGTCGGTCACACCGGCGTGTTTGAGGCGGCCGTCAAAGCGGTGGGAGCCGTGGACGACTGTGTGGGTCAGGTCGTCCAGGCGATCCGCGACATGGACGGCGTCGCGCTGATCACCGCTGACCACGGCAACGCGGACAAGATGATCGACGAAGACGGCGAGCCGTTTACCGCGCACACCACCAATCCCGTGCCGTTTTGCGTGATCGGCTACGACTGTCAGCTGCGCACAGGCGGTGTGCTGGCAGACATCGCTCCCACCATGCTCAAAATCATGGGACTCGAGCAGCCCGCCGAAATGACAGGCAAAAGTATTATTATCTAATATGTGATCCGTCATGCGCGATGATGCGCTGCAAATCATCGGTTACACAAGGTGTAATGAGCCCGCCGGGAAACCGGCGGGTTTTGTTATTGCTTTACTACGCTAAATTGCACAAAAATCAA
>CAMKOU010000046.1 GCA_946414505.1 uncultured Clostridia bacterium | reverse complement strand
GCTTTGACGCGTCCATCGGCGCGGCGACGGTCATCATGCCCTTCGGCGGCAAGACCCAGCTGACGCCGCAGGAGGCGATGGCGGCGAAGATCCCGCTCGAGCAGGGCGAAACCGACGACGCCACCGCCATGAGCTTTGGCTACATCCCCGGCGTGTCGCGCTGGAGCCCGTTCCACGGCTCGGCGTATGCGGTGGTGGAATCCACCTCCAAGCTACTCGCGATCGGCGCGGATCCGCTGACCGCCAGACTCACCTTCCAGGAATATTTTGAACGCTTAAAGGACGTGCCCGCGCGTTGGGGCAAGCCCGCTGCGGCGTTGCTCGGCGCGATGCAGGCGCAGCTGCATTTGGGGCTGCCCTCCATCGGCGGCAAGGACAGTATGTCCGGCTCCTTTGAGGATATCGACGTGCCGCCCACGCTCGTCAGCTTTGCGGTCGCCATGACCAAGGCGAGCAAAACCGTTTCCGCCGAATTCAAGCAGGCGGGCAGCCGGGTGGTGTATGTGCCGGTGCCCGAGGTAAAGGACACGCTGATGCCCGACTGGGACAAGCTGAAGGCGATGTACCGCGCGGTGTATGCGCTCATGGACAGCGGAAAGGTGCTGTCCGCGTCCGTCGTCAAGGAAGGCGGCGCGGCGGCAGCGGTCGTGAAAGCCTGCTTCGGCAACCTGCTCGGCTTCCGCTTTGCGAAAGAACTGACCAACCAGGAGCTGTTCGCGCCGCTCTCCGGTTCGCTCGTGCTCGAGCTTGCCGACGGCGCCGCGCTCGATGATGCGGTCGTCTGTTATGATTTGGGCACCGTCACCGACGACGGCAAGGTCACCATGGGCGACAGCGCTGCGGACGTGCAGGCGCTGATCGACGCGTGGACGGCGCCGCTCGAAAAGGTGTTCCCGACGCAGGCGGATTGTCCTGCCGTCACCGTGGACGCGCCGCTCTTTACCGAAAGAAACACCGCCTCGCCCGTCATCAAGACAGCCAAGCCCAAGGTGTTTATTCCCGTGTTCCCCGGCACCAACTGCGAGGTGGACACCGCGCGCGCGTTTGAAAAGGCAGGCGCCGAGGTGGAGATGCTCATCGTGAAAAACCTCACCCAGCAGGGCATCGAGGAAACCATTGACAGCATGGTGCGCATGATCGGCGCCTCGCAAATGATCATGCTGCCCGGCGGCTTTTCGGGCGGCGACGAGCCCGACGGCTCCGGCAAATTCATCGCCACCACCTTCCGCAATCCGCGCGTAGCTGAGGCGGTCAACGAACTGCTTCAAAACCGCGACGGCCTGATGCTGGGTATCTGCAACGGCTTCCAGGCGCTGATCAAGCTCGGCTTGGTGCCCTACGGCGAGATCCGCGACCTCAAGCCCACCGACCCGACCCTTACCTTCAACACCGTCGGCAGACATATTTCGCACATGGCGTACACGCGCGTGACCTCGGTGAAATCGCCGTGGTTTGCCGGTGTGAACGCCGGCGAGGTGTTCGCCGTTCCCGTTTCGCACGGCGAAGGCCGCTTTATGGCGGACGAAGCCACGGTGAAGGCATTGGCGGCAAACGGTCAGATCGCCACGCAGTATGTGGACCTCAGCGGCAAGCCCAGCGACCAAATCGCCTTTAACGTCAACGGCTCGGTATGCGCGATCGAGGGCATCACCTCGCCCGACGGCAGGGTGCTGGGCAAAATGGGACACAGCGAGCGCAAGGGCGACAACCTGTATCAAAACGTACCGTTCGCCAAGGATCAAAAGATCTTTGAAAGCGGCGTGCAGTATTTTAAATAAGCAACGCAACCGGGCAGGCTCTTTGGAGCCGGCTCCGAAGTTGCCGGTATAACATGTCGCGCTCTTTCACACTAAGATCGAAGCGCGCAGGGCAAAAAAGGCGTAGACTTTACAGAAACGCTGATATATGTATGTGTGTGGGGAAAGCAGTGCTTTCCCCACAGCACCGAAAGATAAAAAAAGGAGCGGATTGACCTGATCCAAGTAAAGAATTTCACAAAAAAGTACGGCGAGAAAACTGTGGTGGATCATATCTCGTTTACCGCCAGGGACGGCGCGATCACGGGCTTTATCGGGCATAACGGCGCCGGTAAATCGACGACGATCAAGGCGATCACCGGCGTGATCAAGCCGACGGAAGGCACGATTTTGATCAACGGGCTCGATATCGAGGGAGACGCCCTGAAAGCCAAGCGGCAGTTCGGCTATGTTTCCGATTCTCCCGATCATTTCCTGCGGCTGAGCGGCTTGGAGTATCTCCGCTTCATGGCGGACATATATGATACGCCTGCAAAGGACAGAGCCGCGTTCATTGAAACCTACGCAAACCGCTTTGGCATCTATGATGCGCTGAACAACACCATCCTGTCTTATTCACACGGTATGCGTCAGAAGATCATGATCATGGGCGCGCTGATCCACGATCCGTCTGTGTGGATCCTGGACGAGCCGCTGACGGGACTTGACCCGCAAAGCGCGTTTGAACTCAAGCAGATGATGCGCGAGCATGTGGCAAAGGGCAATTCGGTGTTTTTCTCAACGCATGTGCTCGAGGTAGCCGAAAAGCTGTGCGACGAGATCTGCATCATCAAAAGCGGCGAGCTGTTGTATAACGGCACGCTGGACGAACTGAAAAAGACGCACAAATCGCAGGCGTCCCTGGAAAACATTTTCCTGGAATTAACGGACACAAAAGGATAAACGGAGGTATTGTGTTATGGCTATGGCAATTGTTTTTGCAATTCTCGGCGTTTTCGCCATTTTTACGGGTGTTAAGCTGCTGGTCACAGGCAAGCTGTCGGAAAAAGAGGAAGAGAAGCTGAAAACCTATTCGCAAAAGGGCGCCAGAACCTATAAGCTGATGTATGCCGCTTTCAGTATTATCAGCGGACTGGTTGTCATCGGATCAAGCGTGGTGCGGTTTCTCGAAGGGCAGGGCATCATTGAGGATAGAATATGGCATACTATCGTTTTGCTGGCAGTTTTGGGTGTCATGATCGCCGCTTTCTTACTGATCCGCAACAAATGTAAGAAGATGACCGATGATGAATAAGGCAAAAGCAACGGGCGGATACGCAAAAGTCCGCAAGCTCGTTACCGTTCTGGAAAAATGCAACGGAAAGGCGGCTGTCGGCGGCAAGGATGCGCTGCTCTCTCCCGCCGGCGTCAAAATTTTGATGGTTTCCGGCATCGTGCTGTTGACCGGCGCGCTGTTTGCGATCTTCTTTTTGACAGAACCGATGCTCGCACCGCATATTCCCATAGAAGCGATCACGAAGGGACTCATGCTGATCCTCCTTTTGATGAGCTTTATCCTGTCTGTCAAAAACATCGTGACGGTGCTGTATACGGCGGATGACCTGCCGGTGTTGCTGCCGATGCCGTTTTCTGCCGGTCAGATCGTGACCGCAAAGCTGGCGGTCGCCTCCAAGTTTACGGTGGGACTGAGCGTTGTTTTGCTGAACGCGGTTTGTCTCGGCTTAGGCATCCGCGCAGGCTTGGGCGCCGCGTTTGTGATCGGCACCCTGCTGTCGAGCGTGATGCTGCCCCTCACCGGCATCGCGCTGGCAACGCTGGTGGTCGTGGTCGTTTTCAGGGTGTTCGGCTTTATCCGCAACCGCGATATCACGATGGTGCTCGGCGGAATTTTTACGCTGGTGCTGCTGGTCGCGTACATGATCGTCAGCAACAGGTTTACCGCCGAAAAATCGGGCGAAACCGCTTTGGCGGCGTTCCGCTCCGTTTCTTCCGTTTCCGATGGTTTTCCGAATATTTCCTTTATGACCGATTTCATGGTGAACGGCAATATCTGGGGCTTGCTCATTGCCTTAGCCGTGACGGCAGCGGTCGTTCTGCCGGCGATGCTCGCAGTAAAGCTGTTTTATTTTTCCACCGCACTTTCCATGCAGAACACCGGAAAAGGGGCAAAGGCGGTGTCCAAGGACGACCTCGCGTCAGGGAAAAAGGCAGGCGCCGTCAGCGCGCTGACGCGGTACGAAGCGAAGCATACAAGAAGAAATCCCGCCTATTTGTTATACGGCTTTGCCATGACCTTTATTTGGCCTGTGATGGTCGGCGTGCCGTTTTTTTTCAGCACCGGTTCCGTTTTGGAGAAAATGATCTTTCCTTTGGACATGAAAACGGCGGCGCTGGGCGCGATGCTGTTCGGCGTCACCGCGTCCTGCCTTGCCTGCGGCTTTAATGTGCTGGCAGGCACCGCGTTTTCGCGTGAGGGCAGCACGTTCAGCCTACTGCGCGCGCTGCCGGTGGATTTCAGGGACTACTACAAAAGCAAACGCAATTTTGCCATGCTGGTCTGCTCGCTCGGCAGCGTAGGGTATGTCGTGCTCCTCGGTATCGTCTGCCTGGTCACAGGCGTTATTACCCTTGCAAGCGGCTGGGTGATTTTGTACGGAGCCGCCGTTTCCTTCCTGCTCGACCTCGTTTTCGTGAATTGGCTGCTGCTGCACAACTCCAAAAAGCCGTACTTTGACTGGGACAGTGAGACCGAGATCTCACGAAAGCTCGGTTGGATCAATATCGTTGCCGTTATTGCCGGATTGATCGCCTTTATCGCGTTTATGCTGACGGTCGTCATCACGTCGCAGGCAGAATTTGCGGATACGATGCGCCGTTCCGAAGTGATAACGACCGTGACCGTGGTCGTTCTGAGCGCGGTGATGGCGACAGCACTTGGCCTCGCATTCCTGATCAACCGGTATTCCGTCGCAAAGGGCGCGAAGAATCTTGACCGGCTGATCGAGTGAGCGGAGCGATTTAAGGCAACACCGCACAAATCAAGGCGCACGGCTTGCTTGAATATTATTCCGTCAGCTTGCCCAAAAAATCTCGGCAAGGCGTCAGCCTTACCTCGATTTATTTGTTCAACCTGACGAAAAATCTTGCTGCGCAATCCGTACACCTGAATTATGCGGTATTGCCTTAAGAAAGATCGGCTGTTTACAGAGAAAACATAATTAAACCGAAGAAAATGCTGCACGCGGCGAGGTTGCTGCGTGCAGCGTTTTGTTTTTGCTTGATTTTCCTTGAGAAGTTACTCTGTAGAGCCAATTAATTACAATATAGTGCTAAAATGTTGTATCTTTTTGTATAATATGATAAAATAATACAGAATAGAAGCAAAAACCGTTCCATCCGCTGTACCGGACTTACAGTGGGAAAACCGATCCCGGCGGCGGTGGCGGCGGCGACAGCGGCGCTCCCGACTTCACGCCCGATCCGTATGAGGATATCCTGATCCCCATCGGATTCTGATGGCGGCGCATAAAAAAGAGACCCTTGAACGCACGGATCGGACGAAAGCATTCCCTAACGGAACGCTTTGACGATCACCGGCGATACGTGATAGAACCAACCGCCCGGCAACGTTATGGTTACGCTGCCGGGCGGTCTTTCCCTTGTGCGGGCAGTCCGCCGTTGCGCCGCCGGGAAGCGCGCCTTGCCTGCGGTTTATACGGTTTGTCGGCAAAAGCATGGAAAAAGAGTGACTTTTTGGTAGATTCCGTTGAAAAAAAGGATGTGAAATGTGTGATAATATAGATGATTTATAAAAAGAGTATCTTCGGAAAGTGCCGCCCGAAAGAAGAGGGCGGCTTGATTGGTTTCTACGCCTTTAAGGGCGTGCACGTTAGTTGGTATCATATTACCGAGGCAGAGCAAAAAATTGGAGTTTTGCTCCGACA
Organism: uncultured Clostridia bacterium; assembly: GCA_946414505.1. Taxonomy (GTDB): domain Bacteria; phylum Bacillota; class Clostridia; order Oscillospirales; family Acutalibacteraceae; genus Ruminococcoides. The sequence goes on along the minus strand of CAMKOU010000046.1, from coordinate 6,992 downwards.
GTGGTTATCTGCCTTTACCGTCCTGTGCCGGTTTGCTGCGCGGACGTGACAAACGCGGCACATGCGATCAAATGCGGGCTGATAGGCTTTTGTTGCTTTTTGCGTTCCACCGTAAAAGGCAACGGTCATTACACCTCGCTCAACTTTGAGGGCTTCACCTGCAACACAGCCAAAACCAAGATCGTCAACGGCGTCGGTCCGTCAAACAAGCAGGTCAATTCCGACGGCAGCACCATCGTCAAAGGTCTCGCAGTATCATTACAGCTTCCCCGAGCAGTTCACATGGAACGAAAGCCGTGACGGAAACGGCATCGGTCAAACGCTTCTCGACAGCTTTAACGTGAAGAGAGACAACGCGCTTATCACGGATTATAAGCTCTATTCAAAGGGCGCGGCAGCGGCAGGCAACAGCGGCGCAAGGTAAATGTGCTGATCCTTGTTGCTGTATTCCGGGGAAGTCGGAACCGTCACCGCCGTATTGAACACCTGGCGTTCCGGCGTGTCGCTGCCCCAGTCATAGGAATACACGCCGTTGTCTTCGCTTCTGAAATGCACCTGATACCAGCCGTAGAACATGCCAGCGTCGTCGTTTTCGGGGATCACGACCTCCTGCAGCTTCTCGCCGTTCTTGAGGATCTGGGTATCGACCATTTCGTTGTATTTGTTGGGGAACGAATACGCTCCGGCGGTATAATACAGATCCTATTGGCGAAACGATAACGCAATGATACAAAGGGGCTTACTCAAAAGTCCAACCCAAACTTCTCAATGATTTATGAAACATGGTCGCAGGGGCGAGCATCGCTCGCCCGCTGCGCCGCGCTGTCCTATCCAACCGATTTTGTATAGGAAAACAGTGGTTTTCTATCTGCGGGCGACCAATGGTCGCCCCTATTACTTTGTTTCGGCTAAAACTTTAGGCAACACCGCACAATTCAAAGCGCACGGCTTGCTTGAATATTATTCCGTCAGCTTGCCCAAAAAATCTCGGCAAGGCGACAGCCTTACCTCGATTTATTTGTACAACCTGACGAAAAATCTTGCTGCGCAATCCGCACGCCTGAATTATGCGGTATTGCCTTTACATTACTTTTATTGTGTAGGGGCGCACCCGCGTGTGCGCCCGGGATAGGAAACCATTTGTTTTCGTGGCAGAATCGGTTTGATAGGAAAACGCGGCTCGGGCGAACACATGGGTTCGCCCCTACAATCGTTGTCAAAAGTAAAGATTTAGATGAAACAAGGCACTGCTATTATACAATACCTCCCTTTTTAATTGAATAGTTGCTATATGCCGTTTCTGATTTTTAAGGAAGCGCTCAAATACCGAGAAGCTGCTTTTTCTTTGCCGCGAATTCTTCCTCGGTGATCAATCCCTCGTCCTTCAACTGAGCGAGCTGGCGAATCTCGTCGGCGACCGAAGCAGTCGCGGAGCTTTGTGCGGCTTGGGGCTTGTTAGCGTCTCCCGACAACTCCGCAACGACCGCGTCGGCTATCGCGCTCAGCTCGCGCTTCGCTCTGCCCATATCCACAACGTTTGTTTTGAGCTTCGGCTCCGAAAACAGCTCAACAAGGCTGCCGCCGTTTTCTCCCTGAGAAACCGCCGCCGTTATCACCTCTCCCCACGAAAAAGCGCTCACGCGGGTTTTGATAGTGAGCGAATGAGCCTCGTCGTCGGCTGACGCCACGGTATAGCGCAGCTTCTCGACCGCTATTTTCAGCGCGGCGTAGGTTTCCTCAACGTTATTGTTTACCGAAAATGATTGTGTTTGCTTTGACATAGTGCTTTTTCCTTTCGCTGTTTTTTTGGGTTACAAGCCCAAAAGCTGTTTTTTCTTCACCGCGAATTCCTCCTCGGTGATTATTCCCTCGTTTTTCAGCTGGGCGAGCTTGCGAATCTCGTCGGCTGTCGATTTAGCGGGCGCTCCCTGCGGCTTGGCTGCCGGCGCGGGCTGCGCAGGTTGCGCGGGCTGCGTGTTCTCCGGCGTTTTTGCCGCGGCGGGCGGCGCCGCGGCGTCGGGCTGACGGGGAGCGTCCTCCCTTTCCGCCCATTCGACCGCCTTGTCAACGCCCTTTTTGCCGCTGTTGATTATCGTTTTGCCGAGATTTTTGAAAGCTCCGCCGAGCCCCGTTCCCGTATTTTTCCACGATTTTCTGAGATCAGGCATATTATACCTCCTTAAAAAAAGTAATATTTTTTTACATTCTATCATACTTTAGGCAATTTTTTAAAAAATCACCCGAAATAGCCTTGACTCCTCGGGTAATTATTATATAATTATATCAGAATTCCCCCAAATTATATCAGAATCCCCACAAAAGGTGATATCGTCAACTGTTAAGAATGGTGAATTTAATTCTTTCTCACTGTAGGGCACGGTCTTGACCGTGCCGCAGGCAATGAATCAAGCCTTTATTGCTCGATTAGCGGCTCGGTCAAGACCGAGCCCTACGATGAAATGAGATATTTCGCTTAAGTTGACGGCATTGCCCCCAAAAGGAGCAAAAGCATATGACTTTCGGCGAACAGCTAAACAAATATATAGACGAGATCGGGGCGAGCTATTCCAAAATCGCCAAAACCGCCGGACTGGGCGCGAGCACCGTAGCGAGGTACAAGCGCGGCGAGCGCGAGCCCGCCTGCGACAGCGACAACCTGCGCCGTCTCGCCGCGGCGCTGGCGTTTCACGCCGAAAAGGAGGGCTTGCCGCTGACCGAGGTCGAGATCTTCGGCGCGCTCCGCCAACTCCTAAAGGGCAGCCTGCGCATTTCCTACGAAGCGTACGTCAACAACCTCAACGCCCTGATAAGCGCGCTCGATATAAAGGTGAGCTCCCTCGCAAAGGGGCTTTCGTTCGACCCCTCCCACATCTCGAAGGTGCTGTCGGGTCAGCGGAAGCCGGGCGACGTTGAGGATTTTACGCGCCGCGTGAGCTCCTTTGCCGCGCGTTGCTGCACCGGCGAAAAGGATATCGCCGCGCTCGCGGAGCTGCTCAACTGCGACAAGGAAAGGCTCGACTCGTTCGCAAAGATACAAAACGAGATCGCCGATTGGCTCGGCACCAACACCGCGGTGCAAAAAAGCGACCCTGTGGGGCATTTTTTGCAGGCTATGGACGAATTCAGCCTCGACGAATTCATCAGCGCGATCCATTTCAACGACGTTAAGCTGCCGTCGGCTCCGTTCCATCTGCCCACCTCAAAAACCTACACCTCGCTCGACGGCATGATGAAATGCGAGCTTGATTTTATCAAGGCGACCGTGCTCTCGGATTCAAAACGCGACTGCATACTCTACAGCGACATGCCGCTGGAGGAGATGGCGAAGGACGAGGATTTTCCCAAAAAATGGATGTTCGGAATGGCTATGCTGCTCAAAAAGGGGCTGCACCTGCACATAATCCACGACGTTCACCGCCCGTTCAGAGAGATGATGCTCGGGCTCGAAAGCAATTTACCGATGTATATGACCGGTCAGATATCGCCGTGGTATCTCAGCTCAAAGCAAAACGACGTGTTCACCCATCTGCTGAAGGTGTCGGGCGGCGCGGCTATGGAGGGCAGCGCGATAGCGGGGCATCACTCGGAGGGCAAGTATTTTTTGAGCAAGTCTGAAAAGGATATCCGCTTTTACCGCCAAAAGGCGGAGCGCCTGCTTCAAAAGGCAAAGCCGCTGATGGACATCTACACCGCGCAGCGGCGGGAGAGCTTTGCCGGAACCCTGCGCAAGCTCCTTCAAAACGGCGACCGCACGACCACCTCCTCCGCGCTGCCGGTCTACACGCTGACCGCCGAGGCGCTGCGCGATATCTTGAAGCGAAACAAGATCGCGGAAAAGGACGCGGGCGAGATCGAAGCGTTCAGGCAAAACAGCCGCGAAGCCTTTGAGGAATATCTTTCGCACCAAAGGCTGATTTTGACGGTTTCCGAGCCCTCGCGGGAGCAGTTTGAAAAGGCTCCGGTGAATCTCGCGCTCTCGGAAATATTTTTTTCTACCGACGTGCCCTACAGCTACGAGGAATACGCGGCGCATTTGGAGCTGACGAAAAAGTTCGCCGCGGAACACCCGAATATGACGCTCAAAACCGACCCCGCGCCGGTTTTCCGCAACATTTCGTACTCGATAATCGGCAGCAAGCAGGTCGTGGTTTCCAAAAACAAATACCCGACGATACACTTTATTATCCACCACCCGAAAATGGCGCAGGCGTTTTTGAATTTCATTCCGCCGCTCTCCGCCGACGAAGGCGGAGAATAACGCCGGATCAAGCTTGAAATCCGCCTGATTATATGGTAAAATCAATACAAACTCAACAGGAGGAATTGCAATGGCAGCTCTCCCAAAAAGGATCGTCAGGGATATCGCCGTTTTTGCGGCAAAGCACGATATCGGCAGGGTAGTGCTGTTCGGCTCCCGCGCTCGGGGAACGCACACCGAAAGAAGCGATATCGACTTAGCTGTGAGCGGCGGCGACGTTGACGGATTTTGCCGGGACATAAAAGAAAACGCGCACACCCTGCTTATGTTCGACATAGTCGACTTCGCCGGAAGCGTCTCCGACGAACTGAAAAAAGAAATCGAAAGGGACGGTGAGCTTATTTATGAAAAAGCTTGATAACTTTTCAAGCTGCCTTGAAATTTTAAAAGGCGCCGATTTTGAAATGGCGAACAACGACGATATTTACCGCACCGGCGTTATCGGTCAATTCAATCTGACCTTTGAGCTGGCGTGGAAGGCTTTGCAGGCGGTTTTGAGGCTCCACGGAGCCGAGGTTGCCGGAACGGGCTCGCCGAGAGAGATATTGCAGCTTGGCTACAAGCTTGGCTTTATCGACGATCCCGCAGCATGGCTGCTAATGCTGAAAAAGCGCAACAGCTCTGTCCACATTTACAACGAGGATGAAATCGACGAAATGCTGCTTTTGATACGCGACAGCTTTATCCCGGCGTTCGTTTCGCTTCGCGCCGTACTCACCAAAAAGCTCGAAGAATCGGAAGCGGATTGGTGAGCTTTTCGGCGTTTGTGCCGAAATTCGGAAAAACACAAAATTCGCTGTTTTTCGCGGTTTTTTGTGCTTTACCAAGCGCTTTTCATATGATAAAATACTTTTAGACAGTTCGTTTGCGCCATCCTGTCTTATACTATTATCAAATAAAACCCTTTAACATCTGTTGCGTTAAATTCCGCATAACTGCGTTGTCGTCCTCGGAATCCGTCAGGATTCCTGCGTCCTCCGCCTTGTTCTGCGAAATTTTCCGCTAACATCTGTTTTAAAGCGTTTTAATTGAAAATAGTATTAAAACAAAACCAGGGCATGCGCTCTTTTGCGCCTTTACAATGAGACAAAAACAAGGGCTTGGCTCTTACGCATCAAATGAGTTTTGAGCCAAGCCCCTTTTAGTTTGTTTGCGGATATTATCCATCATGCTAAACAACAGGGATGCAGGATGGTGTTGATTTGAAGCCTCTCGGTCAGCGCAACGGTGTATGAGGATGCTTTTTTCTTTTGAACCACAGGAAAAACGCTGTGAAGCCCGCCGGCAACATCGCCAGCTCCCACCAGATAAGCGTGTTGTCAAACACGCCGGTCGGCACGACATGTTCAAACGTATTTGTCACGAGAAGCGTTGTGTCATCCTCCATGGTAATGGTCATTGCGTTCGTGTTCTGCGGCGGTTCCTCATTGAGCTTGAACGACGCTGTATAATCGCCGCTCTGTTCACTGACGGTGACGACGACATCCTCGGGGACGGCGATCGTGACCGTTTCATTATGCTTGAGCCGGAATACATCTCCGGAATGGATGCCCTCGCTCTGCGCGACGCCGTTTTTCATCCATTCATACGTGTCGGTGGGTTCGGCGCCTTCCAGCGTCAGGGTAAAGGCAAACGCCTGTTGGCTGTCGGCCATTGTTCCCGAAACGACTTTGCGGACAGTGAGGATCTTGCTTTCGTATTTCTTTTCGTTCGGTACGCTCAGGGTGTAGATATAGCTGTCCTCCGTCTCGACAAGCTGACCGTGATAGGCGTCGCTGATCAGGGACGGCACGCCGAGCGGCGAAATACGGAACACGATGTCCTCATCGAGCTTGGTATAGGTCAGCGGCGCCTGTGTTTCTGTCAGGAAATAGACGGAGCCGCTGCTGCCGGGATTGAGGATCCTGCCGCTATCTCCGCCGCAGATATACAGCTCGCCGTTCACCGTGACCATATCCTCGAAGCCGGTCAGGGGATCGCGGTTCTTTTCATAGCCGCCGATCGTGGTATTCGTCTGCTTGTAAAGCGCAAAGTGGGCGTTATCGAGCATTACGTTGGTTTCATCGCTGTCCATCTTGGCGACCTTGAAGTTGAATTGCTTGTTATAGACGTCAATATACGCGCTCAGACCGTTGCTGCCGGGTTTGGTGTTTGCCCATTTCAGGTCGGTGCCGTCCTTGGTGCCCCATGCAGTGCCGTCTTCATAGAACAGCGATACGGTGCCGTCGTTGTTCACCTTGAAGCACAGCTTTTCCTGCAATCCGACATACCCTCGCGGCGCTGCGGTTTCGGTGAGCGTATAGGTTTGATTTTTGTCGAAGTCATACAGGATGGTCACCAAGCCGTCCGCGTCGGAAGAATAGCTGCCCACTTTGTTTCCGGAGCTGTCGGTCAGGGTGAACTGACCGTTTCGCAGCGGGATATCGGTATCCCATTTAAAGAGCCGGATCGCTATACCGCCCTCACGCGTATTGGTGATGGTGTCGTCGCGCGAGGTGTCCGTGAGCGCACTCTGCCCATAGGAAACAAAATAAGAATACGTCTTGTCCGGGTTTTCTCCCGCAGGTGTAACGGCGTCAACGCGCGAGGCGACAATGTCGATGCGGTCACCCCTTTCCAGCGGCGTTACCGTGCCGCAGTTGCTTACCGTGCCGTCGTCCGACACCGTAGGGAACGGATTGCTGATAGTGACCTCTTTGACCACATAGCCCTCCAGATCGGTGCGTTCGCTGCC
>CAMKOU010000045.1 GCA_946414505.1 uncultured Clostridia bacterium | reverse complement strand
CGGATTTGGGACTTTCACCCTTTAGAAACGTGCGCCGTCGGGCGCACCAAAAAACGCGCTTTGGTTTTAGCCAAAACGCGTTTTGTTTTCTCACACCGGATGGATCCTGTTTTTTCTGTCCGCCAAAGCGCCGTTGATGCCGACGCGGGCGTTTCTTCTTTTTTCAAAGAAATCGAGCGCCACCTTGGGGAACTGGGCGTAGGACAGCACATCCTCGGGCTGTTCCATCCATTCGGAGATCTCGCTGCGGAGCTTGTTGAGCTCCGGCGCCAGGCGGTCGGCGGGACGACCCGTGATGATCTCCATGTCGCCGCAGATCTTTTTCTGGAAAGCAGGGTCGATGGGCATCGGGGTGGTGCCGTATTCGCCGGCGACCATGCCCTTGAATTCGCGGGTGCACATGCTGTAGCGCTCGCCCGTGATCACGTTGAACACCGCCTGGGTGCCGACGATCTGCGAGGTGGGCGTGACGAGCGGCGGATAACCTGCGTCCTCGCGCACGCGCGGCACTTCTTCCAGCACTTCGCCCAGCTTGTCCTCCTTGCCTGCCTGCTTGAGCTGTGACAACAGGTTGGACAGCATTCCGCCCGGCACCTGATAAATCAGCGCCTTGGCGTCGGTGGCGAGCATTTTTGGGTCGAGCAGTCCGCTTTCGATATATTTTTCACGCAGCGTCATAAAGTACGCGCGAATATCTGCCAATTCTCTGATATCCAGTCCCGTGTCGTAGGGCGTGCCCTGCAGCGCGGCGACCATCGACTCGGTGGGCGCGTGCGAGGTGCCGAGCGCCAGCGGACTGATGGCGGTATCGATCGCATCCGCGCCTGCCTCCACTCCCTTTAACAGACACATGGAAGCCAGACCGGAGGTGTAGTGCGTGTGCAGCTGCAGCGGTATGTCGGGAAGCGCCGCCTTGATCGCCTTCACCAGGGTTTCGGTGCGCGAGGGCGTGAGCAGCGCCGCCATGTCCTTGATGCAGATGGAATGCGCGCCGGCGTCGGCGATGCGCTTGGCATATTCCACATAGTAGTCGTCGGTGAACACAGGGCCGGTGGTGTAGCTGATGGCGACCTGCGCGTGACCGCCCTCGCGGTTGGCAGCGTCGATGGCGGTTTTCAGGTTTTTGATATCATTGAGCGCATCAAAAATGCGGATGATGTCGATGCCGTTGGCGATACTTTTCTGCACCAGATATTCCACACAGTCGTCCGCATAATGGCGGTAGCCCAGCATGTTTTGTCCGCGGAACAGCATTTGCAGCTTGGTGTTGGGACAGTGGCGGCGGATGGTGCGCAGGCGCTCCCACGGATCTTCGTTGAGAAAGCGCAGGCACGCGTCGTAGGTGGCGCCGCCCCAGCATTCGAGCGAATAGTAGCCGATCTTATCCAGCGCGTCCAGAATGGGGAGCATGTCCTCCGTTGTCATTCTGGTGGCAATGAGCGACTGGTGCGCATCGCGCAGCGCCGTTTCGGTAATTTTAATTTTTTTCGTCATCGCAGCATCTCCTTAGTTCAGCGTTACGAGCACCTTGCCCGAATCCACTGCTTCACCCTTGGAAACCTCAATGGTGGCAACGGTGCCGTCCTGCGGCGCCTTAACGGGCGTCTCCATTTTCATCGCTTCGATAAACACCAAATCATCGCCTGCCTTGACAGCCTGTCCGGCGGTAACGACCACGTTGACCACCGTGCCGGGCATGGGCGCCTTGACGCTGATATTGCCGACCGCGCCGGCAGGTGCAGCCGGCTTGGCAGCAGCGGGCTTGGCGGCAGGCGCCGGAGCAGCCGCCGCAGGAGCAGCGCTCTCGCCCAGCTCTTCCACCTGAACGTCATAGGCGGTGCCGTTAACGGTAATTCTCAAATTTTTCATGGTAAAATCCCCCAAATCTATTTAACAATCAACGGTGGGAGCAAAACACATTCCGCTCTCCACACTTCACTCTCTTTAAACTGTGCTGTGCTTTTTGGCAACGGTGGGCACGCGCTTGCCTGCCAGCATGTCCAACGCGGACAACAGCGCGGTGCGCAGCTGCGCTTCCTCTACCACACCGTCCACATAGCCGTTTTGCGCGGCGTTGAAGGCGGAAAGATGCGTCTGTGCAAACTGCTCGGCAACCTTTTTCTGCTCGGCAAAGGGCACCTTCATGCTCTCCGGCGCCATCAAAAACGCGGCAGCCTCGATGCTGACGGGTGAAATGACGGCATTTGGGAACGCGTACACCATATCGGCATTGGCGCCGGTGCCGGCAAGCGCCACATACGCCGCGCCGATGGCCTTCCCCACCACCACGGAAATCTTAACGGTCGTTGCCTCGGCATAGGCGGAGGTCAGCTTTTTGGCGGACGCGATATCCTCAAAGCCGCCGCAGTCCGCAAAGGTGAGGACAGGCAGCGAAAACGCGTCGCAAAAGCGCACAAAACGGGCAATTTTTTCGGTGGAATCCGCATCCAGCGGCTCGCCGACGGTGCGCACCACACCGACAACACTGCCGCCCATACGCGCCAGACGGATCCGTGCCGCCTTGCCGAAAGCATCGGCAATTTTAAACTTGGAGCCGCCGTCCACGGTTTTGCTGACGATGCAGTTATGGTCAGCCTGCGGCTCCTCGGCCATACTTTCGGGTGCGGCTGTCAGGTTGTTGGCAGGCAAATAGCACACCAGCTCCTTCGCCGTTGCCACCGCCTCCGCAGCATCCTTTACGATCAGGGACGCCACGCCGCCGGCGGCGTTGGTCGTTGCGTCGGCGTTTTGACCCGTCACATCCAGCGACAGCTGCGCGTCCTCGGTCATCAGCACGAAATCCGCGCTTGCCGCCGCCAGTGCGTTGGTGCCGAGACACACACCGGTCACCACGGAGATCAGCGGCACGGCGCCGCTGATCTTTGCCGTGAGGTTGAGAATGTCGCCGCAGCCGGCGAGCAGCTCGGTGCCCTGCGCCAGTCTGCCGCCCACGCTGTCATAAAAGCCAACAACGGGCGCACCTGTTTTTAAGGCTAACTTGTACAGCTTTTTCAGCTTTGCCGCCTGCGCCTTGCTCATGGCGCCGCCGCTGACGTCGCTGTTTTGTGCGAACGCATAAACGGGCAATCCCTCGACCGTGCCAAAGCCCGCCACGACCTCTGCGAAACCGTCTCCGGATTTCACAAACGCGTCGATTTCGCAAAAGCTGCCTTCGTCAAAAAAACTGTTCAGTCGCTGAAACGCGGCGGTAGAAGCAATTTCCGCTCTTGCCGCGCTGATTTCATCTGCCATCATGTATGTTCCTCCCGTGCGCGCGATCATCAAATTGTCGCATAATAGTCTTATTATATTATAACGCAATCTATCCAAAAACACAAGAGTAATTTTGCAAGATTAGATGGCAACGCCGTCGGCGGCTACAGGCGCTATAAAAGCGCTGCCAGTTCCGCCGCTGTCATCGTGCGGGTCCCCTCGGCGCTTTGCGGCATAATGCTGCCCAGCGCATACTGCGCACCGAGGGTGTACAGCGCCGAGCAAAAGTATTCCTCACTCAGCTCCGCGGGCTTGAGGGCGGAAAAGCCGCCCGGCATTTGAAAGCGGTACTGCCATAGCACCGTACCGGCGGACAGGCGCTTGGGCAGCCGCACTGTCAGCACCACCGCGCTGCGGCACAGGGGCACGTCCTCCCGGATGGGCTCCGGCGCGATCACCAGCGCCCGTGATGCGAGCACACTGCGCTGCCGCGTCACCGTCGCCGCCGCGCCCAGCTCCTCCAGCGCACGCTGCACCGTTGCGTAATACGGCGCGGCATGATCGGTCACCACCGTCACATCGCCGCAGCGCTCCAGCACGCTGTACAAAAAGCCGTCATGCCGCGCGGCGGGGTCATACAGCGCCACGCGCAGACCGCCCGCGCCGGAGCAGGCATCGAGCACACCGAGCGCGAAATTTTCGCACAGACGCGCCGAAAAGTCTGTCGATACAAACCGATGGTAACCGCTGTGCGGCGGAAACGCAAGCTTGTCGCTGCACAGCAGCCTGCCGCGTGCAGCACCGATCGCCTCGTCTGTTTTTTCCAGCCTGACTTCGCCGCTGTAGCTGGTGTAAATGACATGCCGCAGCGCAACGCCGCACGCCTGTGCCGTTTTCACCTCCACTTTGTCGCGTTTTAGTTTGTCCGTCCAGCCGCGCCAACCGCTCCGCTGCTCCGGTAACACGACGCTGAATGCCGTTAACATTCGCCTCACCTCATACAATTCGATTTTTATATATGTATGCGTAAAAACTGCCGATAATGAATTGATTCTTTTCCGAATGTATGCTATGATGTAAGGAGAAGAAAAGAGGTGTTTCGATGAATCTTTCCGCAATTCGCCACCGCTCCACCGGCAGCGACTGCTATGCCCTTGATGAAAACACGGTGGTGCTGCAGCTCTGGACAGCGCACGACGCCGACGCCGTGACCGTTTTCAGCGAAGACCCCTTTATTCAGGCGATCGATCACCGGCACGCGTGGAAAGCCGTTCCTGCCAAGATGGAGGTGCTGTACGCGCTGGAACACCATTTGGTGTGGAGCATCGAGCTGACGCCTGCCTTTAAGCGGCTGCAATACTATTTTGTGGTGGAATCGGGCGATGAGCGCGTTTGCGTGTTTGAAAACAAGGTGTGTCCCGAAGCAGAGCGCGACCGCATTTCCACCGAGTATTTCAAGTTTCCGTGGCTGAATCCCTCCGACGTGATCGCGCCGCCCGCGTGGGTGCGCGACACGGTGTGGTACCAAATCATGCCCGACCGCTTTGCACGCAGCCGCCATTTTGCCGACAACGGCAAATTCCGTGCCTGGGGCGATTTTTCAAGCCCCGGCTTCAACGACCTGTACGGCGGCAGCCTGCAGGGCATCACCGAACGCCTGCCCTATCTCAGGGAGCTGGGCATCGGCGGCATTTACCTCACCCCTATTTTTTTGTCCAACTCCTATCATAAGTACAATACCTTTGACTACTACACCATCGACCCGGACTTCGGCACCGAGGCGGATTTGAAAGCACTGGTGCAGACGGCGCACGGCATGGGCATCCGCGTGATGCTCGACGCGGTGTTCAACCACTGCGGCACGGAATTTTTTGCGTGGAAGGACGTGTGCGAAAAAGGGCGCCGCTCGCCGTATTTCGACTGGTTTTTCATCAACCGCGACGACTTTATCAAGCCGGATGATTTCACCGTTGGCGACGGACGGTATTTTGCCTTTTCGTTTTGGACGGGCATGCCGAAGCTCAACACCAACACCCCCGAGGTGCGCCGCTATTTTACCGACCTGTGCGTGCACTGGGTGCGCAGCTACGACATCGACGGCATCCGCTTTGACGTTGCCGACGAGGTGTCGCACACCTTTTTGCGGCAGATGAACGCTGCCGTCAAGGCGGTGAAGCCCGACATCTTTTTGCTCGGCGAAATTTGGTTTGACGCCATCGGCTGGCTGAACGGCTACGAATTCGACTCCGTGATGAACTATCCCTTTACGGGCTGCCTGAGCGATTTTTGGCGCGACGGAACGCTGACCGCGCAGGATTTTATGCAGCGGCTCCATTTCAGCCGTTCGCTGTATCCGCGGCAGATCAACGAGGTGGTATTCAACTTTCTCGATACCCACGACACCGCCCGCGCACGGGAAAACTGCCGCAGCCAAAACGAACTGCTGCAAAAGCTCGCCGTTTTGCTGTGCATGGCAGGCACGCCCTGCCTGTATTATGGCACCGAAATCGCCATGCGCGGCAAACGCACGCCCTACAACCGCAGCACCATGCCGTGGGACGATATCGACGCCGGCAAATTCAGCCGCTTTCAAAGCAAGGTCAGGGCGCTGATCGCCGTGCGGCACGCCTGCCCCGACTTGCGGCGCGACAAAATGGCGCTGCGCTATGACGAAAACCATCCGCGCCTGGTGCGTGTGCAAAAGGGCGACATCCTGCTGACCGTCAACGCCACCGGCGCAGACGTGCCTGTGACGCACGGCGAGATCCTGTTTCAAAACGGCTTGCGCGGCGGCGTGCTCGGCAAGGACGGTGTGCTGATCGAGCAGGTGCTTTCATGAACGACACCAAAAAACTGACTTTGTTCGGGCTGGCGTGGCCTATATTAATAGAAACCGCACTGTTTATGACGCTGGGCATCGTGGATGTGTTTGTGCTCAGCCAATACAACGATTTGGCGGCAGGCGCCGTGAACACCGCCAATCAGGCGACCTCCATCATCACCATCGTGTTTACGGTCATTTCCACCGCGAGCGCGGTGCTGATTTCACAGTATCTGGGTGCCGGCAAAAAGGAAGCTGCCGGGCGCATTGCGGCGCTGTCCATCACCCTCAATTTTATATCGGGACTGGCGGTCAGCCTGCTGTTCGTGCTGTTTCATCAGCCGGTTTTGCAGTTCATCGGCGCCCAGGATGCGCTGCTGGACATGGCAGGCGAATACTTGTCCATCGTGGGCGGCTTTCTGTTTTTGCAGTCCGTCATGAGCGCCATGGCGGTGATCATCCGCAACCACGGCATGACGAAGGTTTCGATGTTCGTTACCGTGGGCATGAATTTGATGAACACGGGACTGGACATTTTGTTTGTGCTGGGCTTTGATATGGGCGTCACGGGCGTCGCCGTCGCCACCAGCCTCAGCCGCGCCGTGGGTGTGGCGGTATTGGCGGCTGTGCTGTTTAAAAAGGTGGAACGACTCTCGATTTTTCGCCTGTTAAAGCCGTTTCCGTGGCGTAATGTGCGCGACATGCTGAAAATCGGCGTGCCGGGCGCGCTGGAAACCGCCCTGTACAACCTTTCGCAGCTTGTCATCACCTCCATCGTTCTCCGCTGTTTGACGGAGGAAGAGCTGATTGCGAAAACCTATGTGCAAAACATCACCATGTTCTTTTATATTTTTGCCGTTGCCATCGGGCAGGCATCGCAGATACTCATCGGGCATCTGGTCGGCGCCGGCAACACGGAGGAGGCATACCGCTGCGGCTTGACGGCGCACCGCACCGCGCTGCTGATCACTGCCGGTGTGTGTACGACAGGCGTGCTGCTGCGCTTTCCGCTGATGGGACTGTTTACCGAAAACCCTGCCGTTATCGAGCTGGGCGCAACGGTACTGCTGATCAATATCGCGCTGGAATTCGGGCGCACCACCAATTTGGTGCTGATCGCCTCGCTGCGCGGCGCCGGCGATGTTTTCTTCCCCACCGCCTGCGCCATCTTTTCCAACTGGGTGCTGAGCGTGCTCGGCTCCTATTTGCTGGCTGTGGTGCTTGGCTGGGGGCTGTACGGCATGTGGGTTGCCCTCGCCGCCGACGAAGTGGTGCGCGGTATTTTGATGATCGTCCGCTGGAACAGTAAAAAATGGAATAATAAATCATTGGTAAAGGAGCATACAACATGAAAAAACGCTTGATCCCCCTTCTGCTTGCCCTGTGCCTGTCCGTTGCCGCCGTGTTTGGCGGCTGTCACGTCAACCTCAATCTTTCGGACAACGGCAGCAGCCGCACCCAACCGTCCGCCGCGCAGGATTTGTCCTCGCTCGCGCGTGAATTGGAAAGCAAGCTTAACAGCCTGACCGACAAGGAAGAAAGCACCTCGGAGGCAGCCCTTTCCTCTTCCCCGCAGGAATCCGCCCCAGCAGTGTCCGCCGACGGGTATACCATGGCGGATATCAAAAAGCTGAAAAACACCGAGCACTTCGCCAAAAACACGCTGGCGCACATTTTTGACGGCACCATCAACAGTAAAGGCAAGGCGACGGGCTATCACTACAGCAAGGTGAGCGACAGCAAGGGAGAGATCATCGCGGGCACCGAAAGCAAAAAGGACAGCCGCGGCGTGTTTACCGCCAAGGTGAAGGTGAACGGCGTAAAGAAAAACGGCTTTTCCACCTTTTATCCCGAAAGCTGGACGCCCCAACAGGTGGTGGACGCCATCAACGAGGCGTACCAAGACGCGCTGAGCGACAAAAGCAATCCGCACGGCTCGCTGTGGATCGGCTACAGCGGTGAGCTGGAGATCGACATGTATCTCGACAGCAGCAAAAAGATCACCACCGCCTACCCCATTTACGAAGGAGACTGACAGCATGAAATACAAGGTTAAAACCGTTCGCGGCAAGCATCCGCGTGTGGAAGTGGTGTTTGAGGACGAAACATACGCCCTTGCGGGCGAATTGATGCTTGCCGAGCGTCCGTTTTTAAGCGAACTGATCAAACAGCTCGACCGTGTGCTGCACAACACCGACGCACCGACCGGCAACTTTTCGGGCAATGCGTTTTCCGTATATATCACCCCCGAAACCTGTAAAATCACCAACGACATCAACGGTGAGGAAATACAAGCGCCCACCAAGGATGTATGGAAACTGACGAAAGCGTATCAAAAGCAACATGACAGAATTCAACATTAAAATAGCCGACGAAATATTCACCGTGCATTGCAGCCAGTCGCATACCCGATCACGGTTTACAGCCTTTGAAACGGACGAACGCGGCGAGATCCTGCAAAACGGTCCCGCCATGATGAAAAAATACCGTCTTCTGCTCGAGGATAAATACGGCGTCAGCGCCGGCGGAGACGGAGAACTAAAGCCGTTTTACATCGACTTTTACGCTGTTTTTGACTTGGCGTCACATGCGCTGGTACCGCACGGCGTACTGCTCGTGCACGGCTCTGCCGTGGTCGTCAACGGACAGGCGGTGTTGTTTATGGCGCCCAGCGGCACCGGAAAATCCACCCACACGCGCCTGTGGACACAGTTGCCCGACATCGGCGCGTTCGTCATCAACGACGACAAGCAGTTTATCCGCCTGAACCGCGACGTGCCGCTGGTGTACACCTCGCCGTGGGGACAGGTCAACCCCTTGCCCGCCGTGCAAAGCGCGCCGCTGAAAGCGGTCGTATGGCTGGAACGCGGCGAAAACCGCATCGAGCCGATGTCCTTTAATGACATACTGCCCAAGCTGATGCAGTCATCCCTGCGCGGCAACACACCTGCCGAAGCGCTGCAAATTTTGCAAATGCAGCAAAAGCTGCTGCGATCGGTAACACTGTGGCACATGACCTGCACCCCCGATTTGGACGCGGCCAAAATGGCGTATCAGGCTATTCTGAACAGCTGAGGACGCGCCGGCGGAGGGGTAAATTCAAATATTCGCAAAAAACAGCCGTACTGCGCGGCTGTTTTTTTTGCGCGAAAACACTTGACAAAATCTGTACTATGGTGTACTATGTACTAGTAAGGAGTAGTACAGTTAGCGACAAGCGGCTGCATGACTTCTGCCGATTTTCTTTCGTGAGGTGATGAAATGTTTTTTATTAACGCGGCTTCGGGCGTACCGATTTATGAACAGTTGATCCATAACGTGGCGCAGCTGACGGAAACAGGCGTACTCAAGCCGGACGACCGGCTGCCGTCGGTGCGCCGGCTGGCGACCGATTTGGGCGTCAACCCCAACACGGTGGCAAAGGCATACCGCGAGCTGGAGGCGCGCGGTTACACCTACTCGGTGGCAGGCAAGGGCAGCTTTATCCGCCGACCCGCAGACGGCGAACCGCCTCCGGCGGAAGCGGCGGCGCTGCGCGATTTTCAAAACGCGTGCCGGGACGCGTACAAACGGCGGCTGTCCAAAGAACAGCTGCAAGGCATTTTGAATGAAGTGTATGAGGGAAGTATGACCGATGATTGAAATACGCAAGCTGACCAAAACGTTTGAAAAGGTGTGTGCGCTTGACGCGCTCGACCTGCTGATAGAAACCGGCTCGGTGACGGGCTTGATCGGCAGCAACGGCGGCGGCAAGTCCACCCTGCTGCGGCTGCTTTCGGGCGTGTTTTACCCCGACAGCGGCGGCATTTTGATAGACGGCGCACGGCCGTTTGACAATCCTGCCGTCAAGGGCGATTGTTTTTTTGTCAGCGACTATCCGTTTTTTTACAGCGACAGTACCCTCGGCAACACCGCCGCGCTGTACCGCAAGCTGTATCCGCACTGGAGCGACGCGGAATTTGAACGCTGCTGCACGGTGTTTCCGATCGACCGCAAGCGCAAAATCGTGAACATGTCCAAGGGTATGCAGCGACAGGCGGCGCTGATCATCGCGCTGTCCACCTGTCCGAAATATTTGTTTCTCGATGAAATTTTCGACGGCCTGGACGCGGTGGTGCGGCTGGCACTGAAGCGATTGCTCGCCGACCGCGTGGCGGAACACAACATGACCGTTGTCATCGCCTCGCACAACCTGCGCGAGCTGGAGGATATGTGCGACCGGATCTGTCTGCTGCACCAAGGCAAAATCGTGGTGGAGCGCGACACCGACGCGCTGCGCACCTCCTACCGCAAGGTGCAAATCGGCTTTGCCGACCTGCCCGCAGGAAATCTGTTTGAAGGCATTGCCGTGGTCAGCTGCACGCAGAACGGCAATGTGTTCAACCTCACGATCCGCGGCACGGAGGAAACCTTTATGCCGCAGCTGGAGGCGCTGCGCCCTGCCTTTGTCACGGCAATGCCGCTGACGCTGGAGGAAGTATTTATCAGTGAAATGGAGGCTGCCGGCTATGACGCATACCACATCTGTTAAGCAACCGCTCAAGCAGGGCTTGACGTTGTTTTTGTACGAACTCAAAAAAAGCCGCACGCCGTTGATTATTTTTGCAGTGGTCGGCGCGTTTTTCCTCACGGTCATCTTTTCGCTGACGTCGATGTCCGCCCGAACCTTCTCCGGATATGCCGGTGAACCTCTGACGGCAGAGGACGCGGCGCTCATGAATCAAAGCGCCCTCACCTCGTTTCAAACCATCGGCGCGACGGCAGTGTTTGTGCTCACGTGTATTTTTACGATCATTTTCACCCTGCGCGTATTCTCCTATTTGCACAACAAGCGCAAGGCGGATCGGCTGCAGCCCCTGCCCGTCAAGGCAAGCGTGCTGTTTCTTGCCAAGGCGCTGGCGGCGTTCGCCGCGGCAGTGATACCGGCGCTGGTGTTTAACGGCGTCATCTGCCTGATCTCCGCCTGCTTCGGCGTACCGGTACACACCGAGGTGCTGCTGCTGTTCGTGCGGATCCCGCTCGGCTCCGCCGCCTGCATCGCGTTTTACGGCTTGATGGCGGTTTGCTGCGGCAGCTCGGTCAACACTCTGCTCAGCTTTTTGGCGATCTGCCTTTGCTATCCGCTCGCTACAGGCTTTATCCGCGGCATGATGCAGTCGTTTTTCTTTGGACTGCCCTCGGACACGCAGCGCACGCATTTTGTGTGGAAAGCCCTGAATCCCTTGTCGGCGTACGACGGCGCTCATGTGCTGTACTGGCTGCTGTTTACCGTCGCCTGCTGTGCGCTCAGCCTGTTGCTGCTGCGCCGACGCAAGGCGGAACGCGCCCAAACGAGCTTTGCCTATCGCCTGCCCTGCTATGCGGTGGAGATGCTGATCACCTTTATCGCCGGTGTGCTGCTGGGCGTGGTTTTCGCGTCCTACAAGGTGACGGGCGCGGCGTTTCCGGGCTTTGTATTCGGCTTTCTTCTCGGGGGCGGCACGGCGTTTTTCATCGCGCACGTCATTTTGTTCAAGGGCTTTGCACGCATCCTCAAAAGCCTGATCGGCTACGGCGCCATCAGCGCGGCAACCATCGGCTTTACCGCGATTTGCTGCCTGGCTTCTCCTGCCTATGCGGACAATTTGCCGGCGCGCAGCCAGATCCAAAGCGCCGGCTATGTGGAATATGACTTTGAAATGGCGTCGATCCCGGCGCTGCGCGACCCGATGCAGCTGATGAACGGCTCCGCGAAGGATTTCACCGACAAAAGCAGCGTCAACTGTATTTACGACGAGCAACAGCGTCTGGTGAGCCGCTATCAAAAAAGCAGCACGGAAAAGAAATTCCGCAACGTGATTATACAGTCCTTCAGCCACCTTCTCCACTCGCTGACAGGCTATGCGGTCAACGAGGAATACTTCGCCTACACCTTAACGGACGGCAGCACCTTCACACGTTCCTATGACGTCTCCATGCTGCAGCCAAGCATGTTAGATATGCAAATGGGCGAAAACAACACCTACGGCGATTATTACTACGGCAACATGTCGGAAATCACACAATCCCCCACCTATCTCGCCAAGTACAGCGCACTCGGCAACATGACCGCCGCCGACATTGCCGCCGTGAACATCAGCCACGACCGCACGGAGGGCTATAGCTATCTGACGAACACGGCGAACACCCGTGCGGATCTGCAAACCGTCTTTGACGCTGTGCAGGCAGACTATATCGAGCACGGCATGGCGGACACCAACTCGGACTTGCAGCTGTGGTTTGAAACACAGCCCGGCGCCGTGCGCTCCGGCATAACGGCGTTTTCGCTGCTCTCCGCCAACCAGCCCGTCCTTAACGGCATCAACGGCGACATTTTGTGTATTCCGCAAACCTACAAGCGCACCCGCGCCGCCTTGCAGACAACCGGCATTCTAACCGCTGACGGCAAGCTGAACACGCAGTCGGCATACTATGTCAAAACGGACGGTATTCTCTTTCCGGAGGATGACCTTGCCCCTACGCCGTGGGACAGCGAGCGTGAAATAAAACAGGGCGACGTAATTGCCGTGGGAACAGGTATGCTGACCATGCCGTTTCCGTGCGAGCGCAAAATAACGGAGGGCTTGGACTGCTTTTACGACACCAACGGCGCGCTGCTGCTGTTTGAAAGCCGCTCCATCACCGAGGTCTACTACGACGACGGCACCAAACCCGGCACCGCGGGTAAAAACGCCTTTGCCGACAGCTTTCAGGTGCTCCGCCTGGAAACCAAGGACACCAAAACCATGCCCGACGGCTGCTTCGGCACCGCCAAGGTAAAGGCAGACGGCAAGGAGCTGACGCTGCGGTACATCCAGTTCGGCAAAACCGTCGGCGACCAGGTGTTTTACTGCACCGACAAGCTCAGCGACGAAGCGTTCGCGCAGCTGCAAACGAGCTTTAGCGTCGGCTATCCCGACGAATATAATATGCAATATTAATGCACTATTATGGCAATACC
>CAMKOU010000044.1 GCA_946414505.1 uncultured Clostridia bacterium | reverse complement strand
GCCGAAGGAGCATGATTGGAAATCATGTGTACGGTAATCACCGTACCAGGGGTTCAAATCCCCTTCTCTCCGCCATAAAAAGCACAGGGTACCCAATAGTACCTTGTGTTTTTTCATTATATGCCATAAAACCGAACACGAGAAGAAAAACCGCATAAATAAAGGAGAAAAGGAGATTTGAAAACATGAAATTAGGTATCGTAGGACTGCCCAACGTGGGCAAAAGTACGCTGTTTAACGCGATCACCAACGCCGGTGCACAGAGCGCCAACTATCCGTTTTGCACCATTGAGCCGAACATCGGCGTAGTGGCCGTGCCGGACAAGCGCTTGGATGTGCTCGCCGAGATGTACGACCCCGACAAATACACCCCGGCTACCATCGAGTTTGTGGACATCGCGGGCCTGGTGAAGGGAGCCAGCAAGGGCGAGGGCTTGGGCAACAAGTTCCTGTCCAATATCCGCGAGTGCGACGCGATTGTGCATGTGGTGCGCTGCTTTGAAAACGACGATATCATCCACGTGGAGGGCAGTATCGACCCGGCGCGTGATATTGAAACGATCAATTTGGAGCTGATCCTCTCGGACGTGGAGATGATGGAGCGCCGCATCGACAAAACCAAAAAAATGGTGAAGGGCGACAAAAAATATCAGCGCGACGTTGACTTTTACACCCGCGTACTCGAAACGCTCGAACAGGGCAAGCCTGCGCGCAGCGTGGAGTGCGACGAGGAGGAGCAGGCGCTGTTGAACGAAGTGGCGCTGCTGACGAGCAAGCCCGTGATCTATGCCGCCAACATGAGCGACAGCGACTTCACCGACGGGCTGGACAGCAACGAGGGCTATCAAAAGGTAAAGGCGATCGCCGCCGAGGAGCACGCGGGCGTGCTGCCTATCTGCGCCCAGATTGAGGAGGAGATCGTCGAGATGGACGCCGAGGAAAAGGAAATGTTCCTCGCCGACATGGGGCTTGAAGAAAGCGGACTTGACCGCCTTATCAAGGAGTGCTACGCGCTGCTGGGGCTCATCTCGTACCTCACCGCCGGCAAGCAGGAGGTGCGCGCGTGGACGATCAAAAACGGCACCAAGGCGCCGCAGGCGGCGGGCAAGATCCACTCCGACTTTGAGCGCGGCTTTATCCGCGCCGAGGTCATCGCCTACGACGATTTGATCGCCTGCGGCAGCATGGCGGCGGCAAAGGAAAAAGGTCTTGTCCGCAGCGAGGGCAAGGAATACGTCATGAAGGACGGCGACGTGGTGCTGTTCCGGTTTAATGTATAAAAAAGATAAATCAACCCCCTCTCACAATCGGGAGGGGTTCTGCTTTTCGCGCCGTCCGCTGATCGTCAGTAGTCCGTTGACAGCGGTTGCCCCTGCTAATTACGCATTACGCATTACGCATGAAAAAATTTTTTAAAATTTTTTCAAATCCTCCGGTTTCTGTCCCTTTTTTGTCCTGTTTGGTGTGTTATACTGGTGCCACAGTCAAGGGAAAACAACCGACTGCATATAAAATCAAGACATAAAAGGAGTCATCATCATGAAAAAGAACAACATCAAGGCAAGAATCATCGGCACAGCACTCGCAGCGGTTTGCGCTGTATCTTCTCTCGCAGCGGTCTCCGCTGTCGGCGCTTCGGCGGCAGTCATCGACAACAGCATCAGCGTGTCCGCGCAGGCGTCCAACAAGGAATGCCGCATGACCGTGAACGGCAAAAACTGGACATACTGGATCCAAGACAATGTGAACATTTCCATCAAAGGAC
Source organism: uncultured Clostridia bacterium (assembly GCA_946414505.1). Taxonomy (GTDB): domain Bacteria; phylum Bacillota; class Clostridia; order Oscillospirales; family Acutalibacteraceae; genus Ruminococcoides. The sequence continues at coordinate 11,464 of CAMKOU010000044.1, read as the reverse complement.
AGCTTGATTTCAGCAACGGCACATGCACCTTCATCATCAAGGGCTTGACGCCGGGCGTCAGCAACACCGTGCTCAAGACCCTGCGTGACGACGGCAAATGGAACAACATTCCCGTCCGCTTTACGGTCGACGGCAACCTGAATGTAACCGGTCAGCAAACCGGCAGAGCCTTTATCACCAACACCAAGTACGAGGGATAAACTAACACACATGTGAAGGCGTGAGGCTGAATGGGCTTCACGCCTTTGATGTGTCACACTTCTCCCCTTTCGCAATAGTATGTAGTGTAAGCGAAAGGAGGTTGGGGCATGAATTTCTTCGGCAACAATAACGGCTGCGGCTGCATCATTCTCATTCTGTTGATCCTTTGCTGCTGCGGCGGCAACAACGGCTGCGGATGCGGCAACAATGATGGCTGCGGCTGCGGCTGCAACTGATTGACAGCACACGAAAAAACAGCAGGCGATCCTTTGCGGGATCGTCTGCTGTGATGTTTACGGGTTGCAGCGTTGGCACGGCTGATAGCCCTGCGCGATGATTTCGTCGCGCGAGCCGCTGAACACCTGCTTGTTTTTTTCTTTCATGTCGGTAACGGACGGACAATCGGGATCGTGAAACTTTTTGGTGTTCGTGTTCAGAATATACGTACCGGAGGTTGCTTTCCCCTGTTCTGTCGGCGACGGTGCCGTCATTGCCGCTGTCGTCAGGGCAGCGGTTGCAGGCGGCAGTGTTGTTTCCTCCAACAACTCGTCTATGTTGAGGGTCTCGGCGTTGTCCGTGTAGGAAACGTTATGGTCAGCCTGTCTTTTTGGCTGTGCGGCACATGCTGTCCCAAACACGGCAAACAGCATGAGCAGAAAAAGGGTGAAAATGCGCTTCATTTATTTGATTTTGCCCTCGAAAAACTCCGGCACATATTTTTTGAGGGTTGGCAAAATGCCGATACCGCCGGGAGTGTGCGGCGGCAGCTGCCAAAAGTCGTGGGCGCAGTAGGTGTTGCCCTCGATGATGGCGGGACCGTTGGGCGTGGTGGCGACGTCCCAGCCGACATAGCGGATCTGCGGGGTGATTTTTGCCGCTTCCAGCACCATTTGCACCGCTTCCTTCACAAACGGAATGGTGTAGCCCTGGATCTTGATGTGCGTGTCGGGGTGCTCGGTGTAGATGATACCCTTGAGGGTATCGCCCGAGTGCGCCGGATATTTCATGACGCCGGTTTCGGGATCCACGGGCGTAAACAGGCAGTTGTTGTCGATGATGCTGCCGCCGAGTCCCATTTTTTGCACGATGTACAGCAAATGCGGCTCGCCGTCCTTGTCGAGCACGGTGATGAAGCGCATGGAGTTGACCGCGTTGGGATAGAGCTTTTTCACCGCCGGGTGCTGCTCGATGTTCTCCTCCAAAATGCAGAAGTCCTTTTCTTTCAGATACGCATACAGCTGATCGAAGCTCTCATAATCGGAAACTTGGATGCGCTCGCAGCCGTGGCCGCACTCCAAGTCCTGCATTTTGCAGAACAGCACGGGGTGGGCATCGCAGAATGCCTTGACCTCGTCCTTGGACGCCTCCTGAAACTGGATGAAATCTCTGCCGATGTATTTTTTGTAGAGCTTGTTGAACTCGTCCTTGTTTTCGAGGAAATGCGCGTACGCATAATCGTTCATGAAGGTGTTGAACTTTTTGCTGATGAGGCGCGTCATATAGGTGGCGCGCTGCTCCTCGGTCAGGTTGTAAAACGCGAAAATCTGATAGTCGTAGTAGCCTGCGCCGTATTTGCGGGTGCAGTGGAGCATATCGTGGAAGATTTTCCGCTTGCTCAGCCCCGAACGCTCATGGCAGGCTTCGATCGCGGATTTCATTTTGTCAAAGCTTGCGTTTTTGATGATTTTAAAAATATAATTTGCCATACTCGTTACTCCTCATAAATGCGCGGCACACGCTTGGAAATGCCGCAGACGATTTCATCGACGTTTTTATCCAGCAGATCCGCCATCCACAGCACGCTCAGCTCGTCGTCGAGCAGGGTGACGGTGTCGCCGCGGTGCACCTCGCCGATGTCGGTGACGTCTACCATGAACTGATCCATGCACACTCTGCCGATGATCGGTGCACATTGACCGTTGATTTTCACCTTGCCCCTGTTGGAGAGTGCGCGGCTGTAGCCGTCCGCAAAGCCCACGGGAATGGTGGCGATTTTGGTGGGGCGCCGGCACACAAAGGTACCGCCGTAGCCGACCTCGGTGCCGACAGGCACCTCCTTGACCATCACGACATAGGTGTACCAGCGCATGACCTGCCGGAAATCCGCCTTTGCCCACTCGTTTTCGTCGATCGGACATAAACCGAACAGGATATCGCCCGCACGCACGGCGTCGAGCCGTGTTTCCGGCCGCAGCAAAACGGCAGGGCTGTTGGCGACGTGCTTGCAGGGAATGGAAATGCCCGCGTCCTCCAGCCGCTCCAGCATACGGATATATTGCTCAAACTGCACCTTGGCGCTTGCGCCGTCGGGCTCGTCCGCGCGGGAAAAGTGCGTAAACGCGCCGGTGATCTCGATGTTTTCCAAACTGTTGATCCGCTGAATCAGCTCGATGGAGCGCTCGTTGACGGGGAAACCGATGCGGCTCATGCCCGTGTCGATTTTAAGGTGCACCGGGCAGGTGACGCCGCTCCAACGCGCGAGCATACTCAGCTTTTGCGCGGTGTCGTAGGAAAAAATCGCCGGAGTGAGGTTGTATTTGATGATGTTTTCCAGCTGGCCGTCACAGGTGTCGCCGAGCAGCAAAATCGGCTCGGTGCAGCCTGCCTCGCGCAGCGAAGCGCCTTCCTCCCACACGGCGACCGCATAGCGCTCGATGCCGCATTTTTTGAGGGTGGAATAAATGCCCTTTTCGCCGTGACCGTAGCCGTCGCCCTTGAGCACCGCCATAAAATCCACGCCGTCGCCCACGATTTCGCGCACGCGGCGGACATTGTGCTCGAGTGCGCTCAGGCTGACGACCGCCACGGTGCGTTGTGTCATTTTCCGCAAAGGTCTGCCCCCTTGTTATGATACTTTCTAACCAAAAATTTTACCACATTTTTCATCATTTGACAAGGTGAAAAACCGACAAGCGCACGCGCCGCCGGGTTGTTTTTATGGATAATACAAACAACGCCTCCCCCGAAGCGTACCGGGAGAGGCGTGTTTTTCATTATTCGTTTAGGATGCAGGCACCCAAGTGTTAACATTCCACTTACCGTTGGTTTGATCGGTCAAATAGTAACCGATGCTGCCGGGGGTAAACGAAATATCGACTGTCTGGCTGTCGCCGTCGGTAAAGATGATGTGGGTGGCGGAGTCGGGAACCGCGATGCTGTACTGCGGTTCGCCATAGTCGTTGTTACCCAGGGAGGTCATCGGCGTTCCGGGCCATTCGCCGAGGAGCTTGGTTTCATTTTCGTCCCAGGCATAGCAGGACACCGCACCCCAACCCTTGTTGTTGGTAAACAGGACGGTGGAGGTGGTGGATTCGCCGCCTTGACCTTGACCTTGACCTTGATTCTGATCGTCTGTCCAGCTGTCCACCTCATAGTGGTTTGATCCGTCGACAGTGCCGGTGAGATAGTATCCGGTGACGGAGGCGTCAAACGGAATGTCTACCGTCTGATTGCTGCCGTCGGTGAAGATAATATACGTCGCCGAGGTAGGTACCATCACGCTGAATTGGGGGCTGCCGTAGCCGTTGTCGCCCTCGCCGGTCATAGCCGTGCCGGGCCATCCGCCGAGCACCTCGTTGCCGTCGTTATCCCACGCATAGGCATAAACGCTGTTCCAGAAGAAGTTATTGGTGAAAAGAATCTTAACGGTATCCGTAGGATCAAGGATGGAGGGTCCGCCAAAAGTGCCGACCTCATAGTGACCTTGTCCGTCGATGGTGTCGAGCAGATACCAGCCTTGGATGGCACTGTCAAAGGTGATGTCCACCGTCTGCGCACCGGATCCGTTGAACACCAAGTTAGTGGTATCGGCGGGGATCTCCGCGCTGAACTGCTGCTCGCCGTAATCATTGTAGCCGATGGACGTCATGGCAACACCCGGCCACACGGTTTCGGAGGAACCGCCCCAGTAGTGGACGTTCACACTGCCCCAATTCTTGTTGTCTGTAAACACGATGGTGTGGGTGTCGGGTGTGATGGGATCGGTGGGATCAATGACGGGATCCGTGGGATCCTCGTCAATCCAGCTGCCGACCTCGAAATGACCCTCGCCGTCGGTGGTGTCGAGCGGATACCAGCCGGTGGAAACGCTGTCATAGGTGACGTTCACGGTCTGGCCGCCGGCGCCGTTGAATACCATGCCGGTGGTGTCGGTGGGGATCTCAAAGGAGAACTGCGCCTGGCCATAGCCGTTGGTGCCGGCAGGCGTCATGGCAACGCCCGGCCACTCGGTTTCGGTCGCGCCGCCCCAGTAATGGATGTTGACGCTGCCCCAGCCCTTGTTGTCGGTGAACAGGATGGTGCGGGTGTCGGGTGTGATGGGATCGGTGGGATCAGAGGGAATAATAACGGGACTCGTGGGATCCTCGTCAATCCAGCTGCCGACCTCGAAATGACCCTCGCCGTCGGTGGTGTCGAGCGGATACCAGCCGGTGGAAACGCTGTCATAGGTGACGTTCACGGTCTGGCCGCCGGCGCCGTTGAATACCATGCCGGTGGTGTCGGTGGGGATCTCAAAGGAGAACTGCGCCTGGCCATAGCCGTTGGTGCCGGCAGGCGTCATGGCAACGCCCGGCCACTCGGTTTCGGTCGCGCCGCCCCAGTAATGGATGTTGACGCTGCCCCAGCCCTTGTTGTCGGTAAACAGGATGGTGCGGGTGCCGGCGGGTGTGGTCGGATCGGTAGGCTGCGTGACCGGGTCGGATGTCGGCTCGCCGCCGATATACTCGCCCGCATGGCACTCGCTGCCCGACAGATCCGCCAGATACCGCTGGATCGCGGTAACATCCTTGATGTTCACGCTGCCGTCCTGATCGACGTCCGCCGCGAGAAGCGCATTGCCGGTCAGCTGCTGCAACTGGAACTGCGCCAGATGCGCCTGGATGAAGCTGGCGTCCTTGATGGTGACAGAGCCGTTGCCGTTCACATCACCGATGAGCACTCTTTCCGAGGGAACGGGTGTGGTGGTGGCAGGCTGGGTGGTGACAGGCTGCGTGGTGACAGGCTGCGTGGTGACAGGCTGTGTGGTGACAGGCTGTGTGGTGACAGGCGGCGTGACAGGATCGCCGTAGATAACCGCGATACCCTTGTTGCCGATGGTGCCGGTCATCGCGGTGGCAGTGACGGTCCACTGGGTGCCGGAAACCTTGTCCACATAGCTGCCCGCGGGCACCATGCCCTGCGTGTTGGGAACGGTCACGCTGACGTTGCTGCCGGTGGGAGACACGATCACCGCACCGCCCTCACGGCTGACGATCGTGCAGTCGTTAGTGGTGGTGTAGGCTTCATCGGTGCCGACCATCGCGTTGTGGAAGGCGTTGACAGCCGCCACCTCGGAAGAGGTGAAGTGCGTGCTGCCCTTGACGCCCGCATAGATGTTATCCTTGTTGGTGGAAGAGGGACGGGACAGATAGAGCGCCTGCGAATCAGCTCTGGCAGCCACGATCGCATAGGCACGGTCGACCTGGTTTTGGTTCAGGTTCTTTGTCCAGCCGCCGTCGTTCGTATCGTTGGCGAAGGTGTCGTGGTTTTCCGCGAACAAAACGACTTTTTCCGCGTCTACGCCGTAGTCCGTCGTCCAAAAGCCGCTCGGCGCGTACACGTCGTTGTCACGCACGTGACCCATGATCTCGCCGCTGTAGGGATGGTCGGTGACGCCCATCATGGAGGTGTATCCGCTTATCACGGTTTGGTAGTTTCCGCCGGGCTTGTCATAGATCTCGCCGTAGTTGTACATGGTTTGGTCGAGCACGTTCGTCCAGAAGGATTCGCCCTCGGATGGCAAACCGATGTGCTTGGCAGCATCCCAGCGGATGCCGTCAACGCCCTGCGCTTTCAGGTCGGCAATATAGCTTTTAACCTTGTTTTGCAGGGTGGTATTGGAGGTGTTGAGGTCGCGCATACCGACTCTGCCGTTGATGACCTGGTCGCGGTCCTCGTAGTTGGTGATAGTCCGGTCGCTGTGCCAGTACTGGCTGGCGGACATGCCGTCTTCGATCGTGCTGTTATTATCGTTGAGGTGGTTGGCGACCACGTCGACGATGACCTTGATGCCGTAGCTATCTGCTGTAGTGCACAGGGACTTTAACTCCGCCTTAGTACCCAGAGGACCGTTGGAGGCGATGTTGAAGCCGCGCGGCTGATACAGCCAATACCACTGGCCGCTTTCTTTGGGATTTTGTGCCGGTGAGGTTTGCACCGCGGTGAATCCCGCTGCAGCAATGTTGCCGAGCTCTGCCTTGATGTCGTTATACTTCCAGTCGAAGCAATGGAGGATATTGCCGTCCTGGATGCGTGAGGGCAGGTTGTAGTCCGACGCGGCTGCAACTGCGTCGTCCGACACAGAAGCCGCCGATGCCGCAACGCTGCCGAGGGAAACGCATGACGTCATCATGGAAAGCGCAAGCGCAATGCTTAATGCTTTCTTTCTCATAATTTCTCACTCCTAAATAAAATTACGTTTGCAAACAAATAAAACAATCCATTTGCTCCCACTTTATAATACCAAAAACAGCAACATTTTGCAATTTGCTAACTGCACAAGAAACTATTATTTTTTTAGCCATTCTGCTGACAGAAAAACGCTGCGGCGTCCCGTGTCGGATGCCGCAGCAAACAGTATAAGATTTATTCGGTTTCGCTTTCGCGGAGTTTTTTGCGCTTGATCACCTTCAGGCGGCTGAACTCCTCCCTGTCCTTTTCATCCAGCGCGTCGGTAATGAACTTGACGGTTTCCTCAAACCGCGGGATCATGATGTTTTTGAGCGCGTTGGCGCGCTTTTGCGTTTTTTTGATGGCGTCCGCCAAACGGTACACGCTGTTTTCGATCTCCGCGAGCTCCACGGTGAGGGTCTTTACCCTGTTGAACAAAATATACGCCTTATCCACCGCGGAATTGGTGGTGCGGGTACCGTAGTGCAGATAGGTGGTGGTTTCGGTCTCCTCCATGGTGAGGATCGGGATCTCCACGCCCATCACGCTGCGCGAGTCGAGCTGCAAGCCGTTTTCGATGGGCACGGCGTTGGAAATATCCTCGCAAAAGCCGTTGGTGATGTTGGCGATCTGCAGGGCGGTATACGCCTCCTCATAGGCACCGTCGATCTGCGCCTGGATCGCGTTGGCATGGTCGATCAGCGTCATCATTTCGCGCACCAGTATATTGCGCTTGCGGTCGAGCAGCTCATAGCCGTTGCGCGCGAGCGCCAGCGATTTTTTGGTGTTCATCAAATTGCCCTTGGTGGGCACTGCCTGCACCGCCATGCTTACACCTTCTTCTGATCCTTGTGTTCTTTGATATAGATATCGAGCACCGCGTCGTCCACACGGTCAAGCTCGGAACGCGGCAGGGTTGACAGCAGCGACCACCCGAGGTCGAGGCTCTGTTCGATGCTGCGGTTTTCGGTGAAGCCTTGGTTGACGAATTTGGATTCAAACAATCTGCCGAATTCGATGTATTTTTTATCCACCGGCGACAGCTCCTCCTCGCCGATGACCGACGCCAGCGCACGGGCGTCGATGACCTTGGCATAGGACGCAAACAGCTGGTTGGCAAGCGGCTGGTGGTCGGCACGGGTAAAGCCCTCGCCGATACCGTCCTTCATCAAACGCGACAGGCTGGGCAGCACGCTGACAGGCGGGTAAAAGCCCTGTCCCTGCAGGGAGCGGTCGAGCACGATCTGTCCCTCGGTGATGTAGCCCGTGAGGTCGGGGATCGGGTGGGTGATGTCGTCGTTGGGCATGGTGAGGATCGGGATCTGCGTGACCGAGCCGGGATGCCCCTTGATCATGCCGGCGCGCTCGTACAGCGACGCGAGGTCGGAATACAGATAGCCGGGATAGCCCTTTCTGCCGGGGATCTCGCCCTTGGAGGACGAAAATTCGCGCAGCGCCTCGGCATAGGAGGTCATGTCGGTCATGATGACAAGGATGTGCATATCCAGCTCAAACGCGAGGTACTCGGCGACCGTCAGCGCACAGCGCGGCGTAAGGGTACGCTCGATGATCGGATCGTTGCTGAGGTTGAGCAGCATCACCACGCGCGACAGCACGCCGCTTTCCTCAAAGCTTTTGCGGAAGTATTCGGCAACGTCCTTTTGCACGCCCATCGCGGCAAACACCACGCCGAAGTTGTTGCTGTCGGCGCCGCTGATCTTCGCCTGACGGACGATTTGCACCGCCAGGTCGTTGTGCGTCATGCCGGAGCCGGAAAAAATCGGGAGCTTTTGTCCGCGGATCAGGGTCATCAGCGTGTCGATGGTGGAAATGCCGGTGTTAATATAATTCTTGGGGTATACGCGCGACACAGGATTGATGGGCGTACCGTTGATATTCGCCTTTTTTACGGGGAAAATGTCGCCGAGACCGTCGATCGGTCTGCCGGCGCCGTCGAGTACGCGTCCGATGATCTCGGGAGACAGCGGCATTTCCATCGGATGCCCCGTCAGGCGGGTGCGCGTGTTTTTCAGACTGATGCGCCGGGTGCCCTCAAACACCTGCACCACGATGCGCTCGCCCTCGATTTGTACCACACGCCCTTGTCGGACACTGCCGTTTTCGAGCTTGATGTCCACAATTTCTTCGTTGGAAACACCCTTGACGCCGTCCATGACAATCAGCGAGCCGTTGATTTCCTTGACGCCTACGTAATCAATAATCAAAGCGTTTCCTCCTTACTGTAACAACGCGCCGATCTTGTCGTCGATATCACGAAGATACGTGTCGAACATGTCCAAACGGCTGTTGGGAATATCGTATTTCATTTTGGTGAGCTTGTCAAACAACCCCAGCTGAATGATCTTGGAAATGGGGATCTCCCGCGCGACGACCTCTTTTGCCTTTTCGTGCAGGTGCAAAATGACCTCCATCATGCGCTTTTGCTTTTCGAGCGGCACATAGGTGTCCTCGGGGTGAAAGGCGTTTTGCTGCAAAAAGCCGACGCGGATGACGCGCGCCGTTTCGATGACCAGCTTTTGGTCGTCGGGGAGCACGTCGGAGCCGATGAGCTTGACGATCTCCATCAGCGAGCTTTCCTCCTGCAGCAGCGCGCTGATGCGGCTGCGATAGGCGACAAAGTCTTCGCCGAGATGCGCCTTGAACCACGGGTCAAGGTCGTTGAAATACTCGCTGTAGCTGTTCATCCAGTTGATGGCGGGATAGTGACGCGCATAGGCGAGCGCCTTGTCGAGCGCCCAGAACACGCGCGTGAAGCGCTTGGTGTTTTGCGTGACAGGCTCGGAAAAGTCGGAGCCCTGCGGGGATACCGCACCGATCAGGGTCACGCTGCCCTCGCCGCCGCTGCACACCTCGGCACGGCCGCCGCGTTCGTAAAACTCCGCCAAACGGGACGGCAAATACGCCGGGAAGCCCTCCTCGGCGGGCATTTCCTCCAAACGGCCGGAAATCTCGCGCAGCGCCTCCGCCCAACGCGAGGTGGAATCCGCCATCATCGCCACATGGTAGCCCATGTCGCGGTAGTATTCCGCCAGGGTGATGCCCGTGTAGATACTCGCCTCACGCGCCGCGACGGGCATGTTGGAGGTATTGGCGATCAGCGCGGTGCGATCGGTCATGGGGCGCTTGGATTTGGGGTCGATCAGCTCGGAAAACTCGTCGAGCACCTGGCTCATTTCGTTGCCGCGCTCGCCGCAGCCGACATAGATGATGATATCCGCATCGCACCACTTGGCAAGCTGGTGCTGGCTCATGGTTTTGCCCGTGCCGAAGCCGCCGGGAATGGCAGCCGTGCCGCCCTTGGCGATCGGGAACAGGGTGTCCATCACGCGCTGACCGGTGATCAGCGGAATGGACGGCGTGAGCCGCTGCGCCACGGGACGCGCGGTACGAATCGGCCACTGCTGGCACAGCGTCAGGTTGTGGCGCTCGCCGCGGTCGTCCTCCAGCACGGCAACGGTATCGTGCAGGCGGTACTCGCCGTTGGGCTTGACCTCCCTGACAACGCCCGACAAATCGGGATGCAGCAGCAGACGGTGCTCGATCACCGGCGTTTCGGGCAGGGTAGCGTAAATTTGACCACCCGCGAGCCTGTCGCCGGGCTTGACGGTCAGGGTGACCGACCACAGCCGGTCGGGATCAAGCGACGACACGCTCGCGCCGCGGCTGATAAATGCGCCCGACTGCGCCTCGATCGCCTTGAGCGGCCGTTCGATGCCGTCAAAAATATTGTCGAGAATACCCGGGCCGAGCAGCACATTCATCGGCGCACCGGTGCCGGTGACCGGATCGCCGGGTTTGAGTCCCGTTGTTTCCTCATACACCTGTATGGTGGTCTGTTTGTCGGTGATACCGATGACCTCGCCCACGAGGTTTTGGGCGCCGACGTGCACCATCTCCATCATTTCAAAGCTGTCGGTGTTGCGGACGGTAATGACGGGACCGTTGATTCCGTAAATTACATCATTGTTCATAGTCATTCACTCTTTCCATCAGAGTACGGACAGCGCAGCGTTTTCCACAAACCACTCCCGCTGGGCTTCCAGCTTGGCGTCGAGCGTTTCGTCCGCGATAATGCCCATTTGCGGGCAGTAGCCGCGGATGCCGCCGATTTGAATGGTTTTATCTGCGCGCACTTCCGTTTTGCCGCTGAAACAGGCTTGCAGCGCCTCCGCTGCGGCGAGATCGCGCGCAGCCACATAGAGCACGCAATCCTTGCTGCCGAACAGCGCCGCCACCGCCTGTGCGCTGCTTTGGAGCTTGGCGGCATAGGCGTCGGAGGCAACATAGGCGTGCAGCTTTTCGGTTGCCAGCCGGAAAACCTCCTCCGTCATGGCAGCACGCGCGGTAAACAGCTTGCGCTGTCCCTCCTGCGTTTTGGCGGCAAGCTGCGCGGTTTGGCGGCTGCGCTTTTCGGCGAGCATTTCCTTCTTCATTCGCTCGCTGTCGCGCCTTGCCTGCTCCTCCGCCTCTTGCAGGCGCTCGGTTTTCAGCTGCTTGACCTCGCTCTCCATGGCGTTTTTTTGCGCCTTGGCGTATTTTTTGATCGCCTTTATAAAATTATCGGTTTTATTTCTTGGCATACAATACCCTCTTTGCTTTCGTCATAACGCTCACAGCTTGACGCCGATGGCGTCCTGCACATATTTCGTGATGCTGTCCTTGGTTCTGCCGTTGCCGTGACGGTCGGGGATTTCCACGATCAGCGGCTTTTTGCGGTTGAGCTTGAGGTCGTAAACAATATCGGGACACAGCGACACCAGCTTTTCCGTCATCAAAATGACGGCGATATCCTCGCGCTCCATCGCCTGCATCA
>CAMKOU010000043.1 GCA_946414505.1 uncultured Clostridia bacterium | reverse complement strand
ATTTCGTCGAGAAATCCCCTTCGGCGATGCACCGTGTTTCCTATCAGGGGGATTTAATATTAAAACAAAAACAGGGGCTTGGCTCTTCCTCATAACTGAGTTTGAGCCAAGCCCCTTTTTGTCTGTTGGTGGTTGCGGATCAGGGAGTGATGACGATTTCCTTTGATGTGATCGAGCTGTCCCAGTCCTCCGCGTCGTTGAGGACAAAGCGGAAGCGCAGCTGGCTGACAGAGGTGATGCCCTCCTCATCCAACACATAGCGGGGCACATACAGCTCCATATCGCCGCTTTCGCCGTTGCCGACGGCTTCAAAGCGCGAGGATTCCAGCTCAACATCCTTGCCGTTGACAGTGGCGTTTTCGGTGTTGATATGATATCCGTCGCCGGACTTGTTGTCAAAGTGGATCTTAACCACAAACGACTCGTCGCCGTCGTTGGCGGACAGATAGGAAATGCTGAAGTTGTTTTCGTTAAACAGTACCTTGTCGTCGGGCACGGTGGTGGGTTGTGTTGCCTGTGTGGGCGCCACGGTGGTGGGTGCCGCAGTAGTGGCGGGTGTGGTGGCGCGGGTGACAGGCGCCGCCGTTGCCGCAGTGGTGGCGGGCTTGGTGGTGGTCGGCGCGGTGGTGGCGGGCTTTTCATCCTTGAGCGTGTCGGCAAACAGCTTGGCGGTGCTGCCTACTGCGGCAATATGACAATCGTCTACCGCAATGGTGCCGGACACAGAGCCGTTTTTGTTGACGGTGCCGTACACTGCCACATAATCGCCCTTTTTGGCGTTGGAAAGCTCGGAAGCGTCGGCCATATTGAACTTAAAGTTGGTAAGGGTTTTGGAGTTGTCCTCCAGCGAAGTATACACCGCGTCGGTGCCGATATCCTTGGCGACCACAGCGGTCAGTACTTTTTTGCCCTTGTATTTGTTGAGATTATTGTAAAGCTTGGTGTAGCCGACTTTTTCATAGCCCTTGGCAACGATATCATCCATCGACATGCCGGCAGCCGTGGTGCTTTCCGTGTAGGGGGCGGTGGTGCCAACGGTCGTGGTGCGCTTTTTGGGTACGTCGTTCTGGTTGTTGTTGCAGCTGCTAAAAGCAAGAATGCTGCCTATCACAATGCCGGACACAACAACAGCGGCAATGACCCAGATCCACCATTTGGTGTACCACGGGGACGTTGTGTTGAGCGAAACACCGCAGTAGGGACAGGTGTGCCGGTTGTCAGCGATTCCTTTTCCGCAATTAGGACATTTCATAAAAGATACCTCCTTATAATTAGACACCGTCATTATAATCTATTGCGCCCGTAAAAGTCAATGACGCACCGTCAAAAGAAATGCTGACGGTGCCGCTTTTTTTTGTGAAAATTTGGTATATTTTGGTATAAATCATGGTTATTCATGCGTTTCGGGCTTTTGATAGGCGGCGGAACCAAAGGCGAGTATCGGCAAAAAGACAGGGGGCAGCAACACCATGCCGACTTTAAAGGGCGTTTTTTTGCCGAAGCGGTCACCCAGCAGGCTCATGTGTACGATTTCCGAAACAACGGTGAACAAAAAGGTAAAGACGGTAAAGGGATCCTCCACCCATGCAGGTATGTTCGGCACTAATTCCAACACCGTTTCGATGATCCACGCGATGATTTCCGCCACAAACCAGGCGTGGTGCATACCGGCGATGTGGTGCGATACAAAAATGCTGTAAAACGGAATCAGCGCTTTCCAGCCCGGCTCTCCTGCTTTGGTGAAGATGCGCCACTCGATGATGGCAGAAAAAATATAGACGCAAAGCAAGAAAATATAAAAGTATACCGAATCATAAAATTCAAATAACGATTCCGTGCCCATGGCTCCTTACCACTCTTTCTATAGTATAATATATGTATTCCATATTATACAGGCTGCCCGGGTGAAAGTCAAGAGGGCGTGTCAGTTGTCACACGTCAATCTAATTTCGATATATTTTGTAACATAAACGAAAAAATGTAATCGGATAGTAGGGGCGACCATTGGTCGCCCGCAAATAGGACAACAACGTTTTCCGCTTTTAAATCGGGTTGACAGGATAACGTAGCACGGCGGGCGTGCAATGCACGCCCCTACTTCCGGTATATGACAAAATGATTAACAAATTAGATTGACGTGTCAGTGGTCAGTGGTCAGTGGTCGGCGGCAGGGTTTGACAGTACGGAAAGTGTTGTTGGGAATTTACCGGATGCTAAAAACAAATCTCGCTGCGGTACTTGAAAAATGCAGATGAAAATGCTATAATACAAATAATTATGTAAAATGGAGAGGTAGGGGATAAAAATGGCGATCACGGTCACCCTGTTGGCGCACACGCCAAACCCGGAGCAGGTGGTTGCGATGGCGGCAAAGCTCTGCTATTCGCCGTCGGACATCGGCGACATCCGCGAAGGGCTCACCGAGGAAAAAACGGCGTCGTTTATTGACATGCTCGCGGGCTTGGGGCACGCCAGTCCCACCGAGCACGCTTCCTTTACCTTTGGCATCGAGGGCATATCCCGCGCCTGCTCGCACCAGCTGGTGCGGCACCGCATCGCGTCCTACAGCCAGCAGTCGCAGCGGTATGTGGACGGCACGCAGTTTGATTATGTCACGCCGCCTGCCGTTGCCGCCAACCCCAAGGCGCTTGAAACGTACAACCGCGTGCTCGAGCAGCAGGCGCAGGCGTACCGCACCATCCGCGACGCGCTGGCGGCAGGCTATATCCGGGAGCAGACGGGCGACGCCTCCGACACAAGCGACGCGGACGTGATCGCCGCGTTTCGCGCAGCCGACAAGGCGCAGTGCGCGGCGTTCATCAAGAAAGCCAACGAGGACGCGCGGTTCATTTTGCCCAACGCCGCCACCACCAAAATCGTGTGTACCTTTAACGCGCGCAGCCTGCAAAACTTTTTTGCGCACCGCTGCTGCAACCGCGCCCAGTGGGAGATTCGCGAGGTCGCCGGGCAAATGCTGCTGCAATGCTTGGCCGTGGCGCCGCACCTGTTTCAAAACTGCGGACCTTCCTGCCTGTTCGGCCCCTGTCCCGAGGGAAAGATGAGCTGCGGCAGGCAAAAGGAAATGCGCGAAAAATACAAACGCAACCGATAACGCGGAGAGTGCCCTATGAAATCGAAACTGATTGTTATTGAGGGGCTGGACGGCTCCGGCAAGGCGACCCAGACCAAACGGCTCGCCGAAACCCTGCGGCAGCGCGGACTCCCGGTGAAGCAGCTGACCTTTCCCGATTATGAAAGTCCCGGCTCCGCGCTCGTCAAAATGTACTTAAACGGCGCGTTCGGCGACAAGCCCGGCGACGTCAACGGCTATGCCGCGTCGGCGTTTTATGCCGTGGACAGAGTGGCAAGCTTTCTGGGCGGCTGGAAGCGCGACTATGCGCAGGGAACGGTGCTGCTGAGCGACCGCTACTGCACCTCGAATATTATTTATCAAATGGCAAAGGTGCCTGCCGCCGCGCGTGACAGCTTTATCCGCTGGCAGGAGGACTTTGAATATGACAAGCTCGGCTTGCCGCGTCCCGATATGGTGATCTACCTCGACGTGGCGCCCGAGGTGTCCCAACAACTGATGGAGCAGCGCTACGGCGGCGACAACAGCAAAAAGGACCTGCACGAAAGCGACCTTGCCTATTTGCTGTCCTGCCGCGACAGCGCACTGTATGCCGCCGGTGCGTGCGGCTGGCACATCGTCCGCTGCTGCCGCGACGGCGCGATTTTGCCGGTGGAAACCATCGCCGAACAGATAGAAGGGCTGATCCAAACCGTTTTATGATACCGTTTCAACCGATTTATCAGGATAAAATTACCGCTTACAAGCGTTTTTATAACGACCCCGGCGCGCTGGGCTGCGAGGCGAATATCGTCAACGCCTTTTTGTGGAACGAGGAGTATAAGCTGCGCGTCGCCGAGTGGGACGACACACTGCTCAAGGCGTATTTTCGCGACGACACGCGCGTGTGGGGTTACTGCCTGCCTGCCGGGAAAAACATCCGCGGCGCACTGGAGCTGATATTTGCCGACGCCGCCGAACGCGGTCAGGCGCCGCATATTGCCTATATGACAGCGGCGGAGCGCGAGACGCTGGAAACGCTGTTTCCCGGCAAATTTACCTTCCGGCGCGAGGAGGGCAATCAGGATTACATTTATGATTCGCGCGATTTGGCGACCCTGCCGGGCAAAAAATACCACGCCAAACGCAATCATATCTCAAAATTTTACCGCACCTACGGCGACGACGCGCGGTTTTCCACGCTCGATGCGTCCAACCTCGCCGACGCCATGCGCGTGATGACAGACTGGTGCATCGAAAACGGCTATGACCCGCAGCACTACGGCGAGGTCAAGGTGTTTCAAAAGGCATGTGCCTGCTTTGACGCGCTCGGTATGCACGGCGGCGTGGTCTGCATCGGGGACAAGCCCGTTGCCATGACGATGGGCTGTGCCGTTTCGCCCGCGTGCTTCGACGTGATGTTTGAAAAGGCGCTGCGGGCATACGACGGCGTGTACGCCGTGATCAACAATGCATTCGCCAAAACGCTGACGCGATATCCCTTTATCAACCGTGAGGAGGACATGAATATGGAAGGCTTGCGCAAGGCAAAGCTCTCGTACCATCCCGCGATTGTTTACGACCGCTTTTCGGCGCTGCCGCTGTGAGGCTGCGGCGCATGACGCCCGGCGATCTTCCGACGCTGCAAGCGCTGTGGCTGACGTGCTTTCACGAACGGAAAAACGCGGCGAAATTATTCTTTAGCAGAAATTTAACGGATACCCACGGCTATGTCGCCGCAGACAACGGCGAAATCATCGCGGCGGTGTATCTCATTGATGTCACACTGTGCGGCAAGCCGGCGCACTATTTGTGCGGCGCGGCGACCCTGCCTGCTTATCGCGGACAGGGCGTGATGCACCGGCTGCTCGCGTTTGCGCTGGACGACGCGGCAAGGCGCGGCGACGGTTACTCTGTGCTGCTGCCTGCCGACGACGGCTTATACCGGTTTTATGCCGCGCAGGGCTATGTGCCCTGCGGCGCGGTGTGTTACCGGGACTTTACCACCGCGGGCGCGGCGTTTTGTGCGGCGCCGCCGCCGGTATGGAGCGCCCTGCAACAAAGCAGCGGAGGCGCGCACGCCCTGCAGTGGGGAGAAGACTTTTTTCGGTTCGCACGCCGGTACTACGCCTGCTACGGCGCAGATTCCCTGCAAACGCCGCACGCCGCTGCGATATTTGAGCAGGACGGCACGCGTGCAGAGGTGTTCTACGCGGCATATGATTCTTTTGAAGAATTAAAAGCGGCGCTGGCTGCCGGGGGCATTGTGCGATTCGGCATGGCGGGCAGCGCGGCAAATCCCGATTTGGCAGGATGTGCGCCGCAGCGCTGCGGTATGGTGCGCGTGCTGCACCCCGGACTGGCCGTCCCCGCAAATGTGTATATCGGCATCACGCTTGATTAAAGACCGTGTTCGGTACGGATGCGCAGGACCCCCCTGTGGCTGTCACGGCACGGAAACGATATTGGAAATTGGTAAAAAGGAAGGTTTTTATGTATTACTTGTTTTTGGCAAACGGCTTTGAGATTACCGAGGCAATGGCGCCGCTGGACGTGATGCGCCGCGCCGGGTTAGAGGTGAAAACCGTCGGCGTCACGGGAAATCCCGTGCAAAGCTCCAACGGTGTGACCGTCACGCCCGACCTCGGCTTGGACGAATTGGATTTTGACAAGGCGGAGGGTGCGATTTTGCCCGGCGGTATGCCCGGCACCACCAATTTAAAGCACAGCGACGCCGTCACTGCCTTTGTGCGCCGCTGCTTTGACGCAGGCAAGCTTGTCGCCGCCATTTGCGCCGCGCCGTCCGTTTTGGGCAGCCTCGGCATTTTAGAGGGCAAAAAAGCCACCTGCTTCCCGGGCTTTGAAAGCACCCTGACGGGCGCGGAACACACCGGCGCACCGGTGGAGACCGACGGCAATGTGATCACGGCGCGCGGCGCCGGCTGCTCCCTGTCGTTCGGCAGAGCGATCGTCGCAGCGGCAGTGTCACCCGAAACCGCCGACAAGGTGCTCCGTGATATGCAATGCTTTTGATGAATGTCAGAGAGGAAAAGCGGCGCTTCCGCGCACATTTTCGCAAGCTGCGCGAGCAGTGTCCGCCGGAGGTGAAGCAACGGCTGGACGAAGGCTTGACCGCCAAGGTGCTGTCGCTGCCGGAGTATCTCAGCTGTGATACGCTGTTTGTCTTTGTGTCCTCGCCGATCGAGTGCGACACGACGCGCATCATCGACGACGCGCTTTGCCGCGGCAAGCGTGTGGCGGTGCCGCGCTGCACCGACCGCGCGGGCAATATGGACTTTTATTATATCCGGTCGCGCGGTGAGCTGTCGCCCGGCGCCTACGGGCTTTCGGAGCCCGATCCGGCGACATGCGAACGGGTCACCGACTTGTCGCAGGGGCTGTGCATCGTGCCCGGCTTGTGCTTTGACTACGAGGGCTACCGCGTGGGCTTCGGCAAGGGCTATTACGACCGTTTTCTCGACCAATTCGGCGGCGTCACCGCCGGCATTTGCTATTCCAAATATACGGTCAGGCAGCTGCCGCGCGGCGCGCATGACCGCCACACGGATATATTGATTACCGAAAAGTTTATCAACCGAAACGGATAAGAGGTGTATGTATGGAAACTTATGACAAAGATCGGCTGGAATTTGAGGCGCAGCGCCGCAAAAAGGCGGAAAGCTTTCAGTTGAACATCAATCCCGAAACGGAGGAGCCGCCCGAACAAAAGCAGCCGGAGGAGATCAACTCCTACAGCGGACAGGACGTGAAGAAACAAATCGCGCGTGAATCCAAAAAGTCGCTGCGCAAGCACACCCGCGAAAAGAACCGCGAAAAAAAGAAGCGCAACCGCCGCAACCGCCGCATGTTCCGCATTATGTGGCTGGTGTCCATTTTGCTGGTGGGCGCGATGCTTGCCACCTACATCGTGACGGGCATGAACGACCTGCTTGCCATCAACCGCCCCGACAACACCGAGGTCACGGTGAAGATCCCTGCCAATCCCACGCTGGATTCCGTCACCGCAGTGCTGGTGCGCGACGGTGTGATCGAGGAGGGCAGCTACTTTAAAATTTTTGCCACGCTGACCAATTCCTCCCGCGACTTTGCCGAGGGCACCTATCAGCTGCGCAAAAACATGGACTATCAGGCGATTTTGACGAACCTCGGCGGCAAGGCGAGCCGCACCGACACGGTGGAGATCACCATCATCGAGGGTATGAGCGTGCTCGAAATTGCCGACAAGCTCGTGAAGGAGGGCGCCCTCAACGAAAAGGACAAGCAGACCTTCCTCGACTACTGCGCCTCCGACAAATTTGACGCCGACTTTGACTTCCTGAAAGCCATCACCAACGGCGGCGACCGTTACTACAAGCTGGAGGGTTATCTGTACCCCGATAAATATGAGTTTTATCACAACGACGACCCGATGAGCATTATCTACAAGTTCCTCAACAACTTTGAGGCGCGCCTGTATGACAAGCAGACCTTTGACGGGTATGACAAACGCTATTCCTATCACAAGATGATGGAAAAAACCGGCACGAACTACACCCTCGATCAGCTGTTGACCATCGCCTCCATCGTGCAGGCAGAGGCGGCAAACAAGGAGGATATGTACTATGTTTCCTCCATTTTGCACAACCGTCTGACCGCGTCGGACGACCTGGGTGTGTTCAATTTGGGCTTGGATTCCACCAAGTACTACCCCTACCGCAGCGAGGAAAGCCTGCCTGCCACCGCCGGCAAAAACTACAAGAGCCGCTATGATACCTACACCCTGCGCGGTTTGCCGCCGGGACCGATCTGTAACCCCGGCAACGAGGCGATGAAGGCGGCGCTGATGCCGGCGCAGACCAACTACTACTATTTCTGCCACGACCAAAACGGCCAGCCTTTCTACGCCTCCACTGCCGAGGAACACCAGGCAAATTTGGAGAGTATCAAAAATGGCGGCTAAACCGGAAATATTAGCGCCGGCGGGCGATATGGATTGTCTGCGTGCCGCGCTCGGCTTTGGCGCGGACGCGGTATATCTTGCCGGAAAAAGCTTTGGTATGCGCTCCTCACCGCGTAATTTTGACGCGCAGGAGCTGCGCGCTGCCTGTGCGCTGGCACACAGCAAGGGCAAAAAAATACATTTGACGTGCAATATTTTGCCGCGCAACGGTGAGCTTGCCGCGTTGCCCGCCTTTTTGATGACGGCGCAGGACTGCGGTGTGGACGCGTTTATCATCGCCGACCTCGGCGTGTTTGAGGCGGCAAAGCGCTATGCGCCGCGTGTGGCGCGGCACGTGTCCACCCAGGCAGGCGTCACCAACTACGCCGCCGCCAACGTGCTCTACAACATGGGCGCGTCGCGCGTGGTGATGGCACGGGAGATCCCGCTTGACGAGATCGCCGAGATCCGTGCCAAGGTACCCAAGGCGCTGGAGATCGAGTGCTTTGTGCACGGCGCGATGTGCGTGTCCTTTTCGGGGCGCTGCCTGATCTCGAGCTATATGACGGGCAGGGACGCCAACCACGGTGACTGTGCACAGCCCTGCCGGTGGAAATATCACCTGTTTGAGGAGACCCGTGAGGGACAGTTTTTCCCCGTGGAGGAAACCGACCGCGGCACCTTTCTGTATAATTCGCGCGATTTGTGCATGATCGAACACATCCCCGCATTGGTGCAGGCGGGCGTCAGCTCCTTTAAAATCGAGGGGCGCGCCAAATCTGCCTACTACACCGCCGTCACCGCCAACGCCTACCGCAAGGCGGTTGACCAGTACATGGAGGACGGCGACCCGTTTACGCTGCATCCGTGGATCCGCGAGGAGCTGGAAAAAATCAGCCACCGCGAATACAGTACAGGCTTTTACTTCGGCGGCGAGCCGGGACAGCAAACCGGCAACGGCGGCTACATCCGCCGCTATGACAACGTCGCCGTGTGCGAGCAGAGCGTGGACGGCTACACCTCGGTGATCTCACAGCGCAACAAGTTCTGGGTGGGCGACACCCTCGACGTGCTGCCGCCCAGCGGCATTCCGTTTGAAATCACCTGCATCAGCCTGACCAACGAGGTGGGCGAAAACGTGGACAGTGCGCCGCACCCCACCGAACGCCTCACCATGCTTGCCGACCGCGCCGTCCCCAAGGGGTCGGTTTTGCGCAGAAAGAGAGAATGAACGGCGCAGCCGTTCTTTTCATGCCGGACACGGCAATTTATGGCGCAGCCAATTCATGCGCGTAAGCGCCATTCATTCCCGTACATCACGCCGGATAGGGTGGCAACCTTGCAATTCCGTGCAGCTTTCGTGCAGTAATGAATTGACGGCAAGCCGTCATGAATTGTTTTTCAAACATGAATTGTTTTTTCAAAACATGAATTGTACCTTCGGTACATTAAAAATGTAGGGGCGACCATTGTTCGCCCGAGATAGGAAACCATACGTTTCCTTACTGCCCGTAGGGGCGACCCTTGCGGTTGCCCTTTCCTGCCGCACGGCGGCAGGAATTGACAGGGGCAAGCCCTGTCACTGCGAAAGTACGGAAATGTTGCAGGTAAGTCGGTTTTTCAAACATGAATTGTTTTTTCAAAACATGAATTGTACCTTCGGTACATTAAAAATGTAGGGGCGACCATTGGTCGCCCGTGATAGGAAACCAACTGTTTTTTATACAACGACGGCATAACAGGGCAACGCGGCTTAGCGGGCGCACACATGGGTGCGCCCCTACACAGTAAAGGCAACGCTCCCTTTTCCTTAGTTTCGTAGGGGCGACCATTGGTCGCCCGAGATAGGAAACCAAATGTTTCCTTACTACCCGTAGGGGCGACCCTTGCGGTTGCCCTTTCCTGCCGCGCGGCGGCAGGAATTGACAGGGGCAAGCCCTGTCACTACGAAAGTACGGAAATGTTGCAGGTAAGTCGGTTTTTCAAACATGAATTGTTTTTTCAAAACATGAATTGTACCTTCGGTACATTAAAAAAGGAGTAATCAAAACATGCAGTGGACAGGACTAAACGAGCTTCGCGAAAAGTTTCTCTCGTTTTTTGAGAGCAAGGGATGCCTGCGGCTTCCCAGCTTTTCGCTGATTCCCAAGGACGACAACAGCCTTTTGCTGATCAACAGCGGCATGGCGCCCATGAAAAAGTACTTTACGGGTGAGGTCACGCCGCCGCGCAAGCGTGTGACTACCTGTCAAAAGTGTATCCGCACCCCCGACATCGAGCGCGTCGGCATCACCGCGCGTCACGGCACCTTTTTTGAAATGCTGGGCAATTTTTCATTCGGCGATTACTTCAAGCGCGAGGCGACCGCGTGGGCATGGGAGTTCTTTACAAAGGTATTGGAAATGCCGGAGGACAAGCTCTATGTGTCGATTTATCAGGACGACGATGAAGCGTTTGACATCTGGACAAAGGAAGTGGGTGTGGATCCGTCGCACATGGTGCGTCTCGGCAAGGAGGACAACTTTTGGGAGCACGGCTCCGGTCCCTGCGGTCCCTGCTCGGAGATCTATTTTGACCGCGGTCCCGAAAAGGGCTGCGGCAAGCCCGATTGTCACGTCGGCTGCGAGTGCGACCGCTATGTAGAGGTGTGGAACCTGGTGTTCACCCAGTTTGAAAGCGACGGCAAGGGCAACTACACCCCCTTGGAGCATCCCAACATCGACACCGGCATGGGCTTGGAACGCCTGGCGTGCGTGGTGCAGGGCGTGGACAACCTGTTTTTGGTGGACACCGTGCAAAACATCATGAAGCACATCAGCGACATCACCGGCGTGCAGTACGGTGAGGACGAAAAAAGCGATGTGTCGCTGCGCGTCATCACCGACCACATCCGCTCCACCACCTTTATGATCGGCGACGGCGTCATGCCCTCCAATGAGGGCAAGGGCTATGTGCTGCGCCGTTTGCTGCGCCGCGCGGCGCGTCACGGCAGACTGCTCGGCTACCGCGAGCCGTTCTTATATAAGGTATGCGACACGGTCATCAGGGAAAATCTGACCGCTTATCCCGAGCTGGCGGAAAAGAAGGACTTTATCATCAAGGTCATCCGGGTAGAGGAGGAAAGCTTCGCCAAAACGATCGATCAGGGCTTTAAAATGCTGCAAAACCTGATGGAGCGCAAGGACGTGGGCATCATCAGCGGCGAGGACGCCTTTAAGCTGAACGACACCTTTGGCTTCCCGATCGACCTCACCCGCGAGATCTTGGAGGAAAAGGGAATGCGCGTCGATCTCGACCGCTTCCGCGAGCTGCTCAAGGAGCAGAAAAAGCGCTCCCGTGCCGCCAGAAAGAACGCCGGCGCGGACGCGTGGATCAGCGAAAACACCGATTTAAGCGATATTGCCAAGACCGACTTCGTGGGTTACACCGACCTGACCGCCGAGGCAAAGGTGCTTGCCGTCATCAAGGACGGCGAGCGCGTGGAGGTAGCCGGCGAGGGCGAGAATGTGCTGTTGGTACTCGATACCACACCGTTTTATGCCGAAAGCGGCGGACAGGTGGGCGACACGGGCGTACTGCACGGCGAGGGCTTTGCAGCCGACGTGGAAAACACCACCAAGGATGTTTCGGGCACCATTTTCCTGCACGCGTGTACGGTGACGAACGGCGGCGTGACCGTCGGCATGACCGTTTCCGCCGAGGTGTGTGCGGATCGCCGCAGCGACATCATGCGCAACCACACGGCGGCGCATTTGCTGCAGGCAGCCCTGCGTCAGGTGCTGGGCACGCACGTGCAGCAGGCAGGTCAGCTGGTCAGCGACGAGGTGTGCCGCTTTGACTTTACCCACTTTGAGGCGATGACTGCCAAGGAGCTGCTCGATGTGGAGGCGCTGGTCAATGAAAAAATACTGGCGGCCATTCCCGTGGAAACCCGTGTGATGCCCATGGAGGAAGCCAAACAGCTGGGCGCGATGGCACTGTTCGGCGAAAAATACGGCGACACCGTGCGCGTCGTCAGCGCAGGCAACTTTTCCGTGGAATTCTGCGGCGGCACCCATGTGCACAACACCGCGAACCTCGGCTTGTTCAAGATCCGTCAGGAGGGTTCCGTGGCGGCGGGCGTCAGACGTATCGAGGCGGTCACCGGCAACGGTGTGCTGCGCTATATCGAGCGCATGAACGCGCTGCTGGTCGGCGCTTCTGCCGCGCTGAAAATCAGCAATCCCCGTTTGATCGTCGAGGGCGTTCATAAGGTGATCGAGCAGATGAAGGAGCAGCAAAAGCAAATCGACAAGCTCAACAACCGCATCGCCACCAGCCAGATGACCGGCCTGATGGCGGAATCCGAGGAGTACAACGGCTACCTGTTCATCAAGGGTCTGACCAAGGGTCTCAGCGCGGAGGTGCTGCGCGAGATGTGCGAGGAAGCCATCGAGGAATATCCCAACATCATCGGCGTTGTGGCGACCATCAACGAGGGCAAGATCAACATCGCGGCATACTGCGGCAAGGAATCCGTGGCGCACGGCGCGCACGCCGGCAAGATCGTGAAGATCGCGGCGCAGGCGGCAGGCGGCAACGGCGGCGGCAAGCCCACCCTTGCCATGGCGGGCGCCAAGGATGAAAGCAAGCTCGAGGAAGCGATCCTTCTCGCCGTTCAGTCTGCCAAGGAAATGCTGCAATAGGCACAGATAGGCTAAAATGACGTATTGATGGGCATATGTTGGACATTAGTTGTAAAATTGACACAGAATTAACAAAATTTTCTTGTGAATTCCGACAGACAAAAAATTCAAAAAAGTATTGCAGTTTTGTTTTCTTTATTGTATAATATTTTTACTGAGATATTATGCTCGGATAAAAGAACCATCTTAGGAGGAGAAAAACATGTTCAAGAAAATAGCAAGTATCGCTCTCGCGGCTATGCTGATCGGCTCCACGGCTGTCATGGCAAGCGCTGCCGAGAACGAAGATGCGGTTGCTGCTGCGGACGGTTCCGCTGTTGCGGCAAATGATGATTCCGCTGTTGCGGCAAACGACGATTCCGCTGTTGCGGCAAATGATGATTCCGGTTCTACCGGTGACGGTCAAAAGATTTATTTTGATCCCAGTGGATTTGGTTGGAATAACTATAAATCCATTATGTTATATCTGTATGAAAAGGGCGGCAGCCCCCTCATTCAGTGGCAATCCAAAAAGGGTAAAATGGATGAAGCGGAAGGCGGCAAGTATTCCTTCGATATGTCTGCCTATCCTCTCGATGCCGGTAAGCAGTACGCTTGCATTTTCGTTGCGGATACCGGTGTTCAGACTTGTGACCTGATGATTGGACCCGA
>CAMKOU010000042.1 GCA_946414505.1 uncultured Clostridia bacterium | reverse complement strand
GCTGTTCCTCGGTGGTCGCCGCATCATCACAAATGCGGAAGCGCAGGCTGTTGGTGGTCAAATATACCTCATCGTCTTCCACACGGCTTTTTTCGTATTCGAGCATGAAGTCCTGCATACCGTCGTTGCTTTCAATGTCGATATCCACCCTGTCTTTTCCTTCCTGCACCGGTTCTTGCAGCAAATAGCAGCCGCAGAACACGCCGTCGAGCCACAGCTCGACAAACTGCACCTCGGAGGTATAGGCAAGCCCCAGCTCCTTGGCAAGCGCAAACGCGGTGTAATTGCGCAGAAGCGTCGGATCAAAGACATTGGCGTTCAGCGCCCATTTTTTGCCCTTGCCCATACCGAGGACGTCGCGCTTTTTGTCAAATTTGAAGGTGAAGGATTTCTTTGTCACCCAGCTGAGCGCAGTGGTGTTGCCGCGCACCTTGATAAGGCAGCTGTCGCTGAGCACGCTGCCGTCGGTGCCGGTAACGGTGACGTCGGCATTGCGCCAGATGTCGTCCTTTTCCAGATGCGTGCCGTTGCCCTCTGCCGTGGTGATCACGACGCGCGGAACGGTCATTTCCCAAGCGGCGGTGACCTCCGCCGCCGACGCCGTCAGCGCAGGCAGACATAACGCCGCTGCCGCCAGCGTAAGACAAAGCAGCACTGCCAATGCGCGCTTACATACCTTTGATCGAATCATAAAAAACGCCTCGCTTTCCGTAGTCCTACCGTTTGAAACGGATAATGGTTGCAGAGAACTTATACCGCGCCGCGGTCGAGGATCACCAGCGCCTGTCCACTTTCCACGGTGATGCACGCCGCGTCATCGAGAAAAACATTGGACAGTCCCCTGGCGCTGTCATGGCGCAACACGCCGTGCCGCAGGGGATATTTGGCGCCGCTGTAGGTGAGCGTGACGTCCGTGCAGCCAAACGGAAATACCGAAAAGGTCAAACCGCTGCAGCCGGCAAACGGGTGTGCGCCCGTTGTCAGCAGACGGATCTCTTCTTCCTTTGAAAGAATGCGTCCCTCTCCCCCGCAGCCTGCCAGCCATTCGAGCACGCTGAGATTGGCAAGGGTGTGATCCAGTCTGCCGCCGGTGGCATTTAGCAGTACAAAGCGGCGAAAGCCGCGCTGAAAGCCTGCCTCCGCCGCGTGATACGTGTCGGAATAATCCTTGTCCGCCGGAAGCGTCAGCCGCTCGACATCTGCGGGCAGCTCGCCCGTGTAGGAATCGAAATCGCCTACCAACAAATGCGGGGAAACGCCCGCCGCCTGTGCGACGGCATACCCCCTGTCGGCGCAAATCACAAAATCATCGGCGCGAACCGTTTGCCGGACAAACGGCACATCCGCGCACGGCGCCCCCGCGATGACGATGCAGCGGCGCTTTGAGATCATTTTAGTTGCCAATGCTTGATATCCTTTACTTCATTATACATCGCCACGTAGCTGTTGTGGCGCGATCGTTCTATTTCGCCGTCCTCCAGCGCCTGCAGCACACGGCAGCCCTTTTCGCACACATGGGCGCAGGACACAAACTGACATTGCCCCAAATAGCGTTCAAATTCGGGGAAGCAGTATTGCAGCTGCGTTTTGTCGATCATTTCATACCGCTGCAAATCGACCGTGGAAAAGCCGGGCGTATCCGCCACATAACAGCCCTCCAGCGCAAACAGCTCGACCACGCGCGTGGTGTGCCGTCCTCTGCCGAGTTTTTCGCTGATTTGTCCTGTTTGCAGCGTCAGCGTTGGAAACAAGGCGTTGAGCAGCGTGGATTTTCCCACGCCGCTGTTGCCGATAAACGCCGTGACCTTGCCCTGCAAAAACGCAAGCAACCGCGCCGTTTCCGCGCGGTTGTCCGGCTCGCACTGAAACACCTGCAACCCGGCGCTGCGGTAGATCCGCGCCACCTCGTCTCCGTTTTTCAGGTCGTTTTTCGACACGGCGATCACCGGCTCCATATGGTTGTTCACCGCCGCAGCGGTCATTTTGTCGATCACGGTAAAATTGGGAAGCGGATCGACGGTGGAGCATACGATCACCAGTGCGTCCACATTGCACAGCGCCGGACGCTTCAGCTTGTTTTTACGCGGCAGGATGTCCTCGATCGCGCAAAAGCCGCCGTCCCCGGGGACGGAAAAAACGACCCTGTCACCCACAAGGGGAGAACTTCCCTTTTTGCGGAAGCTCCCCCTTGCCTTGCATTCATATTCGGTTTCGCCGCAGCGGACATAGTAAAATCCGCCGACGGACTTCATTAAAAGACCTGTTTTTTGTTCCATACGTTTAGTTGTAAATGAGCGCAGACTCTTCGTAATAGTCGGCTTCCGTGACAGGCTCGGCGTACGGATCCACGGTCACATCCTCCACTGCGGTGGTGACGGGCTCGGTGGACAGCTGGATCTCATGTGTAATGACATTGACCGTGCCCTTGTTGAAGTCGATGGTATATTCACGGTAGAGCAGCTGATCCAGCGTGATGGCGACCTTCTTGGTGCCGGCGCCCTCCAGCTCCAGCTGCACCGCCTTGGTGTAGGCAGGAACGGTTTTCGAGAGCTTTTCATCCACGATATCGTCGATGGTAACGCCCATCTGTACATCCTTTGACACACCGCCGCCGGGCATTTCGATGTTCAGCGTCACGCGGCTCTTGTCGCCCTCGCCGGTACTGACGCTCAGTCTGACGGAGGAACCGCGCTCCACCTTGCCGTGCGGCAGCGGATTCGCCGCGATGACCGTGTCTTTCTTTTCGGAGCTTTCGTTATCCTGTACGGTTTCGACCTCCAGCCCTAAATCCTCCAGCATGGCACGCGCGTCCTCGACGTTCTTGCCGATGACGGCGGGGA
The DNA here is from genome assembly GCA_946414505.1 of uncultured Clostridia bacterium. Taxonomy (GTDB): domain Bacteria; phylum Bacillota; class Clostridia; order Oscillospirales; family Acutalibacteraceae; genus Ruminococcoides. Next base: position 11,030 of record CAMKOU010000042.1, on the reverse strand, counting down.
TCTCCACGGTATTGCCGTCCTCACCGCTTGAAACGTAGATATACACAGTGGATCCGACGGGCGTTTTGGCGCCTGCTGCAGGGAACGTGCCGAGCACGGCGTCCTTGGTGCCGTTGTCATCCACGGTAACGATCTCGGGTACCAAACCGATTTCTTCCAGCTTCGCCGTCACCTGGTTGCGCTTCATCGAGGCGTTAAAGAACGGAACGGAAATTTCATCCTCGTTGCTGTTGATGGTCAGGGTGACGACAGAGCCGGACTTGACTATCATACTTTGCGCAGGCTCCTGCGCGATGACCGTGCCCAGCGGAATGGATTTGTCATAACGGCTTTTGACTTCAAACTGGAAGTGCTCGGGGTTGTTCGCCTTGACCTCCGCAAATTCTCTGCCGACAAAGTTCGGCATCAAAACATCCTCGGCACGGTTGGAGGAAACCGCCATGATGATCGCCAGCACCGCAAACACCAGGCACATCGCCACCGCCGCGATCAAGATGCCCTTGAACGCATAGTAGCCGTTGCCGCGCTCCTTGATGTCGTTGTCATCGTCATCGGCATCCTTTTTCGGCTTTTGATTTTTGGTTTTATCCTTTTTACCTTTGTTGTAGCGTGCGTTCTTTTTCGGATCCTTTTTGACTCGCGTTGCCTTTTTATACACTTTTCCGGGTTCTTCCGTTTGGGTGCCGTCAGCCGCGCCGGCGTCGGCCGCATCCGGCGTCTCGCTGCCGTTTGCCTGCTCTGTCTTTTCGTCAAACGTCTCCAGATTATACGCAATGCCGTCTGCCTCATCCTCGCCGGAATCGACAAATCTGGTGGGCGCTTCATCGACAAAGGGCATCACATAGTCAAACACAATGGAGGGGTTCATGCGAAAGCGCTCGATGTCGCTGAGCATTTCGGCGGCAGAGGTGTAACGGTTTTCGGGCTGTTTTTCCATGGCACGCATGGTGATTTGCTCAAGCCCCTCGGGGATCGTGGGATTGACCTCACGCGGCGGGATCGGTGTGGATTGCAGCTGCATCAGCGCCACGCTGACCGCGCTGTCGCCCTCAAAGGGCAGCTTGCCGGTGAGCATCTCGTACAGCATCACGCCGACGGAATAGATGTCGGTTTTGCCGTCGGTGACGTCGCCTCGCGCCTGCTCGGGCGCGATGTAGTGCACCGAACCGATCGCCTGATCGGTCATGGTGCGCGTCGCCTTGTCGGAAAAACGGGCGATGCCAAAGTCCGTCACCTTGATGGTGCCGTCCTGCAGCAGCATGATGTTTTGCGGCTTGATGTCGCGGTGCACGATGCCGCTTTCATGCGCATGTTGCAGCGCACGCAGCACCTGCGTGGTAAAAAGAAGCGCTTCCTTCCACTCGAGAACCCCCTGGCGTTCGATAAACTCCTTGAGGGTGATGCCGTCGATGTATTCCATGACGATATATTGGATCATGTCGCCGAAGCTGACGTCGTACACCTTTACGATGTTCGGATGCGACAGCATGGCGATCGCCTTGGATTCGTTTTTGAAACGGCGGATAAACTCGTCGTTGTTGAGGAACTCGTCCTTTAAAATTTTGATGGCAACCTCGCGGTCATCCAGCGTGTCGGTACAGCGGTATACATTCGCCATGCCGCCGATGCCGATCAACTCGTGTATTTCATACCTTCCGTCGAGTCGTTTGCCCAGATATTTATCCATAATGCGTCACTCCTTTATTAGTAAATGACCGTGGCAGTGATGTTGTCGGTGCCGCCGTCCTCTTTTGCGCAGTCAATGAGTTTATTGATGAGGTCATCGCCCCGGTTTTCGTGACAAATTTTGACGATATCGCCTGTTGTCACATGGTTGGAAAGACCGTCGCTGCAAATCAACAGCACATCGCCGTAAATAAAATTTGCCTCAATGTAGTCCAGCCGCACGTTGGTTTTAATGCCCAGGGCGCGTGTGATAAAGTTTTTATTCGGGTGGTGCTGGGCTTCCTCATAGGTCAGCTCGCCGCGGCGCACCATTTCCTGCACCACCGAATGATCCTCGGTAAGCTGCTTGATCTTGCCGCCGCGAATCGCATAGGTGCGGCTGTCGCCCACATGCACCACGTGTACGGTGGTGTCCTTGACAAAAACAAATTCGCAGGTGGTGCCCATGCCCGCCAAATCGGGATTTTCGGACGCCAAATCAAATATTTGCTTGTTTGCCTGCACGACGATTTCCGCCATCAGTTCGCCAATTTGCTCCTTGGTCATGTCGCGCTTGTACAAATCCGTTATTTTAGTGCTGATGTACTCCACAGCCGTGGCGCTGGCGATATTGCCGCCGTTGGCGCCACCCATGCCGTCACATACCACTGCCCACACACAGCTGGGGGAAAAGATTCCAAATCGGAAGTCGTCTTGGTTTTGGGTCCTGACAAGACCCACATCGCTTTTACTGAATATCTCCAAGTGACCGTCCTCCTTTTTCTTCTGTATACTTTCTCCGCAGTTGGCCGCAGGAAGCGTCGATATCGCTGCCCAGCGTCCGCCTGACGGTTGCCGTCACTCCGTTCGCGGCTAAAATATGAGCAAAAGACTGTTGTCTTTGAAGCTTACTTTTTTGATATCCCGTGCCTTCCACCGCGTTCACGGGAATCAGGTTGACATGACAATGCAGCGGCTTTAGCTTTTTGCCCAGCTCCCGGGCGCAGGCGTCGCTGTCATTAACGCCGTCGATCAGCGCGTATTCAAAGGTGACGCGCCTGCCTGTCGCGGCAAAATAATCGCGGCACGCCCGCAGCAGCTCGTCCATGGGATACGCCTTGGCAACCGGCATGGTTTGCGCGCGGATAGCATCATTCGGCGCGTGCAGCGACACCGCCAAATTGATTTGCAAACGCAGCTTTGCCAGCGCGTCTATTTTCGGCACGATGCCGCAGGTGGACAGGGTGATGTGCCGCATACCGATGCCGAGTCCCTTTTCGTCGCCCGCGAGGTGCAAAAAGCGCACCACATTGTCGAAGTTGTCGAGCGGCTCACCCATGCCCATGAGCACCACGTTGGCAATGCGCACGCCCCGGTCGCGCTGTGCCGACTCGATTTGGGCGAGCATTTCCGACGCGGTCAGGCTGCGCGCGAAGCCGCTTTTGCCTGTAGCACAAAAGGTGCAGCCCATTTTGCACCCGACTTGGGTGGAAATGCAAATGGACACGCCGTGGTGATAGCGCATGAGCACCGACTCCACACATTCGCCGTCGTTAAACGAAAAAAGGTACTTCACTGTTTTATCATACCTTGAAACTTGTTTTTTTGCAATAGTTGCAACAGAAATGTAACAAAAAGTTTTTAAATTTTCTCGCATTTGGGCAGGAAGATTAGACATTTCGTCAAAATCGCGCGCTCCCTGCCGCAGCCAGCCGTACAATTGGGCGGCGCGGAACCGGGGATAGCCGTGCGCGGTGATGAGCGCCGTCAGCTCCTCCTGCGTCATGGATTTGATATCTGTCATAGCGGTCAGTACATGCGGCTTTGCCGCAAATCATTGGATTCGGTGTAAGACGGCTGCGTAAAAGCCGTCGCTTTTTGCCGTGTGCGGCATGAGGGTGATTTCATACGCCTCCTCGTCAAAGGCGCGGGTCACACCTGCCGGCAGTGTGAGCGGAACGCCCTGAAAATGCGGGTGCTCCCGCAAAAAGCGGCGGATGTTGTCGCCGTTTTCGGCGGGGTTGAGCGTGCAGGTGGAATACACCAGCGTACCGCCGACCGCAAGGTTGTCCGCGCTGTGGCAGAGGATCTGGTATTGCAGCGCCGGCAAGTCCGCTGAAAGCAAATCGCGCTTGACGCGGATCTCGGGCTTGCGTGCCAGCACGCCGAGTCCGCTGCACGGCACGTCGCATAAGATTTTATCGGCAAGCGGCAGCGGCATACCCGCTGCGCCGTCGCGTTTGTGGGTGAGAATGTTGGTGATACCCAAACGGCGTGCGCCGTTTTGTATCAGCTTCAGCTTGTGGTCATATAGATCGCAGGCGTACAGCTTGCCGCGGTTTTGCATATACTGCGCGGCGGTAAAGGCTTTTCCGCCCGGTGCGGCGCAAATATCGAGCATGACCTCGCGCGGCTGCGGCGACAAAAAGGACACGCACAGCTGCGAGGACAGATCCTGCACATGAAACAACCCCTGTTTGTAGGCGGTCAGCTGCTCAACGGCGCCTGTGTGCGAGACACACAGCGCGTTGTCCGCCGCCGCCACCTCCTCGCAGACGACACCCTCGTCTTCGAGCAGCGCTTTTAGCGCCGCCTTATCGGTTTTAAGCGTGTTGACGCGGATATACAGGCGCGGTCTGCCGCTGAGCGATTCCAGCATGGCTTCCGTGTTTGCTTCGCCGTAGGCGTTTTGCCACAGCCGCACCAAGTCCTGCGGCACGGCGTATTTGACGCTGTTGTAATATACAAGGTCGGTTTTGGGCGGCAGGGTGTAGGGCGGATCGGCGCGTGTGATGCCGCGCAGCATCCCGTTGACAAAGCCTGCCGACTGGTGCAGCCGCTGTGCCTTGGCAAGCTTGACGCTCTCGTTGACCGCCGCCGCTGCGGGCACCTTGTCCATAAAGAGCAGCTGGTAAATGCCCATGCGCAAAATGACCTTGGTTTTTATCTCTATTTTCCTTAACGGGATTTTGGAATACTGCTTGATGATGTAGTCGAGGGTGATCTGCCGTTCCAGCACGCCGTACACCAGCGCGGACACAAAGGCGCTGTCCACCCCCGACAGCCCACTGTCGCGGATGGCATGGTTGAGCGCAATATTGGAATAGGCGCCGTCCTGTTCAATTTTTAAAAGTACACGAAACGCCACAGCGCGCGGATTGGACATCAAATCAACCTTTTTTCATGAAAGTGGAATGTGGACTTTGGAATGAAGGTTCGCTTCGCTCCGAATAGTCATGCAGCGGTGTTCTTCTTATACCACCGGTATACAGGACGATTTCGGGCGAGCTCGCCCCTACTACTTTGTTTCGGCTAAAACTTTACATTACATTTATTGTGTAGGGGCGCACCCGCGTGTGCGCCCGGGATAGGAAACCATTTGTTTTCGTGGCAGAATCGGTTTGATAGGAAAACGCGGCTCGGGCGAACACATGGGTTCGCCCCTACAATCGTTGTCAAAAGTAAAGATTTAGGTGAAACAAGGCACTACAACTGACCAACGGCTACGGATAGCCGGCTGCTGACCGCTAATCTCTCCGTCTGACGAGCAGCAGCAAACGCAACAGCTGCATGATCGCGGTGAGTGCGGAGGCAACGTAGGTCATCGCGGCAGCGCGCAATACGCTGCGTGCACCGTTGTATTCCTCGCCCATCAGCAAATTGGTGTCGCGGATACATTTTAAGGCGCGGCGCGACGCGTCAAATTCCACCGGCAGCGTCACCAGCGTAAAGAGCACCGATGCGGCAAACAGGATGATGCCGCCGTAGAGCATGGTGGTACCGATGGGATTGTTGGTGCGGTAGGCGAACAAAAAGCCCAGCGCCACCAAAATCCAGCTGATGCTTGAACCGAAACGCGCGACCGGCAAAATGACGCCGCGGATTTTGTTGGGCAGGTAGTTTTTGGCGGTTTGCACCGCGTGACCTGCTTCATGCGCGGCGACGCCCACGGCAGCCACCGAAGCGGTGTTATACACGGCGTCGGACAAACGGATCACATTGCTGCGCGGATCGTAGTGGTCGGTAAGAGCGCCCGCCACATGCTCGATGCGCACGCCCGTGACGCCGTTGTGCCGCAAAACATATTCCGCCGCCTGTGCGCCGGTCATGTTGCGCGAGTTGGCAATTTGCCCGTATTTTGAAAACGCGGATTTGACACGGATTTGACAAATCAGTGACAAAACAACGCAGGGCAGCAGAAAAATCAAATAAGTGGTATCAAAATAAAACATAGTGCCTCCCCATTATAACACGGAGTCGCCGACGTGCAGCGGATGTCCCGCCACAAATGCCTCGGCTGTCATTTTCTTTTTTCCCTCGGGCTGCAATGTGAGCAGCTCGACGGCGCCTTCGCCGCAGGCGATGACGAGCGGCTTTAAGCTGAGGACCGTGCCCGCAGCACCGCTGCCTGCCGACAGCCGCGCCTGATGGATCTTCACGCGCTTGCCGCTGATTTGGGCAGTGGCGACCGGCCAGGAATACAGGCCGCGGATCTGGTTGTGTATTTGCCGCGCGGTTTGTGTGAAATCGACCGGACAGCGGCTTTTGTCGATTTTCGCGGTGTGGGTGGCAAGCGCCTCGTCCTGCTTTTGCGGGGTAACGGTGCCCTGCTCCAGTGCCGACAGGGTTTCCAAAATCAGCTTGCCGCCCAGCTGCGAAAGCCGGTCAAACAGCTCGGCGGAGGTTTCGTTTTCGCCGATGGGTGTTTCCTTCGTCAGCAAAATGTCGCCCGTATCCAGCCCCTCGTCCATCAGCATGGTGGTAACGCCCGTCACCGGGTCGCCGTTGAGCACCGCCTGTTGGATCGGCGCTGCACCGCGGTACTTGGGCAGCAGCGAGCCGTGGATATTGATGCAGCCGTAGCGCGGCACATCCAGCACCGCCTTGGGCAAAATTTGTCCGTAAGCCGCCACGACGATCACATCGGGCGCATACGCCTGCAGCTGTGCGAGCGCGTCGGCGGTTTTCATGGAAGCGGGCTGGCACACGGGAATGCCCAGCGTCTGAGCACAAACCTTGACGTCGGGCGGTGTGAGAATTTGTTTTCTTCCGACGGGCTTGTCGGGCTGGGTAAACACCGCCGCCACCTCGTGCGCCGCCGCCAGCGCTTGCAGGGCAGGCACCGCAAAATCGGGCGTGCCCATGTAGACTATTTTCATACAATCCTCTCTGTTACGCGTTCATTTCTTCGATTTCCTTGCGGGTGAGCATACGGTCGGCGACCTCTTTAAAGACAACGCCGTTGAGGTGGTCGATCTCGTGGCAGAATGCACGCGCGAGCAGCGCCTCGCCCTCCAGCTCGATCTCCTCGCCAAAGCGATCCTGCGCCCGTACTTTGACGTAGTTGGGGCGCTTGACGACGCCCCACTCGCCCGGGAACGACAGGCAGCCCTCGTTGCCCTCCTGTTCGCCGCTGTAGGCGATAATGCGGGGATTGACCAGCTCGAGCACTTGATTTTGCTGCTCGCTGACGTCGATCACCACCACGCGACGCAGGATGCCCACCTGCGGCGCAGCCAAGCCCACGCCCCGCGCATGGTGCATGGTTTCCGCCATGTCGTCGAGCAGGGTGTGCAGCTTTTTATCGAATTTCGTGACAGGACGGCATTTTTTTAACAGAATGTCGTCGCCGTCCTTTACAATATTACGCAGTGCCATATTTCATCATCCTTAATGGTTATATTCATCCTGTTGATGCCTCAGCAAACCAGCGCGTTCATGTCGGCGTACACCGTGACCTTGGCAAAGTCGCGGGTGGCACCGAACGCGGTCAGCACGCCCGAAAGCAGCGCGCGAAAGGCGCGGTTGTTGCGGCATTTGATGATCAGCTTGTAGCGGTATTTGTTGCTGACCTTGACCACCGTGGCAGGCGACGGTCCGAGAATGCGGATCGGCAAATCGGCATAGTCTTTGCGCGCTGTTTCGCCGAACAGCTGCAAAAACGCGTTCGCCGCACGCAGGGTCAGCGGCTGACTTTCGCCTGCAAACCCCACCAGACAAATATCCGCAAACGGCGGATACAGCATGGCGCGGCGCATGGCGATTTCGGCGTTGAAAAACGCGTCATAGTCCTGCTTTGCCGCCATGCCGATGATCAAATTGTCGGGCGTGAAGGTCTGGATGACCGCCATGCCCTTGGCGTCGCCCCTGCCGCTTCTGCCCACCACCTGTGTGAGCAGCGAAAACGTGCGCTCATAGCTGCGATAGTCATCGGCATAGAGCATTTGGTCGGCGTTGAGCACGCCCACCAGCGTCACATTGGGAAAGTTGAGTCCCTTTGCCACCATTTGCGTGCCGACGAGCATATCATACTCACCGCGCGCAAAGGCGTTGATCATGTTTTCGTAGCCGCTTTTGGACGAGGCGGCGTCGGTGTCCATGCGCAAAATCCGCGCATTGGGGAAAATCCGCGCCAAATCCTCCTCCGCCTTTTGGGTGCCGGTGCCGCCCAGCCGCAGCGCCTTGGCGTGGCAGGCGGGGCAAACGTTGACAAAAGGCACCGAGTAGCCGCAGTAGTGACACATCAGACGGTTGTTGCGGCTGTGATAGGTCAGCGAGATGGAGCAGTGGGGGCACGTGACCGGCTCGCCGCACATGGTACAGATGACAAAGGAGTTATGTCCGCGGCGGTTCAGCAGCAGTATCGACTGCTTGCCGTGCTCCAAATTATATTCTAAATTCTGCAGCAGCACATCGGAAAAGCCCGACGCGTTGCCGTTTTGTATTTCGTTGTTCATATCCGCCGTGACCACCTCGGGCAGCACTGCCGCGCCGTAGCGCTTGGGCAGAACACTGAGCGAATAGCGCCCGTTTTGGGCGTAATAGTAGGTTTCCACCGACGGGGTCGCCGAGCTGAGCAGCAAAAGGGCGTGGTGCTGCGCACAGCGGTACATGGCGATCTCACGGGCGTGGTAGCGCGGCGCGCTTTCGGACTTGTAGCTATACTCCTGCTCCTCGTCCATGATGATCAGCCCCACGTCGTCAAACGGCGCAAACACGGCGCTGCGCGTGCCGATCACGATCTGTGCGAGGCCCTTTTTGACGCGCTTGTATGCGTCGAGCCGTTCTCCCAGCGACAGCGCGCTGTGGAATACGGCGATCTTGTCGCCGAAGCGCCCGGCAAACTGCGCCACGAACTGCGGCGTCAGCGCGATCTCGGGCACCATGACGATGATGCCCCTGCCGTCGTCGATCACGCGCTCGATCAGGCGCAAAAACACGCTCGTTTTGCCCGAGCCCGTCACGCCGTACAACAAACTGACATGCGGCTTCGGATCGGTGTATGCGCGCAGAAGGTCGTCGCAGGCTGTCTGCTGTTCGGCGGACAGCACCACCGGCGCGGTTTGTGCCTCGGCAGCGGACGCAGGGGTGCGGAACACCTCTTCGTCGTAGAAGTATATAATTCCTTTTTGGAATAATGCGTCAATGACCGATGCGGAAACGCCGGTAAAATAGCGGATCTCCTTGACGGACGCCGCACCCGAAAGTGCCAGCAGCTCCGCCACCTCGCGCTGCTTGGGCGTGAGCTTGGATTCGGTGACATCCACACCGGGCGACAGCGCCGCCATCTTCATCACGGCGTCGCCCACCCTGCGGAACGCTTCGTCGGATTTGTACAGCACACCCATCGCCGCCAGCGTATCCGGCACGCGGCTGTCCGCCAAAGCGCAGTCGTCGAGCAGCTTTTCCAGCTTGACCGCACCGCGCTTTTGACACAGATAGTCAAACACGCGCTGCTGTTCGTCCGTCAGCGCCGCGTCTGTTTCGCTTTGCTTCACGCCGTATACCGTGGTAACACGGTAGTTGACCCCGGCGGGCAGCATGGCTTTGACCGCGTCGTAAAGGGTGCAAAAGTAGTGCTCCTTCATAAACCGCGCCACGTCGAGCATGGCGGGCGACACCACGGGGGTTTCGTCCAGCACGGACAGGATCGCTTTTAAGCCCTCGGACGGCCGGGATGACACCGCGGTAACAATGCCCTGCCGGCGGCTGTTGCCCCTGCCAAACGGCACGAGCACGCGCTTGCCGACAGCACACACTTCGCGCAGTGCCTCCGGAATGCGGTAATCAAATTCCCTGTCAAAGGAAAAGGCGGCTTTTTCCACCGCGACCTTGGCGGTCTCAGGCAAGCTCATCCTCGTCGGGCTCTAACAGGTTGATCTCGTGGTTTTTGATTTCTTCGATCGCGAGCAGCACGGGCTTATCCTCGGTGACGACGCCCTCCTCCTCAAAGGCTTGGGTGATTTGTCTGGCACGCTTGGACACGCCGACTACCAGCGCGTATTTGCTTTGTTTGCCCTGAAATAATTCGTCTACGTCTACTCTGTGCATACTGATTCTCCTCATTTGTTAGTATGGAAACGCCTGCCGGCGGGCGGGCTTGTTTATGCCTGTGTATGGCGGTGCAAAATGGTCAACACCTCGTCGACCGCTTTGTTTAAATCGTCGTTGACGACGCGGTATTGGTATTGATCCGCGACGGCAAGCTCTGTTTTGGCTTGCGCCAGCCGCTTCCGAATAACGGCTTCTTCCTCGGTGCCTCTGCCGCGCAAACGGCGCTCCAGCTCCTCCATGGACGGCGGCAGGATAAAGATGCTGAGCACATCCGGGTATTGTTCCATGACCTGCAAGCCGCCCTGCACCTCGATCTCGAGAAAGACACTGCAGCCTTGTGCAAGCAGCTGTTCCACCTGCTGCTTCGGCGTGCCGTACAGGTTGCCGCAGTATTCGGCGTGCTCGATATAGCCGTCGTCGTCCGCCAGCGCCAAAAAATCCTCGCGCGATACAAAGTTGTAATGCACGCCGTCGATTTCGCCCTCACGCGGCGGGCGCGTGGTGTTGGACACCGACAGGCGGATCGTCGGCTCGCGCCGCAGGAGCTGTTTCATGATGGTGCCCTTGCCCACGCCCGAGCAGCCGGTGTAGAGCACTAAGATCCCTTTGTCAGCCTTCATCCTTTTCCTCGCTTTCTCCGGTACGGTTTTGAATGGTTTCGCAGGAAACGGCGGACAGGACAACGTGGTTGCTCTCGCTGATGAGCACCGACTTGCACTTTCTGCCGCAAGTGGCGTCGATGAGCAGACCGTTTGCCTTTGCCTCCTGAACAATGCGCTTGACGGGCGCCGCGTCGGGCGCGACGACCGCCACCAGCTTGTCGCTGCTGACCAAATTGCCAAAGCCGATATTGATTAGTTTCATAGTAACCTCTTTTGTCAGAGTAGAGAGTGAAGAGTGGAGAGTTAAATATAGGGTCGCTTCGCTCCGAATTATAATGCCGCGTGCAGAGATTCTAAGAAACGTTTCCGTACAATCGTAGTGACAGGGCTTGCCCCTGTCAATTCCTGCCGCCGCGCGGCAGGAAAGGG
>CAMKOU010000041.1 GCA_946414505.1 uncultured Clostridia bacterium | reverse complement strand
AGGAATAGTCGCGTTTTTTGCCGGTCACACCCTGCACATTGACAGAAATGGCACGCTTGTCGGTAAATACGACATAGTCCCGAACCCCTTTGTAGGCAGATAAAACCTGCTCGCCGTCAATTAACAGTTCCTGCACCAGCTTTACGCCGTTTTCCGTATCTGTTTGTTTCAGCTTAAATATAGCGCCGTTTTTAAAATCGATCATGACAGACTCCTCACAGTTTGATAGCCTTATTATACCGTTATCGTGTTCAAAATGCAAGTGAAATCAGTTTTTTCCCGAAAAAACAACCGTGAAGGTCGTACCGTCCGTTTCATTGCTTTCCACGCTGATTTTGCCATTCATGCTTTCCGCGATCCGCTGCGCGATCGACAAGCCCAAGCCGTAGCCCTTGGTGGTACGGCTTTTTTCGGCGCGGTAAAAGCGGTCAAAAATATGCACGATATCTTCTTTGGCAATTACGTTTCCGCGGTTATTCACCGAGAATTCGGTTTTTTCGTTATGACGGCACAGCCGGATGGTAATCGTGCTCTTTTCGGCAGCGTATTTGACGGCATTATCTACCAAAATATGGGTCAATTGCTTCAATTGGGTGTTGTCGCCGCGCAGGATGCAGCCGGGAGCGATATCGGTGTGGATCAGCACCTCTTTTTCAAACGCGACAGGCTCAAAATTCAGTGCGCAGCCTTCGACAATTTCACTGAAATTGACGTCGCTCAGCTGTATGCTGGCGGAGCCGGCGTCCGATTTTGCGAGGAAAAGCATGTTGTCGATCAGTTTTTTCATATGGTTGGCTTCTTCTTCCGTGCTTTCCAGCCACTGCTTTTCCTGTGCCACGGTAGAGGTTTGGTGTGACAGCATAATATTGTTATTGGCAAGGATGACGGTCAACGGCGTTTTTAATTCGTGCGATGCGTCGGCAACAAACTGCTTTTGCTGTTCCCATGCTTTTTGGACGGGCTTGACCGCCAAACCCGAAAGAAAGAGGCTGATCAAAAAGATAATTGCCAATCCTCCGATAAACAGCAGCACGCTGATGAGGATGGAGTTGAACAGAGAGGTGTAAATGGAGCTGTTGCTGGCGAATACGATTTTGGTGCGGTTCATCTCAAAGTGCTTGACAAACATCACGCCGTAGGCATTGATCTGTCCAAAGCTGTCGCGGCTGTCTAAGGCATGGGAAACGCAATTTTGCAGCGTTTCGTCTTCAATCGACAAATCCTTCTCCGTAACAGCTTCCATCACGCCGTCGGACTTGACGTTTACGATCACATACGAGGAAATCTGAATCGGTGTTTCCTCTCCGAACGTATGGTGCAGCTTTTTTTTATTATCGCGGCGAAACGCACTGTCTTCTGTGGCAGGGGTTTCGGACGGCATTCCGTTGTCCTTCCACGGCGGCTCTGCGTTTCGTCCTTCCTGTTCCAAAACCATCGACATACCGCGCTCCATCATGGAGACGGAATTGGAGTAACTGTTGATATTCACGGCAATAAAAATGACGGCAAGCAGTACGCCGATGAGTACCAGATTAATCAGAATGATCCTTCTTCTGAGCTTGTTAATCATTGTTTTGCTCCAGTCTGTAACCCATTTTTTTGATCGCTTTTATTTCTGTGGTAGAATGAATAAAGTGAAGCTTACGACGCAAAAAGGAAATATACGCTTCTACATTATTGCTGCCGGCGTCCGAATCGTAGCCCCACACCTTGGTGATGATATCTTCTTTGGAAAGGATCCCCTCGCGGTGGGCGATCAGCAGCTTGAGGATCTCGGATTCTTTAAAGTTGAGGTGGATGCTTTTTCCGTCCTTGCTCAGCTCGTTGGAGGAAGCGTTAAACTGAAAATCGCCGTAGGCGGTTTCGTCGAGCATGACTTCCCCTCTGCGGCGGGTCAGCGCTTTAATGCGCGCCAACAGCTCCTCGGGCGCAAAGGGCTTGGTCATATAATCATCGGCGCCGCTGTTCAGTCCGCTGACCTTGTCGGGCACAGTGTCCTTGGCGGTCAGCATTAAAATCGGTGTTTCGATTTTTTGATTGCGCAGCTCATAGGCAATTTGAAAGCCATCGCGGTAGGGCAGCATAATGTCAAGAATAATGACATCGTATATGCCGCTGAGCGCATAATCCAACCCGTCGTTGCCGTCGTGCACCATGTCAACCATATATTTTTGTTCGGTCAATATTTGCATCAATGCTTTTGCAAGACGTTTTTCGTCTTCTACAATTAAAATCTGCATTCAAATCCTCCTGACGTATGTTTTCATCGTGTATCTATATTATATCAGTTATAAGAATATATCTCAAGGCTTAAATAAAACTGAAAAGCAATGATGGTAAAATTACACATTAATAATTGATAAATTTGTGCAAAATGAATGTTGTTTTTTGACGAATCAATTGCTATAATATACAAGAATCGTTTTATTTCTCACAGAATTCAAAGGAGTGTTATAGAAATGAAAAAATTACTCAGCTTTTTGTTAGTCGGCGCCTTGGCTGCCACGATGTGCGGTTCTCTCGCAGGCTGCGGCGGCAAGAACACGACCAGAACAAAATCCACTACTGCTCCCACCACCGTTGCCGCTACACAGGCAACCACGACGGCGCAGACTTCCGAAAGCGGTGCTTCCACTCTTTCCGAAAGTGCCAAAAGCGCGTATTCCTCCGAAAGCTTTACCCATGCCGGTTTGACCGAAAAGGATGCTATGGCAAACGCCAAAAACGCTTCCTCCGCTTCCACGGCGGTTGCGGCTGTTCCCGGCTATACCGAATCGGGTGAAGAATGCTGGATCGTCGGCGTCAAAAAGGCAAGCGGCGCGGTTGAGTATTACTTTGTCACCCAGGAATCCACCTATCCTGTCAACGATGTCATTCCCGCAGGCAGCAGCTCCGGCAGCAGTTCTGACAAATCTACCGATACGGATTCGGGCGAAGATAAAGATGACAACGACACCGATTCCGATTCCGCCAATACTAACAAGCAGAGCAGTCAATCCAGCGGCAGCCAAACCAGCAAAACCTCCGGCACGCAGGATGACGAGAATGACGACGGCAACAATGACGGCGGCAACAATGACGAAGGCGACAACGAAGAAGACGAAGAATAAGTCACCATTACTATCCTATTCGCGGCGTGAACAACGCCGCGATTTTTTTATAGGGAAGGCGTTCTAACGAACCGCGCTGTTTATGCGCTTTTTCAAAATAAGAGTATCAAAGAAATATTTGTCACGGTTTTTTGTTTCTTTCAGCCTTTTTTAAGCTTTACAAGATACGATACACACATCAAAAGCAAAGACGGTCATACTTATCGTAAAAAAGCTTTTAAAAAGTTTAAGACTTTTTTAAGGTTTCGGCGTTACAATAATGACAGTCAAACGAAAGGGGAATGCGACATGACAATTCAAACCGTTTTCGAGCGAACCGAAAAGAAATACATCATTACGCTTTCACAGCGCAAAAAGCTGCTCAAGATGATCGAGCCATACATTCAACCCGACGCCTACGGCGAAAGCACCGTGTGCTCGCTTTACTTCGACACGCCGAACTACCGCCTGATCCGTCAGTCAATGGAAAAGCCCGTTTACAAAGAAAAGCTCCGTCTGAGAAGCTATTCCACGCCGCATAAGGGCAGCAATGTGTTTTTGGAGCTGAAAAAGAAATACAACGGTGTGGTATATAAACGCCGCCAAACGTTGGAATATACCCAAGCGATGGACTATATACGCAACGGCGTCATGCCCAACGATTCGCAAATCATGCGTGAGATCGACTGGTCGATGCGTTACTATCAGCACATTGCGCCGCGCATGTTTATCGCCTATGACCGCACCGCGTTTTACAGCAAAACCGACCACGAGCTGCGCATTACCTTTGACCGCAATGTGCGGTTCCGCAGCGAAAACCTCGATCTCGGCAAAGGCCATTACGGCGAACGTATTTTGGAGGCGGGGCTGTGCATCATGGAAATCAAAGCGCTCAGCGCCATGCCGCTGTGGCTGACAAAGGCCATCAGCGAGATGCACATTTTCCCGGGAACGTTTTCCAAATACGGAACCGCCTATCAGATCACCGAACAAAGAAAAAACGACCGCAAAGGAGGCCAATACTGTGCTTAATACTTTCTTTTCACCGATTTACACATCCACATCCGATTTAAACGCAACCATTTATCTGATTTGCTCGGTAGCCTCCCTTGTGCTCGGCGCCGTCATCGCTTGGGCGTCCGGCTTTAGGAGCCGTCAGAGCAAAAGCTTTTCACTGGCGCTGCTGCTGATCCCCGTTATTGTGCAAATGGTGATCATGCTGGTCAACGACAATGTCGGCGCAGGTGTTGCCGTGATGGGCGCTTTTTCACTGGTACGTTTTCGCAGCGCACCCGGTTCTGCGAAAGAGATCGTCAGTATCTTCCTCGCCATGGCAACCGGCTTGGCAACCGCAAAGGGATATTTGGCGCTGGCAGCTGTGTTCGTTGTCGTCATCTCGCTGATTATGGTCATCTCTACTTTTGTTAAATACAAAGAAAACGATGATTTGCAGCGCGAGCTGAAAATCACGATTCCCGAGGATCTCAATTACGCACACGAGTTTGACGACCTCTTCCGCAAATACACCAAACAAACCAAGCTGATGAACGTCAAGACCACCAATATGGGAAGCCTGTATAAGCTCAGCTACCTGATCGAGCTGAACAGCGAGGACGAGGTGCAGGCGTTTATCGACGATCTGCGCTGCCGCAACGGTAATCTGGAAATCAGCATTATGATACCGGCGGCAGAGGACAGAGTCTTATAAAACAGCTATCTACACTTTTTTCCTAATGATCTCCTTAAAAGGCAGGGGCTGACCGCACGGTCAGCCCCTTGTCTTGGCTATGGATAAACGCTTTCGGTTTTGCGGACGCTGCGCTCGGCAAATTGGATCAGATTAAACAGAGAGGACGCGCCCTTTTCAAAATAGACCGACAAAATATCGGGAGATAGGGACAGCGCGACGTTCTCCTGCCGCAACACCGTGTCGATCGCGTCCAAATGGAGCAGCATCGTCGCCTCGGTCACCGTTTGATAACGGCCGTCCTCCACGGCAAACAGGTCTTGTGCATTGGCGGGGGCGGCGTTGTACAGCTTGCGAAAGGCAAGGTATTCGGCGCACATCAAATAGTTGCTGACCGCGTTTGTCAGCCGCTTGCTGCCCATCTGCTCCAACAAGTCGCAGATGATCGTATTCGTGTTATTGAGCAGACGGCGGTTGATTTGTTGGACGATGCCGCCCTTCAGGTGATGAAAATCGTCACTGTCGGGCAGCTCGCTGACAGGACTGAAGGTGCGCTGCACCGTCCGTCCGAGCAAATAGTCCGTGCTCACCTCATAATATTCCGCCGCCCGCACCAAAAAGTCCAAGCCGCACTCGCGCACGCCCTTTTCATAATGGGACAGCAATGCCTGCGAAATGCCCAAATCGGCGGCCGCCTGCTTTTGGCTGGTGCCGCGTTCCTTGCGCAAAAAAGTCATAATTCTGGGAAAATCCTTATTCAAAGCCTTGACACCTCTTTTAAGAAAGTTGTATAATGTGATAGTTAGTGAAAGCATCTTTCTATTACTAACAGTATAATTGGTGTTTTACAATTTGTAAAGATATTTCGGGAGATTTTATGAAATCCTATGTGATACATCTCATACGCCACGGCGCAATTGATGAAACGCTGTCGGGCAAATATATCGGCACCACCGATGTGCCTTTGTCCGACAAGGGCAAGGCTGCACTGCGCAAGCTGGCGTTTGCAGCGGACTATCCCAAGGTGAAGGCAGTGTTTTCATCACCGCTCAAGCGCTGCACCGAAACCTGCCGCATTCTGTTTCCGGACAATCCACCATTGGTGATCGCCAACCTCAGCGAATGCAATTTCGGCGAATGGGAAGGCAAAACCGCCGATGAACTCAAGACGGACGAAACCTTTCAGCGCTGGCTGGCGGGCGACACGGCGGTGAAGCCGCCGAGAGGGGAGAGCAACGCCGATTTTGTGCGCCGTATCTGCCATATGTTCGAGAGCATTGTCGAAGGCCTGCTAAAAACCGGCACTACCGAAAGCGCTATCGTTACCCACGGCGGTGTGCTGACCATGCTGCTGGCGGTGTACGGACTGCCGCAGGCAAAACCGTTTGACTGGATGACGGACAACGGCTGCGGCTATTCCATCCGCATCACGCCCATGCTGTGGCAGCGCGATAAAGTGACAGAGGTTTTTCAGCGGATACCCGTTTTCAAAGAATAATCCGTATATTCATCATTTTTTATAGAAGGAGTTAATCATCATGAACAACTACAAAATTACCTTATTAAAGGGTGACGGCATCGGTCCCGAAATCGTCGATCAGGCGATCAAGGTGCTGGACAAGGCGGCGGAAAAGTTCAACTTTACCGTCACCTATGACGAAGCGCTGCTCGGCGGCTGTGCCATTGACGCCACCGGCGTGCCGCTTCCGGCGGAAACGGTTGCCAAATGCAAGGCGAGCGACAGTGTCATCCTCGGCGCGGTAGGCGGCCCCAAGTGGGACGACCAGCCCGGCAGCAACCGTCCCGAGGCGGGCTTGCTCGGCATTCGCGGCGCGCTGGGCTTATTTGCCAATCTCCGTCCTTCTGTGATCTTCGGACCGTTAAAGAGCGCGTCTCCCATCAAGGACGATATTATCGGCGACAATATGGACATCATGATCGTGCGTGAGCTGACCGGCGGCATTTACTTTGGCGAGCGCGGCAGAAAAGAAGTGGACGGTCAACCCGCTGCGTGGGATACCGAACAATATACCGTAGCCGAAGTGGAGCGCATTGCGCGCGTCGCATTTGACCTTGCCATGAAACGCGACAAGCGTGTTACCAGCGTGGACAAGGCGAATGTACTGGAAAGCTCTCGTTTGTGGAGAGAAACGGTCATTCGCGTGGCGAAGGACTATCCCGAGGTAACGCTCAATCACATGTATGTCGACAACTGTGCGATGCAGCTGGTGCGCAACCCCAAGCAGTTCGACGTCATTGTCACCTCCAATATCTTCGGCGATATTCTCAGCGACGAGGCGTCCATGATCGCCGGCTCCATCGGTATGCTCGCCTCCGCCAGTCTTTCCGGCGGCAAGCTCGGCTTATACGAGCCGATCCACGGCTCCGCGCCCGATATCGCCGGTCAAAACATCGCCAATCCTTTGGCTACCATTTTGTCCGTTGCCATGATGCTGCGCTATTCGCTCGACCAACAGGCGGCTGCGGAAGCGATCGAAGCGGCGGTTGCCAAGGTGCTCGAACAATACCGCACCCCCGATATTTACGAAGACGGCTTTACAAAAGTCGGCTGCAAGGAAATGGGCGACCTTGTGTGCGCTCAACTGTAAGGTGACATATGGAACTGTATGACATGCATTCCCACATTTTGCCGGCATTTGATGACGGCGCCAAAACCGTTGAGGACAGCCTGGAGCTGATCGAGCATCTGCGCCGGCAGGGCGTGCGGCATATATGCCTGACGCCGCATTTTTACACGTATGACCTCAGCTATGACGATTATCTCCTCAAGCGCGAAAAGGCATTTCAAAAATTTCTTCCGCATATCCCGGAGGATGTTTCCATCGTGCTGGGCAGCGAGGTGTATGTCACCGAGTATCTGTTTAATAACAATGATATTTCGGGGATCGCCTACGGCAATTCACGGTATATCCTCACCGAGTTTCCCTATGAACTCACACTCGACGACCGCACCATACAACAGTTTTATCTGTTGACGCAAAAATACCGGTTGACGCCTGTGATGCCGCATATTGAGCGCTATCCTTATTTTGTGGATCATCCCGATGCGATCGGGACGCTCAAGGATGCAGGCGCCGTTATTCAAACCAATATCTCCAACTATGTCAAGGGTGCATCTATCTTCAGAAAACGCAAGCTGCTAAAGCTGATCGAACGCGGCTATATTGATATTCTCGGCAGCGACACCCATTCCATGCGCCACAATCCGCCCGATGTGTTTGCACAGGCAGTGGATACGATCGCCCAAAAATGCGGCGCCGGTACGGTGGAACGCATGATGGCAACCGCTGAAAAGATTTTTCGCAGTGCGCAAGAACCAAAAGCATAAAAAATTCCGCGTAATTTGCAGGATTACGCGGATTTTTTCTTTACTTTTTGACTTAACCTATGGTATACTATTTATATAAACCGAGAGAGGGTGTATTATGCAAATCAAAAGATGGCTTACCGCCGGTTTGGCGGCTGTTTTAGCGGCTGTTTCCGTTTCCTCCGTGGCGGCTGCGGATATTTTCGTACCTGTTCGGGATAGCATTTCCGTACAAAAAATCGACTTTCAGCGCGATGATTTCATTCGCGGTATGGACATTTCGTCGGTGATCTCGCTGGAAAACGCAGGCGTGACCTTCCGCAATGAAGCGGGAGAGGTACAGGATATTTTTACCATTCTCGCGCAAAACGGCGTCAATTATATCCGCGTGCGCATTTGGAACGACCCCTATGACAGCAGCGGCAACGGCTACGGCGGCGGCAACAACGATTTGGCAAAGGCAAAGCAGATCGGCAAGCGCGCCGCAGACAACGGTATGCAGCTGCTGGTAGACTTCCACTATTCCGATTTTTGGGCGGATCCCTCCAAGCAAAAGGCACCGAAGGTGTGGGCAGGCAAGACGCTGAACCAAAAAAAGCAATTGCTGAAAGCCTATACTTTAAATTCTCTTAACGAATTAAGATCCGCCGGTGCATCCGTCGGCATGGTGCAGATCGGCAACGAGATCACCTCCGGCGTCGCGAGCGAATTCAACGACCAAAACCGCGCGGCGCTGTTGAAGGAGGGAGCGGCTGCCGTGCGCAGCTTTGACAGCAACGTCAAAATCGCCATGCACTTTACCGATCCGCAGAATACCGGCGCTATCCAATGGCAGGCGGATTACCTCAACCAATACCAAGTGGACTACGATGTGTTTGCCACTTCCTATTATCCCAGCTGGCACGGCAGCTTGGAAAACCTGACCAGCATTCTCAACTACGCCGCAGACACCTACGGCAAGCTGACGATGGTTGCCGAGACCTCCTATCCCTACACGCTCGAGGACACCGACGGTCACGCAAATACCATCAGCAATGGGAACAACAATACCGGCGACAATATGCTTTGGGCTTTTACCCCGCAGGGACAGGCGGATGAGGTACGCGCCGTGATGAACGCTGTCAACCAGGTGCACAACGGCAAGGGCTTGGGCGTGTTTTACTGGGAAGGCGCATGGATCACGGTGGGGGATATCACCGGCAAAACCGGCGACGCCTACACCGCACAGTGGAATGCCAATCATGCCCTGTGGGAGCAGTACGGCTGCGGTTGGGCATCCTCCTATTCCGCCGAATTTGACCCCGACGACGCAGGCAAATGGTTCGGCGGCAGTGCGGTGGACAACCAAGCCTTCTTTGACGCGCAGGGCAAGGCGCTGCCTTCGCTGCACGTCTTCCGCGACGTGGTGAACGGTACGATGGATACGCCCGTCCTGTCGGGCGATGCCAACGGCGACGGCAAGGTGAATATCTACGACGTGACAGAAATACAGAAGCAGCTTGCCGAACTGGCGCATTTAAATGATACGCAGTTGTGCGCCGCCGACGTGGTGCGCGACGGCAATCTCGCGCTCAACGACGTGACCGAATTGCAGCGGTATTTGGCGGAATTTCAGGTAAACAGTACGGTAAATCAATATATTTAATCTCACCATCCGGCGCGGTTCTTGTCATAAAGAGCTGCGCCGCAGTTGTATTGCGCTAATTTGCCTAAAAATAGCGGTTGTTATCCGCTATTTCTGTCTTAACCTGAAAAAATTGTTTTTAATTCTAATACGGTAAAAAAATTTGACATTCTATATTATAATATATACTGTGTTTTTATAACTTTACATGCAAATTTGGAGGAATGATCATGGAAAAGAAAGAACTCATGTACGAAGGCAAGGCAAAAAAGGTATACACCACCGAGGATCCCGCTTACTGCGTCGTGTCCTATAAGGACGACGCCACCGCGTTCAACGGTGAGAAAAAGGGCACCATCGTCGGCAAGGGCGTGGTCAACAACCGCATGTCCAACTTCATGTTCCGTCTGCTCGAGGAAAAGGGCGTTCCCACCGACTTTGTCGAGGAGCTCAACGACCGTGACACCGTGCTGAAAAGAGTGGAGATCGTGCCGCTTGAGGTCATTGTCAGAAATAAAGCAGCCGGCTCCTTCTCCAAGCGCTTCGGCGTTCCCGAGGGCACGCAGTTCAAGGCGCCCACGCTGGAATACTGCCTCAAGGATGACGCGCTCGGCGACCCCATGATCAACGACAGCCAAATCATCGCGATCGGCGCCGCTACCAAGGAGGAGCTCGATACGATCGCTAAATACACCATGAAGGTCAACGAGGTGATGGTGGAATTCTTCAAGACCTGCAACGTCGATTTGATCGACTTCAAAATCGAGTTCGGCAGGTTGCCCGACGGCACCATCATTCTCGCCGACGAAATTTCTCCCGATACCTGCCGCTTCTGGGATATGGACACCCAGGAAAAGCTCGACAAGGATCGCTTCCGCCGCGACATGGGCGGTGTAGAGGAAGCATACGCCGAAATGATGAAGCGCGTAGGCTTGGATAAATAATCCGAATGAGAAACCGATCTAATCAGCCGGATGGTGAAATTTTGAAAAATTCTTTCGATACCTGTTGCAAAGAGGGACTGCATGAGGAGTGCGGCGTGTTCGGCGTGCTCAGCGACGGTTCTCTCGACCCCGCATATGCCTGCTATAACGGACTTCTTGCCTTACAGCACAGAGGTCAGGAAAGCTGCGGCATCGCGGTGTCCGACGAAGGCGTTATTGATTATTATAAAAACATGGGACTGGTCAGCGAGGTGTTCAACAACGCAACACTCGACGCGCTGCCCGGTCAAATGGGGATTTCTCACGTTCGATACTCAACGGCAGGCGGCTCTGTGCTGGAAAATGCGCAGCCGCTTGTTATGCGTTATGTCAAGGGCACGATCGCCGTGGCGCACAACGGCAACCTGACCAACGCGGTCGAAATACGCCGTGAGCTGGAACAGCGCGGCGCGATTTTTCAAACCACCATCGACAGCGAGGTCATCTGTTATCTGATCGCCCGTGCGCGGTTAAAGGTACACAGCGTCGAGGAAGCGGTCATCGAAGCGATGCACCGCATCAAAGGCGCCTATTCGCTGCTGGTGATGTCACCGCGCAAAATCATCGCCGCCCGCGACCCGCACGGCTTCCGTCCGTTGTGCATCGGCAAATTCAACGGCTCGGTCGTCGTCGCCAGCGAAAGCGCGGCGCTCGACGCCTGCGGCGCATCGTTTATCCGCGACGTGGAGCCCGGCGAGATCATCGTCATCGACGGCAAAGGGGAAGAGGGCTATCATTCCATCCGCCCCGATTTCCCCGATAAAAAGAACGCGATTTGTATTTTTGAATATATTTACTTTGCGCGCAGCGACTCGCTGATCGACGGCGTCAGCGTATATGAAGCGCGCAAGCAGGCAGGCAGGATCTTGGCGCGCACCTGTCCCGTGGAAGCGGATATGGTGATCGGCGTGCCCGAATCGGGCATCGACGCCGCCATCGGTTACGCCGAAGCGTCGGGCATTCCCTACGAAAAGGGCATCGTCAAAAACACCTACATCGGCAGGACCTTTATCAAGCCCAGCCAGCAGGAGCGTATGAAAAGCGTGCGCATCAAGCTCAATCCCATCGCCGACCGGGTGCGCGGCAAGCGCGTCATCATGATCGACGACAGCATCGTGCGCGGCACCACGGTCGACCGCA
The DNA here is from genome assembly GCA_946414505.1 of uncultured Clostridia bacterium. Taxonomy (GTDB): domain Bacteria; phylum Bacillota; class Clostridia; order Oscillospirales; family Acutalibacteraceae; genus Ruminococcoides. Next base: position 2,103 of record CAMKOU010000041.1, on the reverse strand, counting down.
TCGTTACCATGCTGCGCGAAGCGGGCGCCAAGGAAGTGCATATGCGCATCAGCTCTCCGCCGTTTATGTGGCCTTGCTACTACGGCACCGACATTCCCTCGCGCGGCGAGTTGATCGCCGTCAACCACAGCATTGAGGAGATCACACGGCTCAGCGGCGCCGATTCGCTGGCGTATCTGCCGGTGGACTCCCTGCATGAAATGATCGGCTACGCCCCGACAGGCTTTTGTCAGGGCTGCTTCACGGGCGAATACCCCGCCGAAACCACCAAGCTCACCTTGGAGGGCAAGGAGCGCGGCGGTATGTACGACGCGTGTCAAGGCAACGGCGAGTAAAACAGAATAATGAGGTTTTTATGATGAAAGACACCTACGAATCCCCCTTGTCCGCGCGCTATGCGAGCAAGGAAATGAAATACATCTTTTCACCCGACAAAAAGTTCCGCACCTGGCGCAAGCTGTGGATCGCGCTCGCCGAAGCGGAAATGGAGCTCGGACTGCCTGTCACGCAGGAGCAGATCGACGAATTAAAGGCGCACGCCGACGACATCAACTATGATGTCGCCACCGAGCGTGAAAAGCTCGTGCGCCACGACGTCATGAGCCATGTCTACGCCTACGGCGTGCAGTGCCCGGGCGCCAAGGGCATTATCCACCTCGGCGCGACCTCCTGCTATGTGGGCGACAACACCGACATCATCATCATGACCGAGGGCTTGCAGCTGATCCGCAACAAGCTGATCACCGTTATCCGCAATCTCGCCCAATTTGCGGACGAATACAAGGCGCTGCCCACCCTCGCATTCACCCATTTTCAGCCTGCACAGCCCACCACCGTCGGCAAGCGCGCCACGCTGTGGCTGCAGGAGCTGCTGATGGATCTGGAGGATGTGGAGTACCAGCTGTCCAAGGCAAAGCTGCTCGGCTCCAAGGGAACCACCGGCACACAGGCGAGCTTTTTGGAGCTGTTTGACGGCGACCACGAAAAGTGCAAGGCGCTTGACCGCAAGATCGCAGAAAAAATGGGCTATCAGGCATGTTTCCCCGTATCGGGACAAACATATTCGCGCAAGCTGGATTCCCAATTTTTGAATGTTTTGGCAGGCATCGCGCAATCGGCGGCGAAGTTTTCCAACGACATCCGCCTGCTGCAGCACTTAAAAGAAGTGGAAGAACCGTTTGAAAAGAACCAAATCGGCTCCTCTGCAATGGCATACAAGCGCAATCCTATGCGCAGCGAGCGCATCGGCTCCCTGTCGCGGTATGTGATGGTGGACGTGCTCAACGGCTACTTTACCACCGCTACCCAGTGGTTTGAGCGCACGCTCGACGACTCCGCCAACAAGCGTCTCAGCGTTCCCGAGGCATTCCTCGCGGTGGACGGCATTTTGTCGCTCTATGCCAACGTTGCCGACGGCTTGGTCGTGTATCCCAAGGTCATTGAACAGCGCTTGCGCAAGGAGCTGCCCTTTATGGCGACCGAAAACATCATGATGGATGCTGTGAAAAAGCGCGGCGCCGACCGGCAGCAGCTGCACGAGCGCATCCGTGTGCATTCGATGGCGGCTTCCAAGGTCATCAAGGAAGAGGGCGGCGAAAACGATTTGCTGCAAAGGATCGCCGCAGACGATGCGTTCGGCGTAACGCTGGAGGAGCTTGAAAACATTTTGCAGCCCGAAAAATACACCGGTCGCGCCAAGGAACAAACCGAGGATTTCCTCACGGAATGCGTGGCGCCCGTACTGGACAAATACAAGGACATTGCTTCCGACAGACCGGAAATCAACGTCTGATGACTGTGATAAAAGGAGAAAAAACATGGTAAAAGCAATCGTAGGCGCCAACTGGGGCGACGAGGGCAAGGGGAAAATCACCGATGTGTTGGCAAGTAACAGCGATATGGTCATCCGCTTTCAGGGCGGCGCCAACGCCGGTCACACGATTATCAACAACTACGGCAAATTTGCGCTGCATCAGCTTCCCTCCGGCGTGTTCCACCAAAGTATCACCAACATCATCGGCAACGGCGTAGCGTTCAGCGTCGAAAATTTCGTCAAGGAAATGCAGGAGCTGAAGGACCGCGGCGTTCCCGAACCGAACATTA